>NZ_JBBBNY010000006.1:0-170087 GCF_037137055.1 Fulvimonas yonginensis
CCATGGATACCTCCATGCCGCCGAACTTGCTGCGCCACTTGTAGAACGTCGCCGAGCTGATGCCGTGGTCGCGGCAAAGCTCCGGTACGGGCGTGCCGGTCTCCGCCTGCTTGAGTACGGCGATGATCTGGCTGTCGGTAAAGCGGGACTTCTTCATGGAACCTCCTCGGCGAAGACTACGAGAAAATTCCACTTCTGAGGTCAGCTAACCTGCGGGGGGATTACCGACACCGGCGGCGAAATGGTGTCCCGTTTTAAGGTTACTCGACCACGGTCAACAATCCAGCCACCTCTTTCAGTTGCCGGCGGGTGATCATCTTCTCGATCACGTCTTCCAGCGCGCTCCGCACTTGGCTGCTGGTATTTCGGATGCCGAACCCGCGCGAAACAGCTTGAATCACCTGATCCCGCGTGGCCCCGTAGCTCCGTTGAACGAGCTGGGACACGGCCACCTCGACTTCGGTGGGCGGGAGCATTTCCGCTTTCCGGAGCGCCGTCGCCGTGACTTCTGAGCGATCCCTTGGCACAGGCTCACGGCCAGGAAGGGACAGGAAGTCGCCATGTCGTGCGATGCGTTGCATCTTGGTTGCGATCTCGATGGAGCGCTCTACAGCGTCCTCAATTCGCCCACCGGAACGCTTTAATCCCCAGGCTTCTCGTATCCGCGTTATGACCTGATCCCGGTGGACCGGGCCTTCGATGCGGACGGCCTCTTCAACCAGTTGGGTCAGAATGCCCTGAGGGGCCTCATGAAGGTCCCCCACCACATGCCGGGGCCGTGTCAGGGTGACTTCCTCATAGGGGGCAAACCCCACGTCGTCTCCCTCGTGTTCGACGGCCTCGCGCTCCACATAGGGCGCCTCCGTGTCCAACTGCACGGTTAGAGCCACCTCTTCCTGGTGCTCGTCATACTCCGCCTTGATGGTTTCAATGCGACGGACCAGCTGATCTAACTGCTCGCCGGGCCGCTGGAACCAGTCAGTGCTCCAGATCCGATGGATGGTCCAACCATGCTCCTCCAGCACGGCTTGCCGCAGACGATCACGGTCCCGCGCTGAGCGAGAGCTGTGGTAGGCGGCGCCGTCGCACTCGATTCCCAAGAGGAACCGGCCCGGACGCTCCTCGTCCAACACAGCTAGGTCAATGAAAAAGCCAGCAAGGCCGATCTGGGCCTGTATGTCGTAGCCACGCGCCCGCAGTGCGTTGGCCACTTGCTCTTCAAACACGCTGTCGTGGTCCCGTCCCGTGACTTCGGCCATGGGGAGCCGCCCTGTCCTTGCGTATTGAAGGAACAAGCGGAAGGCATAGACGCCCTTCTTGCTGGCTGCGTAGGTGGGGTCAATGTCCTCGTCGGTCATGGAGGCGAACACATCGCACCGCTGTTTCGCGCGACTGATCAACACATTCAAGCGCCGCTCGCCGCCCTCGGTGCCCAACGGACCAAACCGCATCGGCACTCGTCCGTGCGGCACCGACCGGCCATAGCCTACCGAAATGAAGATCACGTCGCGCTCGTCACCCTGGACGTTCTCCAGATTCTTCACGAAGAACGGCTCAGACCGGTGGGCCCTGAAGAAGTCCTCGACCTCCGCAGGCAACCCCCGGCGCAACACTTCGAGCTCATCAATGATGGCGCGCCGCTGAGCCGCGGAGAACGCGGCAACGCCGAGCGATAACTTGGGATAAGTCCTGGCATGAGCGATGATCGCTTGCGCGACCGCCTTGGCCTCGATCAGGTTGTTCCGCTTATTGCCGGTATCGAACAAACCGTCGTGGATATGGTGGAACCGCAACCCTCGCCCGCCCTGTGCGGTGTAGGGGCTGGGCACGATAAATAGTTTGTTCTCGTAGAACTGGCGGTTGCTGACGGCAATCAGCGACTGATGTCGGCTGCGGTAATGCCAACGGAGCATCCGGCTGGGCAAGCCCCGAGCCATGAAGAGGCCGAGGATGCTCTCGATATCGGCCACGGCGGCTCCATCTTCGTCCTCGTCATCCTCGCTGCTTGAAGTCATCTTGGCGAAGAACGCGGTCGGTGGGAGCTGCTTGGGATCGCCCACCACCACTACCTGCTTGGCTCGGGCGATTGCCCCGAGTGCATCGACGGGCTGGATCTGACTGGCCTCATCCATGACCAAGAGATCGAACTCCATGGCCCCCGGCACGAGGAACTGCGCCACGGACAAGGGGCTCATCATGAAAACCGGCTTAAGCGCCCGTAGTGCAGGAGCTGCCTTTTCGACGAGCTTGCGCACCGCCATGTGGCCCTTTCGCTTTTGGATCTCACCACGCAGCACGCCTAGCGGCCCGAGCGCACTGCCATCCCGAGGGGGAACACTTTCGTAGTGCGCCTTGACCACCTGCACACTCGCTGCCGCGATGCGCTGACGATCCAACTCCGCGAACTCCTGGACCAGCCGCCCATGGGTCGAGCCATCGAAACGCGCCAAGGCGGGCTGCTCTCGCGCCATCCGAGCGTAGGTCGCTTCGAAATACGCCATTTCGAATGCAGATGTCACTGTGCCTGGCCTCAGCCGCCCATCCCCCAGGCGAGTGACCAGTTCACCGCATCCCATGGAAGTGGCCTTGGCCGAGCGGTCACGATAGTTCACCCAGCGGAAAAGCTGCTCATACTCCTGACTCCAACGCTGAAGCCGCCAAGCCATGGTTTCCAACAGTGCGTCGGAGAGGGTCCCTCCCATCGAGACTTCAACATCCAGTTGGAGGCCATCGGCCAAAGCTTTGAAGCTGGTGTGGATGTGCGCCAGGGAGGCAGCAAGCACCTTGGCACGTGGCAACAGCGCCTCTCGGTCACGAACCCGACCCGCCAGAGCGCGGATGTCCTGGTTCTGCTCCAGCCAGGATGAGGCCGCCTTGAGGTGACTCCAGTCGGAGTGCTCCGCTTTCCACGCGTCATCAAATGCCGCCTGCCCCAAGCCGACCTGGTCGCGGAGAGCCTGACGATCCCGCTGGCCCACCTGCAGCTCTTCCAACACGGCACAGATGGCTCCGGCTTCTTGCGCTCCAATGGTCACCCAGTTGGTCGCTGTCGAGTGAGCTGCGGCGTAACGCGATACAACCTGCATTAGGACGTTCAAGTCCGCACGCTCGACCGATGCGACCTCACCGAAAGACGATCCCCGGGCACGTCCCAGATCCTCCCACGTCGCACGCAAATCGCGTTCGATCTGGAAGCAAGCGCCAGACAGCTGCTTGGCGCGAGCAGCCACTTCAGTCTTTTCCGGGCTTCGCGAGGCGATAAGGCGAGGCTCCGCGCCCAAGCCTTTTAGGGACCGCATCCACTCCACCAGCGCCAGGAGAGGCGCTGAATGAGAGCGCACACCACGCCAGTCGTCCCCAAAGGCACTGCGGCCAAAAGTGTCCTCGCCTTCGATGGCCTTTTTGGCACATTGCCCCTTCGCTAGGGTGTCAAGGAGACCCAACGTGACCGGTAATGGCTGGTTTGGGGTAGTCAGAACCGAGCCGACCAGCCGATTGGCCGCCCGCCACTCGCCGCTGAAGAAACGGAACATGCTGGTTCCACGTGCAGCCAGGACGGACCGCGCTGACACGAGATCCAAGGACCACGCCATGTCAGTGAGCTGCGGCCCAATGGTGGCTTTGGCGCCTTCGTAATCGGCCACCGCCTGCGCCAACTCGCCCGCTCGCTCGACACCGCCGTCCCAAAGATCGGAAGCAAACGTCTCGGGACTGGCAGGCGGAGCCGCTGCCACTCGCTCACCGATGCGGGCCAAGGTCTGAAAATCCCCAAGGGAGCTTCCCGGCTCTCGCCCCAATAAGCGAGCCAACGCAGCAGCCTCCCCCATCAAACGAGGAAGTTCATCCAGCAGGCGCGCCAAGCGCTTGAACTGATCCGCACCGAAAGCCTCAGGCAGCTCGCTCAATGCAAGCGACGCCTCTTCCAGGCTGGCGTCCCAAGCCGCCTCGGTCACCCTCCCTAGAAGAGCCCCGTGCTCTGCGGTGTAACGCTCTCCCAGGTTCAACAGTTCGTTGATGGGCCGCGGGTTTTGCCAGACCTCATTGCCCATGGCAGCTGCCGAAAGTGTCGGAGCGGGAGCGATGCGCTGAAGCAACTCGACCATCGGCGGCACATCCGAGAGCCGCAAGGGTGCGCCGAGCTCCAACAAGCCGGCGGCTGCATTGAACTGTTGCCGGGCCGTGGCCAATTGCTCCGAGAGCTTTTGCATGCGCCCGACCAAGCGTTCCGCGTCCATCGGAGAAATTGCGTCCAGGCCCACACCGACCCACGCATGGTCTGCTGGCTTTCCGATCTCCGCGACGCGGTTTGCCAAATCACTCAAGAGGTCCAGGCGAGCGGCGAAGCCGTCCTGCCCCCACTGGTCGGGGGCTACCAACTGAATGTCGTTGGGGCGTTCGCCCTGTTCCCTTAACCGGACGAGCTGGCCCATCACCTGAAACGGTGTCAGCCCTGAAGCCGAATCCCGCTCATGAAGCCGTTGCACATGGGCATTGAGCTTGTCCCGAGCCTCGGTAAGCCGGTCGAACAAGCTGCCATGGCTCGGTGCCTTAGGCGCGCCGAGCTCCCAAGTGCGCCGCAGCTCTTCGAGCACAGCCCGCTTGCTGGTTTTGTTGCTGTGGAGTTCGAGACAGGCGTCGCCCACCCCACGGTCGTCTAGGCGACGCTTCACCACGTCTAGAGCGGCCATCTTTTCGGCCACGAACAACACGCTCTTACCGTCCTTGACGGCGGCGGCGATGATGTTGGCGATGGTCTGACTCTTGCCTGTGCCGGGTGGCCCTTGGATGACCAGGTTCTTTCCCCGCCGAACCTCGTGGATGGCCAGCGCCTGGGAGCTGTCGCAGTCCAAGATGTGGAGCATTTCGGCAGGTGGGATCAGCGGATCAATATTGACGTCTTCGTCCACCATGTCATCGCTGCCGGCGAACCCATCGGCGAGCAAAGAGCGGATCAAGGGGTGTTCGCTGATGGTGGCGCCCTTGGGCCACACTGCCGGATCCAAATCCCGGTACATCAGAAACTTGGCGAACGAGAAGAAGCCCACTGTCATGTGGTCGGGCAGCACCTCCCAGTCAGTCTTGACCTCGACAGTCCTCCGGACCTGCTCGATGTAATCGAGCGGTTCGAACGTATCCGAGGCCTCGAACGCAGGCATCCGCAGTGCATGAACCCGGTCCAGATAGGCTTCCAGTGATAGGTTGGAGGCGAAGTCGTCTTGCCGAACTTTCAGGTTGAACCGTTCGCCGGCATTGCCTCGGTCGAGTTGGACCGGAATAAGCAGCAGCGGGGCATAGCGGACGTTCTCAGCATTGTTGGGATCCACCCACTTGAGCGCGCCCAACGCCAGGAACAACACGTTGACGCCCTGCTCTTCCTCCAGGGTATTCGCGTCGAGATAGAGCTCCAGGAGGCGCTTCTGCAGGCCCTTGCTGGTCAGTCGCGTCTGAAGCTTGGTATCGGCATGCCGGCGCAATACGCCGCGCTCGTCTGTGCTGTCATCGTCGGGCTGCGCGAGATCTTCGATCTCGTCAGGCTCAACCGAAGGCGAGGTTTCTTCCGCTTTGTCGCCTATCGCGTAGTTGGCAGCCACTTCTTCGACTACACCCGAGGGAAGCGCCAGCTCTTTGGCTTCGGCAGCCCTTCCCGCCACGAAGGTGAAAGTTTTCCCCTCGCGCACCAGCAAACGGAAGATTTCTTCAGTCTTCTCGTCGATGATCTCAATTGAACGTCCGCCACGGGCGCCCCGGGGCATATTGAGCAGCCGGTTACGAGCCGAGAGGTCCAAGAGCTCAACTCGGGCCCGCTCTAACTTCTCTACAAGCGGCAAGTTGCTCTGAAAAATTGCCCGGTCTTCCCCAAAAGCGGTCGGCGCCGCCCCCTGTTCCGCGTCCATAGGCCTCACCTTCCAGTCCCAAGAGCCACGAGGGCCGCTACTAGCCCACCTTCTTGCCTCAGATCATCGGCAGCTTCAAGTGCTGCGCTCTCGCGCACTCGACTGCAATCTCATACCCCGCATCCGCATGCCGCATCACCCCCGTCCCCGGATCATTCCACAACACCCGCGCAATCCGCCTATCCGCCGCCTCACTCCCATCGCAAACAATCACCACCCCCGAGTGCTGGCTGTACCCCATCCCCACACCCCCACCATGATGCAGCGACACCCACGTCGCCCCACCCGCCACATTCAACATCGCATTCAACAACGGCCAGTCCGACACCGCATCCGACCCATCCTTCATCGCCTCGGTCTCCCGGTTCGGACTCGCCACCGACCCCGAATCCAGATGATCCCGCCCGATCACCACCGGCGCCTTCAACTCCCCCTTCCGCACCATCTCGTTGAACGCCAACCCCAGCTTGTCCCGCTGCCCCAGCCCCACCCAGCAGATCCGCGCCGGCAACCCCTGGAAGCTGATCCGCTCCTTCGCCATATCCAGCCAGTTGTGCAGGTGCTTGTCGTCGGGGATCAGTTCCTTGACCTTCTGGTCGGTCTTGTAGATGTCCTCCGGATCGCCCGATAGCGCGACCCAACGGAACGGCCCGATGCCGCGGCAGAACAGCGGGCGCACGAAGGCGGGCACGAACCCCGGAAAGGCGAAGGCGTTCTCGCAGCCTTCGTCCTTGGCCATCTGGCGGATGTTGTTGCCGTAGTCGAAGGTGGGGATGCCCTTGGCGTGGAAGGCAAGCATGGCTTCCACGTGCTGCTTCATCGACCGCTTGGCGGCATCACGCGTGCCGTTGGGATCGCTCTTGCGGCGCTCGAACCACTCTTCCACCGTCCAGCCGAGCGGCAAGTAGCCGTTGACCGGGTCGTGCGCGCTAGTCTGGTCGGTGACGGCATCGGGCCGCACGCCGCGGCGCACCAGCTCGGGCAGCACTTCGGCGGCGTTGCCCAGCAGCGCGATGGATTTGGCTTCGCCGGCCTTGGTGTACTTCTCGATGCGCGCCAGCGCGTCGTCCAGGTCGGTGGCCTGCTCGTCGACGTAGCGGGTCTTCAGGCGGAAGTCGATGCGGCTCTGCTGGCATTCGATGGTGAGCGAGCAGGCGCCGGCGAGGCTCGCGGCCAGCGGCTGCGCGCCGCCCATGCCGCCCAGGCCCGCGGTGAGGATCCACTTGCCCTTGAGGCTGCCGCCGTAGTGTTGGCGGCCCATCTCCACGAAGGTCTCGTAGGTGCCCTGCACGATGCCCTGCGAGCCGATGTAGATCCAGCTGCCGGCCGTCATCTGGCCGTACATCATCAGGCCCTTGCGATCGAGCTCGTTGAAGTGCTCCCAGTTGGCCCAGGCCGGCACCAGGTTGGAGTTGGCGATGAGCACGCGCGGGGCGTCCGGGTGGGTCGGGAACACGCCGACCGGCTTGCCGGACTGCACCAGCAGGGTTTCGTCGTCGTTGAGCTCGCGCAGGGAGCGCAGGATGGCGTCGAAGCATTCCCAGTTGCGCGCGGCGCGGCCGATGCCGCCGTAGACCACCAGCTCCGCCGGGTTCTCCGCCACCTCGGGGTCGAGGTTGTTCTGGATCATCCGGTACGGCGCCTCGGTGAGCCAGCTCTTGCAGGTGAGCTCGGTGCCGCGCGGCGCGCGGATGGTGCGGCTGGTGTCGATGCGGGTGGGGGCGTTCATGGCCGTAGGCTCTCCTGGAGGCGGATGCCCGAGTATAGCCAGCGGTGCCGGGGCGGCTCTTGCGGCGGTGCGGGGGTGACTGGCGGCACGGTGAGCCTGGCGAACCCGGCGCTAGACTCGCCCGCAAGCCGCCGAACTTTCCTGCCGGGAGACGTGCATGGTGCTTCGATCCGCTTTGCCCTGCCTGGCGCTGGCCGTGCTGGCGCCCGCCGCGATCGGCGCCGACGCGCCCCGGCTCGATCCCGCGCTCGCCGCCCGCTATTTCCGGGAGGCCGCGCAGCTGTGCCAGGCCGACGGCGGCCGCCTCTGGGGCAAGTCGCTGTGCGGGCCGATCCTGCTGGTGGAGCCGGCCACGCGCCGGGTGGTCGCGAACCGGGCGGATGCCGAAGGCCAGCTGCACCCCGAGGGCGGTGCCTACGTGGGCGAGCTGCCGAAGAGCCAGACCATCGCCAACACCGCGGTGGACTGGGCCGGCGTGCACTGGAGCGAGATGCTCTGGCCGCTGCCGGAGGAAGCGCCGGTGCGCCGCACGATGATGGCGCACGAGGCGTTCCATCGCATCCAGACCAGCCTGGGGCTGCGCGCGGACGGTCGCGACAACCCGCACATGGATACGCTGGAAGGCCGCTACACCGTGCAGCTGGAATGGCGCGCGCTCGACGCCGCGCTGGCGGCGAAGACCGACGCCGAGCGTCGCGCGCACGCGGCCGACGCGCTGGCCTTCCGCGCCGCGCGCTACCAGCGCTTTCCCGGCGCGGAGCAGGACGAGACCGCGCTGGAGCGCAACGAGGGCCTGGCCGAGTACACCGGCGTGATGGTCGGCAACCGCACGCCGGCCGAGCGGCTCGCGATGGCGCACTGGGACCTGGTCTGGCACCCGAAGAACGATGCGACCTTCGCGCGCTCGTTCGCGTACCCGAGCGGGCCGGCCTACGGCCTGCTGCTGGACCGCTACCGGCCGGGCTGGCGCAAGGCGATCGTCCAGGGCGGCTCGCCGGCGGGCCTGCTGGCGCAGGCGCTGCACGTCGACATGCAGGCGAAGGCGGACGTCGAAAAGCTGGCCGCGCGCTACGGCGGCCCCGCGCTGCTCGCCAGCGAGCGGGCGCGGGCCGAGGCGCGGGCCAAGCAGGCGGCGCAGTACAGGGCGCAACTGGTCATCGGGCCGGTGCTGCGGCTGCCGCTCGCGCACATGAAGGTACAGTTCAACCCGAGCAACCTGGTGCCGCTCGGCGAGGCGGGCACGGTCTACCCGACCATGCAGGTGATCGACGACTGGGGTTCGGTCACGGTGGACGGCGGCGCCCTGATGACGACGGACTGGACCGTGCTGACCGTGGCCGCGCCCGCCGGCGAGGCGACCTCGGGCACGCTGCACGGCAAGGGCTGGACGCTGCAGCTCGCGCCCGGCTGGCAGCTCGCGCCGGGCACGCGTCGCGGCGACTACACGATCCGTCGCGCGGCGGCACGGTAGCGTCGGCAGGCGGCGGGAGCGGGCGCGCCCCGTCGTGGCGTGTTCTCGACCTGCGCTTGATCGGCCGCTAACGGCAGTGGGCACACGCTGCCGCAGGGAATCCGGGACACCGGTTCATCCCCGCGGGAGGCGCGCCATCATGCGCACTGCAGCCTTGATCGAATGTTCAGCCCTCGCCGTCGCCGCGCTGTTCGCCGTCGGCGCAGCGCAGGCCCGACACCCCAAGACCATGACCGACGCGCAGATGATCGCCAGCGCGATGCGCGCCGCGCCGCCGAGCGTGGCCCGCCACGCGACCATCATGGCGATGGACGCCAACGGCAAGATGCGTACCCTGCGCCAGGGCAGCAACGGCTTCACCTGCATTCCGGATGCGCCGGCCACGCCCGGCCCGGACCCGATGTGCGCCGACAAGGCCGCGATGGGTTGGGTCAACGCCTGGCTCAACCACACCACGCCGCCGGCGGGTACGGTCGGCTTCATGTACATGCTCGAAGGCGGCACCGACGCGAGCAACACCGACCCGTACGCCACCAAGCCCAAGGGCGAGCACTGGATCAAGACCGGGCCGCACGTGATGGTGGTGGGCGCCGACAGCGCGTTCTACGACCAGTACCCGAAGAACGCCGACCCCGACACGGGCGCGCCGTACGTGATGTGGGCGGGCACGCCGTACCAGCACCTGATGGTGCCGGTGCGCTGAGCGGTTGCCCGGCGCGGGCGCGTCCGTCCGGAAGGCCGAAGCCGGGTGTCCGGCGATGCCGGACCTTCCCTCCAACCCCTCTCCCGGCCGGAGAAGGGCCGTGCCGCCTGTCACCGGAATCCATGCCATGAAAGGTCCGACCTTCGTCGTCCTGCTCGGCCTGGCCACCCTGCCCGCTTCGGCGCAGGCGGTCGACCGGCGTTGTGCGGTATGGCAGCGGGAGCTGTCCTTTGCCCATGCGGTGCAGGTGCACGACGCCGACGCCTTCGGCGCGCACGTCGAAGCGGACGCCGTGTTCGCGGCCAACTCACCGCAGCCGCAGCGCGGGCGCCAGGCGGTGCTCGCGCACTGGCGCGGCCTGATCGCAGGCAAGGAGGTGCGCCTGGCCTGGTACCCGACCCAGGTGGTGACCGGCGGCGCGGACCTCGCGCTCTCGAGCGGGCCGTACCTCGTCGAGGCGCTGCAGGCCGATGCGCGTCCGCGCTACACGTTGGGCCACTTCGCCACCGTCTGGCATCGCGGGCGCGACGGCGTCTGGCGGGCGCTGTTCGACAGCGGCGACGAGGGGCAGCCCACCAACGAGGCCGGCGCGGCGGCGTTCCGCCACGGGCGGCAGGCGGCGTGCCCCGCGTCCAGCGGCGGCTGAGACGGGAGTCACCTGGCCCACACGCGCCTTCGCGCAGCATCCCGCGCGCGATGACCAGCCGCGTGCTCCAACTGGACCTGCACGACGCCGAGGGCGACGGCGTCTACCGCGTGGTGCCGGACGATCCGGCCACGCTGACCGACGACGCCGCGCGCGCCGGCCTGCGCCTGCTGCGCGTGGACCTGGGCGAGTGCGCGGATCACCCGGACACGTTGCACTGCCTGTCGCATGCGTTCGAGCTGCCGGTGCCGGTGGACGACTGGCAGGCCCTCGCGGCGAGCCTGCGCGACCTGGGCTGGATCCCCGCGCCCGGCTACGTGCTGCTGCTGGACCACGCCGACGTGCTGCGCGCGCAGGCGCCGCACGTGTTCCAGGCGCTGCGCGAGCAACTGGCCACGGTGACCCGCGACTGGCACGCGCGCGGCGTGCCGTTCTTCGTGTTCATGACGTTCCCGGACAACGAGACGCTGGATGCGGCGATCGACGCGTGAGCGTCGGCGGCACGTCCCCGCGCACGGACCTGCCCAACCGGCAGGGGACGAAGCCACGCGCAGCCGCCGCGACCCGCGCTCTGCCGCAGGCGGCGTCGCAAGGCATCCTGGTCCCTCGCCGAGCGGGTGCCGCCCACCATGGGAAAGGCTCCCTCGCGCCCCGTCGCCGTTGTCACGTGATGCGGGTGATCTGCATGGCCCACGTGCCGGTACGCTCGACAGGCACCGATGCGCTTCGGCCAAACACGCCATCAGGTGGGAAGGCGTCGATGCTCGGGGGATGGCGCCCGTGTCGCCGTTGCGCTTCGCCTGCTCCCGAGCGTGCCCATGGCGGCCCGCGCGGCGCTCCCGCCAGACTTTCGCGTGCCTCATCGCCCCCAGTCCGTTCCGCGCACTCGCCGGCGGCTGTCTTCCTCGGCAAAGACGCCGAGGAAAGCATGAGCCACCGCGTCCTCGGCCGCTCCCCGGGGTGCGCAGCCCCGGGCCCGTCACGCAACGCCGAGGGCTTTGTGTCCCACCGCGTACGGTCCGGTCAGTGAACCTGCTGGCAGTGCGGAATCGGCCCACCGGGAGGGGAGTGTTCCTTGCGCCGCTTGGCGCCCACGACGCGGGACAGGCCGCTGGCCAAGGGCGCATGCATTGATGTCCGAAAACGGCGAGTACACCCGCCGGGGCGGTGCTAGCCTGCGTCGCATGTCCGCATCGTCCACCGCCGCCCTCCCCGACCATCAGGTCTGCGAACAGGCCCGCCTGAGCCGCGACGCGCGCTTCGACGGGCTGTTCTTCACCGCCGTCACCAGCACGCGCATCTACTGCCGTCCGGTCTGCCCGGCGCCGCCGCCGAAGGCGACCAACGTGCGCTACTACGCCAACGCGGCCGCGGCGGAAGCGGACGGCTTCCGCCCGTGCCTGCGCTGCCGCCCGGAACTCGCGCCCGGCCACCCGGCCTGGCATCGCGGCGAGCACGTGGTGGCGCGCGCGCTCAGGCTGATCGACGCCGGCGCACTGGCCGAGGGCCCGCTCGATGCGCTGGCCGCGCGGGTGGGCGTGGGCGCGCGGCAATTGCGGCGGCTGTTCGTGGAACACCTGGGCGCGCCGCCGCTCGCCGTGCACACCACGCGCCGGCTGCTGTTCGCCAAGCAGTTGCTCACCGAGACCGCGCTGCCGGTGACCGAGGTGGCGCTGGCCTCCGGCTTCGGCAGCCTGCGGCGCTTCAACGCCGCGTTCGCCCAGGCCAACCGCATCGCGCCGCGCGAGCTGCGCCGCCAGCCGCGCGCCGCGGCCGGCGGCGACGCGCTGGTGCTGCGGCTGGGCTACCGGCCGCCGTACGACTTCCAGGGCGTGCTCGACTTCCTGCGTTCGCGCGCGTTGCCGGGCGTGGAGACGGTGGACGCGCAGACGTACGCGCGCGTGTTCGGACCGGCCGAGGCGCCGGGCTGGCTGCGCCTCTCGGCCTGGCCGGGCGAGCACGCGCTGAAGCTGGAACTGCACTGCCCGCAACCGGCGCAACTGCTGCCGGTGGTGACGCGGCTGCGGCGCATGTTCGACCTGGACGCCGAGCCACAGGCGATCGCCGCCGTGCTCGGGGCCAACGGCGTACTCGCGCCGCTACTGCTGCGGCGGCCGGGGCTGCGCCTGCCCGGCGGCTGGGACGGTTTCGAGATCGCCGTGCGCGCGGTGCTGGGCCAGCAGGTCAGCGTGGCCGCCGCGCGCACCTTCGCCAGCCGCATCGTCGCGCGCTGGGGCGAGCCGCTGGCCGTGCCGGCGGCGCCCGGGCTGGAGCGTCTGTTCCCCTCGCCCGAACGCCTGGCCGAGGCCGACTTGCGAGAAGTCGGCGTGGTCCGTGCGCGCGCCGAGACCATCCGCGGCATCGCGCGGGCCCTGCTGGAGGGGCGCATTGACTTCCGCAGCGAGCAGCTGCTGGAGGATTTCGTCGCCCGCTGGACCGCCCTGCCCGGCATCGGCGACTGGACCGCGCAGTACATGGCGATGCGCGCGCTGAGCCACCCCGACGCCTTCCCCGCCGCCGACCTGATCCTGCGCCGCGCGGCGACCGGCGGCACCGGCGAACTGAGCACCAAGGCACTCGCCGCGATGGCCGAGGCCTGGCGGCCCTGGCGCGCCTACGCCGTGATGCACCTCTGGCGCAGCGTGGCCGACAGCGCGAAACCGGCCGTGGCGGCCTGATGCGCGGTGCAGCCGACGGAAGCCGTAACATCGCCGCCGCGAAGGATGCCGTTCGCCCGGGCCCAGGTCCGCACCGGAGCCGAACGGTCAACCACCGGGAACGCATGGACACCATCCACTACGACGACATGCCCACCCCGATCGGCCGCCTGCGGCTGGTGGCCGACGCGCAGGGCCTGCGCGAGATCTGGTTCGAGACCGGCCGGCACCGGCGCGAGCCGGATCCGGCATGGGTGCGTTCGCCCGAGGCGCTGGCGTTCGCCCGCGTGCAACTGGAGGACTACTTCGCCGGCACGCGCCAGGCCTTCGAACTGCCGCTGCATCCGCTGGGCACGCCGTTCCAGCTGACCGTGTGGCGGGAGCTGGCGCGCATTCCCTACGGCGCGACGATCAGCTACGGCGAACTGGCCCGCCGCATCGGTCAGCCGCAGGCGGTGCGCGCGGTCGGCGCGGCGAACGGGCGCAACCCGCTGCCGATCGTGCTGCCCTGCCATCGCGTGATCGGCAGCAACGGCAGCCTCACCGGCTTCGGCGGCGGCCTGCCGACCAAGCGGTTCCTGCTGGCGATGGAGGAAGGCGTGGCGCGCGGCGACCTGTTCGGACTGGCGCTGCGCTAGCCGCGCACGGCTCGCCATCGGGAAAGCCGCGCGATCAGGGCGATCCGCGCGTGCTGCCGGTGGAGGCGGGCGCATCGCTCGAATGCACCACGGGCGGGGCCACGGCGCTCTGGTAGCGGTCGAGCAGATCCTGCTGGCGCGCGCGGTAGAGCTCGCGCTGGGCCTGGTCCTGCTGCTGCAGGCGCACCGCCTGCAAGGTGTCCGTGGCGTACGGCCGGCGGATGGTGGCGGCCTGGTTCTGGCGCAGCTGCTCTTCCAGCTGGTTCTTGCGCAACTGGTCGCTCACCTGCTGCTCGCGCAGGGTCTGCTGGAAGCGCGCATTCGCGGGCGGCTGCACGACCACCACCGGCGGCGGCGACACCGGGCGCGGTGGCGTGCTCTGCCACGCGCAGGCCACCGCCGGCACCCCCGCCGCGAGCGCGAACAACCAGGGCAAGAGCGGGGATGCGGTTTTTCTTGTCATGACAGGGATGCGATGATGCCGGTTTGCTCCATCGTACGAGTCGCCCTATGAAATTCCTGTTTCGCCTGCTGTGCTGCCTGACGCTGGCATTCAGCGCGGGTTGCGCCACCACGCCGCCGCCCAGGCCCGCGCCGCTGCTGCTGATCTCCATCGACGGCTACCGCGCCGACTACCTCGAGCGCGGGCTCACGCCCACGCTGGCCGCGCTGGCGCACGACGGCGTACGTGCGGCGATGCAGCCTTCGTTTCCGTCGCTGACCTTTCCCAACCACTACAGCATCGTCACCGGCCTGCGCCCGGACCACCACGGTATCGTCAACAACACCATGTACGACGCCACGCTCGGGCGCTTCTCGCTGCACGACCGCAAGGCGGTGAGCGACGGGCGCTGGTGGAACGAAGGCACGCCGTTGTGGGAAACCGCCGACCGGCACGGGCTGCGCACCGCGACGATGTTCTGGCCCGGCTCCGAAGCGGACATCCACGGGCGCCATCCGGACTACTGGCTGCCCTACGACGGCACGGTGACGCCCGACCAGCGGGTCGACCAGGTGCTGGCCTGGCTCGACCTGCCGGCCGCGCAGCGGCCGAGCTTCCTTACCCTGTACTTCGACGCGGTCGACCACGCCGGGCATCTGTACGGCCCGGATTCCCCGCAGGTCGACGCCAGGCTGCGCGAAACCGACCAGGCCCTGGCGCGCCTGGTGCAGGGCCTGAAACAGCGCGGCCTGCTCGACCGCATCAACCTGATCGTGCTCGCCGACCACGGCATGGCACCGGTGCCGCTGGACCACAGCGTGCTGATCGAGAAGGCGCTGAACCTGGACGACGTGCAGGTGGTGAGCCTGGGCGTGCTGGCCGGTTTCAATCCCAAGCCGGGGCACGACTTCGCCGCGATCGAGGCCAGCCTCGAGCAACCGCACGCGCACATGCAGTGCTGGGACAAGACCCGCGTGCCGGCGCGCCTGGCCTACGGCCACAACGCGCGCGTGCCGCAGCTGCTGTGCCTGGCCGACGTAGGCTGGCGCATCACCACGGCGGACTACCTGGCCTCGCACCAGGGCCACGTCAGCCTGGGCGAGCACGGCTACGACAATGCCTCGCCGCTCATGCGCGCGCTGTTCGTGGCGCACGGTCCCGCGTTCCGCGACGGCATCACCGTGCCGACCTTCCCCAACGTGGACGTGTACCCGCTGATGGCGCACCTGCTGGGCCTGCCGGCCGAGCCCAACGACGGGGACTACGCCCAGGTGAAGGACATGCTGGTGCCGGCCGCGCGCTGAACCGCAACGCCCTGTAGGAGCGAGCTCCACTCGCGGCGCTTCTGGCTCCGATGGCACCGAAGCGAACGCATCGCGAGCAAGCTCGCTCCTACAAGAGCATGGCTTGATGCCCCTTTACGGCAACGGCGGCTCGGTCCCCGGCGAGGGCGGTCCCGGCAGGGGCTGCAGGTGGTACAGCCGCCACGCGATCAGCAGCCCGGCCAACGCCATCGCGCCGATGAACAGCGCCACGCCGTTCCAGCCGTGCGCGGTGTAGAACAGCCCGCCACCCGCGCCGGCCAGGCTGGAACCCATGTAGTAGGCGAACAGGTACAGCGACGACGCCTGCGCCTTGGCGCTGCCGGCGCGCCGGCCGACCCAGCTGCTCACGATCGAGTGGCCGCCGAAGAAGCCGAAGGTCACCGCCACCACGCCGCCGATCACCAGCGCGAGCGGGCGCAGCATGGTCATGCCCACGCCGGCGAGCATCAGCGCGAAGGTGGTCCACAGCACGCGCCGCCGTCCCAGCCGGCCGGCCAGGTGGCCCATCCAGGCCGAGCTGAAGGTGCCGATCAGGTAGACGCTGAAGATCAGGCCGACCACCGCCTGGCTCAGGTTGTACGGCGGCGCGAGCAGGCGGTAGCCGATGTAGTTGTAGACGGTGACGAAGGCGCCCAGCAGCAGGAAGCCCTCCACGAACATCCACGGCAGGCCGGCGTCGCGGAACACGCCGGCGAAGCGGCCGAGCAGGGCACGCGGGCGCAGCGGCTGGCGCTCGAAGTGATGCGAGGGCGGCAGCAGGCGCCAGAACATCAGCGCCGAGGCGAGCCCGATCGCGCCCACCACCAGCACGCCCACCCGCCAGTCGAAGAAGTCGGCCAGCACGCCGGTGACCAGGCGCCCGCCCATGCCGCCGATGGCATTGCCGCTGATGTACAGGCCCATCCCCAGGCCGATCGAATCGGCGTGCATCTCCTCCGAGAGCCAGGTCATCGCCACCGCAGGCAGGCCGCTCAGCGTGAGCCCGAGCAGCGTGCGCAGCACCAGCAGGCCGGTCCAGCCCGGCACCAGCGCGGTGAGCAGGACCAGCAGCGCCGAGGACAGCAGCGAGACGGTCATCACCGACTTGCGCCCGTAGGCGTCCGACACCGCGCCGGCGAACAGCATGGCGAAGGCGAGCACGCCGGTGGTGAGCGACAGCGACAGCGCGCTGGTCGCCGCATCGACGCCGTAGTCCTTGCTGAACTGCGGCATCAGCGGCTGCACGCAGTACAGCAGCCCGAAGGTCGCGATGCCGGCGGCGAACAGCGCCAGGTTGGCCCGGCGGAACAGCGGCGTGCCGTGGCGGATCAAGCGGTCCGGGGCATGGCCGGCGGCCGGTGCTTGCGTGTCGTTCATGCGGCTCTTCTGGGCGGCGGCCGGAGCGGGTGGCGCATTGTCCTCCCGCGTGTGTCGTCAGACCAGCGCGGGCGCGGGCGTGTGCCGCTGCGCGCCGCCCGTGGAAACGGCGAGCCGCGCTGGCGCCGGCCCGGCCCGTTGCGCGAGGATGGGCAAGGCCAGACCAGACCGAGAACGATGCGCCAGCTTTCGACCGTCACCCTCGTATCCGCGTTGCTGCTGAGCGGTGGCTGCGCACAGGCGCCCGATGCCGTGCTCGCAGCCGCGACGGCGGCGGGCACGCCCGTGGTCGACCGCGCGGCCGGCATCGCCATCGCGGTGCCGCAGGGCATGCACCTGCGACGCGATTTCCGGCGCGACTACCTGGGCGACGCCGGCTGGAAGGCGTTCGCCGATGCCGATGGTCATGGCCGGCCGGTGCTGGCGCTGGTGCTCGACGGATCCGATGCGATCACCACGGCGGAGCTGCGCATCGGCATGGGCAGCGACGCCCAGGCGCTGGCGCACTGCCGCGACGTGCCGCCGAGCGGCGTCGCGCCGGAGGCGTCCACCGTGACGCTGGACGGCGTGCCGTTCCTGCGTTTCCACGCCGCCGACGCGGCGATGAGCCACTACCGCGAAGTGGAGGCCTACCACGCCGTCCACGCCGGACGCTGCTACGCGATCGACCTGCTGCTCACCGGCACGCGGCCGGAGGTCTACGACCCGCCGGCCACGCCGCCGTTCGACCGCGTCGCGGCGAAGGTGAAGCTGCAGCGCGCGCTCGCCAGCCTGCGCTTCACCGAGTGAGGGGTGGCGCAGGTCGGTCGCCGCGACCGCCATCCCGCAGCCGGACGCACACCCTGCCCCAGCGCAGCCATCGCCCGGCCATGCACCCGCGGAAAAGGCGTGCCAAGATGCATCCCGGCGCCAGCGCCCGGGGCACGGACGCCGCCACATCAGGGGGACAAGGGAAAATGCACAGCTTGCGTGGAATGCTCCGCCGTACCGTCATGGCCGCGGCGCCGTGGGGACTCGTCGTGTGGATGGCGTGCGCGGCGCCCGTGCGCGCCGCGACGCTCGACCCGGCCATGCTGCCGAAGATCCAGGCGGCCACCTTCGAGGTGGTCCAGGCCAAGCCCACCGCCGATCCGCTCAGCTACGAGAAACCGTTGCCGCTGGACCTGCTGCCGTACCAGGAGCGCACCGACAAGTACTACTCCATCGGCACCGCGTTCGCGATCGGCCCCAACCGCTACGTGACCGCCGGCCACGTGCTCATGGCGGGCCTCGGCAGCCTGTGGGGGCCGCCCGCGCTGCGCGATGCCGCGGGCCACGTGTACCCGATCGACAAGATCGAGAAGTTCTCGTTGCGCAAGGACTTCGTGGTGTTCTCGCTGGTCGGGCAGCCGGGCGAGGCGACCTTGCAGCCCAACACCAGGCCCGCGCTCAACCAGGTGGTGTACGCGGTCGGCAACGCGCTGGGTACCGGCGTGGTGATCCGCGACGGCCTGTACACCTCCGACACGCCGGAGGAGCAGGACGGCAGCTGGAAATGGATGCGCTTTTCCGCCGCCGCCTCGCCGGGCAACAGCGGCGGCCCGCTGCTGGACCAGGACGGCAAGGTCATCGGCGTCGTACTGATGAAGTCGCCCAACGAGAACCTCAACTACGGCCTGCCGATCCGCGAGGTGCTCGACGCGCCCGAGGGCCAGGCGGTGATCGACGCCCGCGCGTTCTATCAGCTGGACATCTTCCAGCCGACGCAGAATGGCGTGTTCAAGACGCAGTTCGCGCTGCCGCTCGGCCTCGCGGACTTCTTCCGCACGTTCCAGAGCCACGCCGATGCATTCAGCCGGGAGCAGTTGCACGCCCTGCTCGCGAAAGAGGCACCCAACCTGTTCCCTGCGGGCAAGGGCTCGACCCGCCTGCTGGTGCAGCCGACCCCGATCTACGCCTTCCCGACCCTGATCGTGCGCGGCAGCGACGGCGAGTGGGACCGCAACGGCCGCGCGTCGCAGCGCTACACCCTGAGCGCCAACGGCTACCTGGACGTGGGCGCGGTGAGCCGCAACGTCCTGCTCCACCTGCGCCGGCCGGACGACATGGATCCGGCGCGGTTCTACGGCGATGCGACCGCGCGGATGGACCTGGTGACCAGCGCCGGGCTGTTCGAGCGGAAGGTGGCCAGCGAGGCGATCAAGATCACCTCGTTCGGCAAGCCGCTGCGCGAGACCGTGCACGTGGATCGCTGGCAGCGCCCGTGGCAGGTGGAAGTCTGGCCGTTGCCCCACCTCAATGCGCTGGTGCTGGTCTACTCGCTGCCTGTCCCGGACGGCAGCATCATGCTCTCGCGCATCGCCCCTGCCGCCCAGGAGCACGACAACCAGCTGGACCTGGACGAGCTGACCGACTTCGTCTACGTCACCTACGCCGGCACGCTCGCGCAGTGGAAGGAATTTCTGAAGCAACCGGTGCCGCTCCCTGCAGTGTTCCGCGACATCCGCCTGGACATCGACTACGGGCACCGCTTCGCCTACCGCTCGCCGCGGCTGAGCTTCGCCTTCACGCCGCAGATCCAGGCAGTCGCACCGGACAACCTGCTGCAACTGGGCCTGCGCTTCTTCATGGACCAGGGCAAGCCGGTCTGGGACGTGGGCCTGGTGCAGATCTGGAAGGATTCCTCCGAAGACGACCAGAACCACATCGACGTGCAGCGCTTCGTGCCGCCACCGGACGGCCTGGACAGCGACCTGACCAGCCGCTGGCAGAAGGTGGCCGGCCGCCAGTATCCGTACAACGGCGTGGCGCGGCAGGAAAACGACCTGATGATGATCAACGCGGTGGTCGCGCCGCAGGGCGCGAGCGGCACCTCGCCGACCGCCTTGTACAGCGCCTTCTATGGTGTCCAGGGGGCGCAGCCGCAGGACACCATGAAGAGCCGGCTCGATCTGCTGCTGAAGGACCTGCGGGTCACCGAACACTGAGTTCGGCGGCCCGCTCAGCCCGCGCTGGCCCCGTCGAGCGCCACCGCGCCGGCGGCGGCCACCTGCGCGTCCTGGGTGGACTGCATGCCGGAGACGCCGATGGCGCCGACCACCTGCCCGTTGACGACCAGCGGCAGGCCGCCGTCGAGCGGCAGCAGGTTGTCCATGCCGAGGATGCGCAGGCCCAGGCCGCCGGCGGCCACCGCATCCTCGAACAGCTTGCTGGGACGGCGGAAGTTCACCGCCGTCTCGGCCTTGGCCTGCGCCACGGCGACGCTGCCGTGCTGCACCTGGTCCAGCGCGTGCAGCATCACCAGGTGGCCGCCGCTGCCGACGATGGCGATCGCCATCGGCCAGCCCTGCGCGAGCGCTTCGGCCTCGGCGGCGGCCATCACGCGCCGCGCGTGCTCCAGCGTGATCGGCGCGCCGTAGGGCAGCGGCGCGCTCATCGGGCCGCCTCCGCGGTGTCGCCGGCATACGCGGGGGTCGGCGCCGGGTCGATCCACACCGGCGGCGCGTAGCCGGCCGGCTTGTCGCCCACGCCGACGCCGCCGTGGATGCCGACCTGCTGCGTCGGCTCGAAGAAGCTGTAGGGGAACTGCGAGGGCAAGGCCGACACCCCGTCGAGGCGGCGCAGCGCGGCCTCGTCCAGCGGACGGTCCAGCGCGGCGAGGTTGTCCTCGAACTGCGCCAGGTTGCGGGCGCCCAGGATGACCGAGCCCAGGCCCGGGCGGCGCGTCGCCCACTGCACGGCCACCTGCGCCATGCTCAGGCCGCTCTCGCGGGCCACCTGCTCCACTTCGGCGACGATCGCCCAGTTGCGCGGCGTGAACTTGTCCATCAGCGAAGGCAGGCCCATCGACTTGATCGCCTGCAGGCGGCCCTCGCCTTCGCCGTCGCGGCCGGCCTCGCTGGGCTTGTACTTGCCCGACAGCAGGCCCATCGCCAACGGGCTCCACGCGGTGATGCCCAGGCCCAGCTCCTGCGCCAGCGGCACGTATTCGCGCTCGATGTTGCGTTCGACCAGCGAGTACTGCAGCTGCAGGTTGACCAGCGCGTGCATGCCGTGGGCGCGGGCCAGCGTCTGCAGGTGCGCGGCGTACCAGGCCGGCACGTCGGAGAGGCCGGCGTAGCGGATCTTGCCGGCGCGCACCAGGTCGTCCAGCGTCTGCAGCACTTCCTCGGCCGGGGTGATGCGATCCCAGGTGTGCAGCAGGTAGAGGTCGACGTAGTCGGTGCGCAGGCGGCGCAACGAACCTTCCAGCGCGCGCAGGATGTTCTTGCGGCCGTTGCCGCCGGCATTGGGATTGCCCGGCTGCGCGTTGTAGCTGAACTTGGTGGCGAGCACGACGCGGTCGCGGCTGCCGCTGTCGGCGATGAACCGGCCGAGCAGCTCCTCGCTGCGGCCCTCGGTGTACAGGTCGGCGGTGTCGACGAAGTTGCCGCCGGCGGCCAGGTAGCGGTCGAACATGCCGCGGGCGACCTCCTCCGAGGCACCCCAGCCCCAGTTCTCGCCGAAGGTCATGGTGCCGAGCGCGAGCGGGCTGACGCGCAGGCCCGAGCGGCCCAGGGTGTAGTAGCGATCGAGTGCCATGACAGGACTCCTTTGCAGGGGGAACGGCGCGCAGTGTGAGCCTTGCCATTGCGAAGAAACATCCGGAAACTGCGGATGCTTTATTAAGCAGAGCTCAACAATGCGCGACGACCCGACCTCCGCCCTGCGCGCCTTCCACGCGATCGCCCGGCACGGCAGCTTCACCCGCGCGGCGGCCACGCTGGAGGTGTCGCCCTCGGCGCTCAGCCAGACCGTGAGCGCGCTGGAACGCCAGCTCGGCGTGCGCCTGCTGCAGCGGACCACGCGCAAGGTGGGCCTGACCGAAGCCGGTGCGCAGTTCCTCGAGCGCATCGGCCCGGCGCTGGCGGAGATCGACGGCGCCATCGAGGCGCTGCGCCAGCACGGCGAGCGGCCGGCCGGCACGCTGCGCATCACCGCCTCCTACAGCCTGTTCGACCAGTTGCTCGGGCCGCTGCTGGGCGAGTTCCTGCGCCGCTATCCGGACATCACGCTGGAGCTGGTGGTGGACAACGCACTCAGCGACCTGATCGGCGAAGGCATCGACGCGGGCATCCGCCTGGGCGAGCGGCTGGCGCGCGACATGGTGGCGGTGCCGCTGGGCGGGCCGCTGCGCGCGGTGGTGGCCGGTTCGCCGAGCTACTTCGCACGGCACGGGCGGCCGCAGCACCCGCGCGAACTGGCGCAGCACCGCTGCGCGCGCTTCCGCTTCACCGGCAGCGGTGGCATCTACCGCTGGGAGTTCGCGCACCCGTCCGGCCGACAGCGCGGGCGCTGGTTCGAGACCGAGGTGGACGGCCCGCTGATCGCCAACGACCCGGCCGTGCCCATCCATGCGGCCCTCGACGGCACCCTGCTGGTGCACGTGCTCGAACCGATGGTGCGCGAACACCTCGCTGCCGGACGGTTGCAGACCGTGCTGGACGACTGGCTGCCGCCGTTCGACGGCTTCCACCTGTACTACCCCAGCCGCCGCCAGGTCCCGCCCAAGCTGCGCGCGTTCATCGAGTTCCTGCGCGAGCGGCTTGCCTGAAGCGCACCCTCCTGGACGCATCCTCTCCGTTGCAGGAGGTCAGCGGTAGCGCCAGTGGCCCTCGACCCACACATGGGGCGCGGCCCAGTGCCCCGGCACCCAGACGCGCACGGCGGGATGGGCCGGCACGACGACGCAGCCGGTCAGCGAGAGGGCAGCGGCCACCAGCAGCAGGGCGGTGAACAGGGTTCGGCGACGCATGGGAATGTCCTCGGCGGGAAGGTGAGCGTGGGAACGCCCCGCCCTGCCCTCCGATGACGCAAGCCGGCTGCGCCCGTACCTGCCGTTCAGCGAAGCGAGGGCCTGGCCCCGCCTAGGCCGGCGCGAGGCGCTGCACCGCGTGGCGATAGCGCTGCGCGATGCGCTCCTCGTCGTGGTGGTGGAAGTCGCGCACGACCCAGCGGCCACCGCACATCACGTCGCGCACCAGCGGCGTATTGCCGGCGAAGATGAAACTGTCCAGCAGCGCCGGCTCCTCGCGCGCGGCGAACACGGGGGAGCCGTCATCGAGCACCAGCAGGTCGGCACGGCGGCCCGGCCGCAGTGCGCCGACCGGCAGGCCCGCGGCCTGCGCACCGCCGCGCAGCGCGGCGCGCCACAGGGTCTGCCCGACGCTCGCCCCTTCCCGGCGGGCGGCGATGTTGCGGTGGCGGGAGACGAGGCGCTGGCCGTACTCCAGCCAGCGCAGTTCTTCCACCGGCGACACGGAAATATGCGAATCCGAACCGATGCCGAGCGTGCCGTCCGCATCCAGGTAGTCGGCCAGGGGGAACAGGCCGTCGCCGAGGTTGGCCTCGGTGGTGGGGCACAGCCCGGCGACCGCGCCGCTGCGGGCCAGGCGCGCGGTCTCCGCCTCGCTGAGATGGGTGGCGTGGACCAGGCACCAGCGCGCGTCGACCGGCGCGTGGTCGAGCAGCCACTCCACCGGGCGTGCACCGCGCAGGGCCAGGCAGTCCTGCACTTCGCCCAGCTGTTCGGCGATGTGGATGTGGACCGGCCCCTGCCGCGCGGCCGCGCCGTCCAGCACGGCGCGCAGGGCGTCCTCGGGCACCGCGCGCAGCGAATGCAGCGCGATGCCGACGCGCAGGTCGGCCGCCTCGCGCGTGCGCAGCGACTCGACCAGCCGCAGGTAGCTCTCGACCTCGTGGCCGAAGCGCCGCTGGCGCGCGCCCAGCGGGCGCCCGTCGAAACCGCCGCTCATGTACAGCACGGGAAGCAGGGTCAGCGCGATGCCGGCCTCGCGCGCAGCCTCGACCAGCGCCAGCGACATCGCCTCCGGCGGCGCATACGGGCGGCCGTCGGGCTGGTGGTGCAGGTAGTGGAATTCGCAGACCTGGGTATAGCCGGCCTTGAGCATCTCCACGTACAGCTGCGCGGCGATCGCCCTGAGTTCGTCCGGACCGACCGCGGCGGCGAACGCGTACATGGTCTCGCGCCAGGTCCAGAAGCTGTCGTCCGCCCGGCCGCGACGCTCGGCCAGGCCGGCCATCGCGCGCTGGAAGGCGTGCGAGTGCAGGTTGGGCATGCCCGGCAGCACCCAGGTGCCGAGCGTCTCGGCCGGGCCGTCGTCGACCGCCTGCAGCAGCCCCTCGCCGTCGATCCCGAAGATGCCCTCGCGCGACCAGCCGTCGTCCTGCCACAGGTGGGCGGCATGGCAGCGACGGATGCGGGCAGCTTGGGTCATGGGCGGCTCCTCGGGCAGCCGTACCAGTGTAACTGCCGCTGCAGGGCGGCCAGCCAGGCAGCGTTGCGGCGGCCGTGCCGCCCGGCGCAGGCGGGTGCAGACACGGCCTTCACGGCCGTCGCCATGGCGTCCAGCCCGCCCGACGGTTCCACCACATCCCGCTCCGGATACTGGGTGCATGGCCAGGAAAACCCCCGAACAGACCGCCAAGCTGCTGTTGCGCCAGGCCCGGCCCGAGGACGTGCCGGCGCTGGTCGACCTCACCGCCCGCGTCTACACCCCCGAGTGGGGCCATTCGGCCGAGATGCTGCGCTCGCAGCAGACGCACTTCCCGGAAGGCCAGTTCGTGGTCGAGTACGCCGGCACCGTGGTCGGCTACTGCGCGACCTTCCGCATCGACGAGGCCACCGCGCTGGCGCCGCACACCTGGATGCAGATCACCGGCGGCGGCATGGCCTCGCGCCACAAGCCGGACGGCGAGTGGCTGTACGGCATGGAGGTGGTGGTGCATCCGGACTACCGCGGCATGCGCATCGGCCAGCGGCTGTACCAGGCGCGCAAGCGGCTGTGCACGGACCTGAAGCTGCGCGGCATCGTGTTCGGCGGACGCATCCCCGGCCTGGCCCGCAACATCGCCCGCTACGGCAGCGCGGAGGCGTACGTGCAGGCGGTCGTGTCGGGCCAGCGCCGCGACGCGACGCTGAGCTTCCAGCTGGCCAACGGTTTCGAGGTGGTCGGCCTGCTGCGCGCCTACGTGCCCTCCGACCACGAGTCGCTGGGCTGGGCGGTGCATCTGGTGTGGCGCAACCCGGCCCTGCTCGACCACCCGGACATCCCCGCCATCCCCACGCCCAGGCACCTGCCCGACTCGGTACGGGTGGCCTCGGTGCAGTACCTGCAGCGGCGCATCCGCTCGTTCGAGGAATTCGCCACCCAGGTGGAGTACTTCACCGACATCGCAGCCGACTACAACGCCGACTTCGTGGCCTTTCCCGAGCTGATCACGCTGCAGCTGCTCTCGATCGAGAACGAGGAGCTCTCGCCCGTCGCCACCATTCGCAAGCTCAGCCAGTACACGCCGCAGGTGAAGGAGCTCTTCGGCCGCCTGGCGGTGCGCTACAACATCAACATCGTGGCCGGCTCGCATCCGACCGAGCAGCCCAACGGCGACATCCACAATGTCTGCTACGTGTGCCTGCGCGACGGCTCCATCCACGAGCGCGAGAAGCTCCATCCCACGCCCAGCGAGCGCAACGTGTGGAACATCGCCGGCGGCGAGAGCGCGGCCACGGTGCAGACCGACTGCGGCCCGATCGGCGTGATGATCTGCTACGACACCGAGTTCCCCGAAGTGGCGCGGCATCTGGTCGACCAGGGCGCGCTGATCCTGTTCGTGCCTTTCTGCACCGACGTGCGCGAAGGCTACCTGCGCGTGCGCTACTGCGCGCAGGCACGGGCGATCGAGAACCAATGCTACGTGGTGCTCTCGGGCAACGTGGGCAACCTGCCTGGGGTGAACAACTTCGACATCCAGTACGGGCAGAGCTGCATCCTCACCCCAAGCGACTTCCTGTTCGCGCGCGACGCCGTGGCGGCCGATTCCACGCCCAACATCGAGACCGTGCTGTTTGCCGACCTGCGCCTGGAAAGCCTGGCCCGCGCCCGCAACGCCGGCGCGGTGACCAACCTCAAGGACCGGCGCTTCGACCTCTACGAGACGCGCTGGACGGCACGCGCCGGCACGCTTCGGTAGGAGCGGCTTGCTCGCGATCCCCTTTTTGCTGGTGCCGCGTCGTGCCCGAAAAGCATCCCAAGCAAGCTCGCTCCTGCCAGCGGGTGGGCGCGCCGATGCGGTTCCAACACGGCAGTCTGCGATAATGGCCGAATGCCAGCCACCAATCCCCGCCTGCAGGCCCTGCTCGGGCACGAGTTCTTCGCCCCCCACCAATGGAAGCGCCGTATCGCGTTGTGGAGCGGTGCCGTGCTGGTGGCGCTGGCCGCGATCGTGTTCGCCGAGGCGAGCAACTGGGCCTACCGGCTGTTCCTGCGCATCCTGGCGCACGGCGTATGGATTCCGCTGCTGCTGACGCCGGCGGTGTTCGGGTTGCTGTCCTGGGTCACCGCGGGCCGCTTCAGCGCCACCCGCGGCAGTGGCATCCCGCAGGTGATCGCCACGCTGCACATCGAAAACGAACGGTTCCGCGGCAGGATGCTGGCGCTGCCGATCGCCGCCGGCAAGATGCTGCTGACACTGATCGCGCTGGCGGCCGGGGCCTCGATCGGCCGCGAGGGCCCCACCGTGCACGTGGGCGCGGGGCTGTTCTATACCTTCGCGCGCCGCTTCGGCTTCAGCGACCCGAAGGCGGCCTCGCGCTTCATCCTGGCCGGCGGCGCGGCGGGCATCGCCGCCGCGTTCAACACGCCGCTCGCCGGCGTGGTGTTCGCCATTGAGGAACTGGCCGGCACCTTCGAGCACCGCTTCAGCGGCCTGCTGCTCACCGCGGTGATCGTCGGCGGCGTGGTGTCGCTGGGGGTGATGGGCAACTATGCCTACTTCGGCACGGTGGCGGTGAACCTGCCGCTGGGCGGAGCCTGGGTGGCGGTGCTGTTGTGCGGCATCGGCTGCGGCCTGCTGGGGGGCCTGTTCGCACGGCTGATCCTGCTCAGCCGGCGCGGTCCCCTGGCGAAGATCGGCGCGCTGCGCGCGCGCTGGCCGGTCGCCTTCGCCACCGGCTGCGGCCTGGTGCTGGCCGTGCTCGGCGTGCTGTTCCACGGCTCGGTCTACGGCACCGGCTACGACCAGGCACGCGCCATCGTGCAGCAGGCGGCGGTGACGCCCGGCGAGAGCTTCGGCCTGGCCAAGCTGGCCGCCAACGTGGTCTCGTACTGGGCCGGCATTCCCGGCGGCATCTTCTCGCCGGCGCTGGCGGTGGGCGCGGGCCTGGGCCAGAACATCGCCCACCTGCTGCCGGGCGTGCCGGTCGCGGCGGTGGTGCTGCTCGGCATGAGCGCCTACCTGGCCGGCGTCACCGGCGCGCCACTCACGTCGGCGGTGATCGCGATGGAGCTGACCGCCAACCAGTCGATGATCATCCCGGTGATGGCCGCCTGCCTGCTCGCCCGCGCCGCCGCGTCGCTGCTCAGCCCCACGCCGGTCTACAAGGACTTCGCCGAGCGGCTGGTGCAGGAGTTCGAGCGCCAGCAGGCGGCGGCCTCGCCCACGCCGCCGACCCACGTCGGGCCCAGCAGCGCCTTCGACGAGCGGGCCGCGCCTTCCGAACCGGTGCAGAAGCCGTGAGCGAGCCACGCTGGGATCGCCTGCTGGTCGATGCCACGCTGGCCACGTTCGCCGCCGGGCATCCGTTCGGGCTGGTCGGCCGCGGTGCGCTGGCGATCACGGGCGACCGCATCGCCTGGGTCGGCCCCGCCGACGCACTGCCCGATGCGCCCGAGCGCCTGGCGGCCACGGTGGATCGCCTGGATGGCGCGCTGCTCACGCCCGGCCTGATCGACTGCCATACCCACCTGGTGTTCGGCGGCGATCGCGCGCGGGAATTCGACATGCGCCTCAACGGTGCCAGCTACGAGGCGATCGCCCGCGCCGGCGGCGGCATCGCCTCCACCGTCGCCGCCACCCGGGGCGCGGACGAGGCGGAGCTGCTGCGCCAGAGCCTGCCGCGCGCCCGCGCATTGCTGCGCGACGGCGTGACCACGCTGGAGATCAAGTCGGGCTACGGCCTGGACCTGGCGACCGAGCGACGCATGCTGCGCGTGGCCCGGCGCATCGGCCAGACGCTGGGCATCGGCGTGTGCACCAGCTTCCTCGGCCTGCACGCGCTGCCGCCGGAGTACCGCGAGCGTCGCGCCGAGTACGTCGCGCTCGTCTGCGACGAGATGCTGCCCACCCTCGCCGCCGAAGGCCTGGTCGACGCGGTGGACGCCTTCTGCGAGGGCATCGGCTTCAGCCGCGAGGAAACCGCGCGCGTGTTCGAGCGCGCCGCGGCGCTGGGTCTGCCGGTGAAGCTGCATGCCGAGCAGCTCTCCGACCAGGACGGCGCGGCGCTGGTGGCCGCGCATCGAGGCCTCTCGGCCGATCACCTCGAATACCTCGGTGAAGGAGGCCTGCGCGCGATGGCCCAGGCGGGCACCGTCGCGGTACTGCTGCCGGGCGCGTTCTACGCGCTGCGCGAGACCCGCCTGCCGCCGGTCGAAGGCCTGCGCGCCCACGGCGTGCCGATCGCGATCGCGACCGACTGCAACCCCGGCACTTCGCCGCTGCTGTCGCTGCGGCTGGCGGCGAACATGGCCTGCACGCTGTTCCGCCTGACCCCGGAAGAGGCCTTGCGCGGCATCACCGTGCACGCCGCGCGCGCGCTGGGCCTGGCCGACCGCGGCACGCTGGCGGTGGGCCAGCGCGCGGACCTGGTTGCCTGGACCGTCGGCCAGCCGGCCGAGCTCTGCTACTGGACCGGCGGCGACCTGCTGCGCGCCGTGTGGCTCGGCGGGCGCGAGGTCCCGCTGCCGCTCAATCCTGCGGCGTCTTCGCCGGAATGAACGGCGAGACCGGATCGCTGGCCGGGAAGGTCTCCTCCACCGCCTCGTCGGTCAGCTCGCTCTCGTGGGCCTTGCGGCCCTCGCGCTCGGCCGGGCTCTCCGGCCGCTGCGGCTTGGTGCAGTCCGGGTGCTGCACGTCTTTGCGGTCGTGGCTGCTGCTGTTCATGCTGTGACTCCGCTGAGTGTCTTTCCATTCGGGCAGGCGGGCATCGATGCGGGTGATGTCGGCGCCGGCCACCTCGCTCATGCAGGCCAGTGCGCGCTGGTTGCGCAGGGCCGTCTGCGAGGCGATACCGTCGGCCGGAACCCAGATCGGGTACCCGCGCATCTGCGCGTCCAGCGCGGTGCGCAGCACGCAGTCGTCGCCGGCGATGCCCACCAGGGCCAGCCGCTCGATGCCGAGCTTCTCCAGCAGGGTCGACAGCGGCGTCTCGTAGAACGCCGAGTGCCGTGGCTTGAGGATGTAGTAATCCTCCACCGCCGGGAGCAGGCCGTCGCTGAGCACGGCGCCGCGCGAACCCATGCGCCGGCAGTGCTCGATGACCTTGGCGAAATCGGCATGCCAGCGGCCGAAGTTGTCGTTGGCGTAGATGACCGGCAGGCCGCGCGCGCGGTAGGCGTCGCGCAGACGCACGATCGCGCTGGTGATCGGCTGAGCCTGCTCCAGCAGCGCCTCGCCGCCTTCGAACTCCAGGTCGTTGATCATGTCGACGATCAGCAGCGCGCTGCGCTCGGGGCGGAAGCCTTCGTCGCGTCCGTTCATCGCAGCACCGCCTCACGCCGCTTCCGGCCGCTTCTTCAACTCGACCTTGCGCTGCGCCATCCGGTCGCCCAGCGCTTCGAGGGTCTGTTTGCCCAGCAACGCCCGCGCGCGCTTGAACATTTCCTTTTCCTCCTCGTCGGCGTGGTGCTCGAACAGCTCCTTGAGCACCTTGGCGCGACCGGAGAACTTCTCGCTCGACGGATCCGTCTCGAGCAGGTCGGGCAGTACCAGGTCGCCGGCGGCGCGATGCTCCTCCAGCGCCTCGAAGTAGGTCTTGGCGTCGTCCTTTCCGTCCCCGGCATCCTTGAACGCCGGGTAGAAGATCTCCTCCTCGATGGTGTTGTGCACCCGCAGGTTGGTCTCGATCTTCTCCAGCAGATCCCTGCGTTTCTTCAGCGCGCGCGTGGTCGTGCCGGCCAGTTCCTCCAGCAGCGCGCGCATGTTCCTGTGGTCCTGCGTCAACAGCTCGATCGCGTTCATGTCGGCTCCGTGCAAACCCGGCAGCCACGTTTCCATGCTCGCGGTGAAGCGCGTGTCTTCCGCGGATTAACCGGTGCCGAATGCGCAAACAAAAACCCCCGCGCAAGGCGGGGGCTTCGTATCCGGTACCGGGCCGCTCAGGCCGACTTCTTCTTCGGCGCGGCCTTGCGGGCGGCGGCCGGCTTGGTCACGGTCGCCTTGGCGCCGACCACGGCCGGCTGCGCATCGTGCGCACGTGTGTTGCCGTAGCTGCCGCGGTAGGTCTTGCCGCGGCGGGTCTTGCGATCGCCCTTACCCATGGGAACTCCTTGATTCGTATGCGTGAGTGGCCGGCCATCGTAGCAGCGAAGGGGCAAAGCGCAAGAGCGGCCGCCGATGCTCTTTCCGTACGGACACGCCTGCTCGCGATGCTGCTGGTCCGGTGCGGGCGCGGGAGCCGAACGCATCGCGAGCCCGCTCGCTCCCCCCCTCCGGTCAGCGGTGGCCATGGTCCATGCAGCCGCGCACGTGGTCCGTGCAGGGACCGGCATCGACCTGCACCGTCACGTGCCGGATGCCGAAGCGCTGCCGCAGCAACGCGTGGATCGCCGCCACCGCGCAGGCGTCGTCGCCCTCGCGCACCTGCGCGTGCAGGGTGGCCATGCGCGAACCGGAGGCCAGCTGCCACACGTGCAGGTGGTGGATGTCGCGGATGGAAGGATCGGCATCGCGCAAGGCCTGCTGCACCTCGCCCACGTCGAGGTCCTCGGGCACACCCTCCAGCAGGATGTGCGCCGACGTGCGCAGCAGCCGCCAGGCATTGCCCAGGATCAGCACCGACACCAGCAGCGAGAGTACCGGGTCGGCCCGGGTCCAGCCCAGCCAGCGCACCGCCAGTGCCGCCAGCACCGCGCCGATCGAGCCCAGCAGGTCGCCCAGCACGTGCAGGCTGGCGCCGGCCATGTTGACGTCGTCGTGGGCGTGGCCGTGCAGCACGCGCAGCACCAGCAGGTTGACCAGCAGGCCGGCGAACGCCACCGACAGCATCACGCCGGACAGGATCGGGCCCGGGTGCAGCAGGCGCTGTACCGCCTCCCAGGCGATGAAGCCGACCAGCACGAACTGGGCCAGCGCGTTGACGAACCCCGCCAGCACTTCCAGCCGCCCATAGCCGTAGCTGCGCCGCGCATCGGCGGGCCGCAACGCCAGCCGCGCACCGACGAAGGCCAGCGCCAGCGCCAGCGCATCGACCATCATGTGGCCGGCATCGGCCAGCAGCGCCAGCGACCCGGACCACAGGCCGCCGACGGCCTCCGCCAGCAGCATCAGCAGGGTCAGCAGGAAGGCGAGCAGCAGCTTGCGGCCGCGCGCATCCGGAACGTGGTGTCCATGCATGTGCGCGTGCCCGCCGGTGTGGTGGTGGTGTTCGTGCGGCCCGCTCATCGACCCATCGTAGGAAGCGCCGGGCGCGTTACACAATCACCGCGCTCAGTGCGCACAACTCGGCCCGTGCACGTGCGGGGCCCGGCGGTCGAGCCGCAGGTTCACGAAATGGGCGCAGGAGACCAGCACGCCGCCGCAGGTCACCAGCGCGCTGTGCCACGCGATCGGGTACTGCTCGGCCACGGTCACGCCGAGCAGCAGCAACGCCAGCCCGGGAAACGCGAGCAGCAGCGGCCGCGGCCGGCGGTGCCGCCGATAGCCGTTGCCCAGCGTCAGCAGCGCGAGAGTGCAGGCGAACACGACGAAGGCGCGCTCGAAGCGATGGTCGGCGAGGAACTCCAGGCCCGCCAGCGGCAGCAGCGCCAGCACGAACGGCAGCGCGGCGCAGTGGATCGCGCACAGGAACGAGGCGACCGCACCGATCCGGTCGGCAAGCTGCCATCGGCGTGAGGTGGTCGGCTGGGCTTCCATCGGCTCCGTAATCGGCATGAACGGGCGCTACCGTCTTAGCTCGTTATAATATAACATCAAGCGGTAACGGAAACGCGAACGGTGGTCAACGCGGCTGTAATGCGTGCGTTCTACAATCCCAGGTTATAGGCTTCGGCTCGTTGGCCTGGCCTTCGGTTTTCCGGTGCGGCATTCAATCCCTCCCCGCCAACACCGGAAATGCGGGGCGCGACACCGGATGTGTCGCGCCCCGCGCCTTATCCGGCCTCGCTCAGCCCTTGCGGCAGTGCTTGCAGAGACCGTGCACTTCCAGGGTCTGCGCCTGCGGGCGGAAGCCGAACGAGCGCGCCTGCGCCTCGATCAGTTCGGCCACGCGCGCGTCGCACACTTCCTGCGCGCTGGCGCAGTTGTCGCAGATCAGGAACGGCACCTGGTGCGCCTCCGCCGGATGGTGGCAGGAGACGTAGGCGTTGATCGATTCCAGCTTGTGGATGAAGCCCTGCTCGAGCAGGAAATCCAGCGCGCGGTACACGGTGGGCGGCGCCGCATTGCCGTGGCGCTCGCGCAACTGGTCGAGCAGGTCGTAGGCCTTCACCGGCCGGCCGGCCGCGGCCACCAGCTCCAGCACTTCCTTGCGCAGCGGTGTCAGGCGCAGGCCGCGCTCCTCGCTGGCCTGCTCGACCGCCGCCACGAAACTGCCGGGGTCTTCCACGTGATGGGAGTGCAGCTTGCCTGACACGTCGTGTTCCGAAGGGAATGCGGCCACCATGATAGCCCCGCGGACGCGCTCCTGCCTGCATGTCGCTACGCGCGACGGCGCGGCAACGGCGGCGGTCGCCCGCGGCGTGGCCGGCGCAGGATCAGCAGCCAGCCGAGCGGGCCGAGCACGGCGGCCCAGACGATGCCTTCGGCGGTACGCCCGCGCCACCATCCCAGCAAGGCACCGACGGCGACGAACAGCAGGCTCCACCCGGCCAGCGCAGCCCACGGCACCAGCCCCATCAGGTTGAGGAAGATGCGCCAGAACGCGCCTGGGGCGTCGGGATCGACGCCCTGCACGGCGCGGGCAAGCAGTTCGTCCATCGCCGCCCGGGGTCAGCCCTGCGCGCGGGCAATCGCGTCGTCGATGCGCCGCAGCGCCTCGGCGCGACCGGCCAGGTAGATCGTGTGGTCGATCGACGGCGACACCTGCGTGCCGGTCATCGCCACGCGCAGCGGCTGGGCGATCTTGCCCATGCCGAGCTCGAGGCTGGCGGCGATGGCCTCGATCACCCGGTGGATCGGCTCGGGCTTCCATTCGCAGTCGGCCAGCAGGACCTTGGCCTCGGTGAGCACGGCCACGGCGCCGTCGTTCCTCAGGTGCTTGGCCACCGCCTTCTCGTCCCACTCGGCGATCGGCGCGTACCAGACCCGAGCGCGCTCGGCCATCTCCTTGAGCGTGTGCACGCGGTCGCGCAGCGCCACGATGACGTCGGCCGGCGCCGGGCCGCGCGAGACGTCCACGCCCGCGCGCGCCAGGTGCCACTCGAACTCCGGCGCGATCGCCTGCGGGTCGTCGGTCTTGAGGTAATGCTGGTTGAGCCAGTTGAGCTTCTCGGTATCGAAGCGGGAGGCCGCCTTGTTGACATCGGCGATATCGAACAGGCGGATCATCTCCTCGCGCGAGAAGATCTCCTGGTCGCCGTGCGACCAACCCAGGCGCACCAGGTAGTTGAGGATCGCGTGCGGCAGGTAGCCGTTCTCGCGGTACTCCATCACGCTGACCGACCCGGTGCGCTTGGAGAGCTTCTTGCCCTCCTTGTCCAGGATCATCGGCAGGTGCGCGAACTCCGGCACCGGTGCGCCCAGCGCCTTGTAGATGTTGATCTGGCGCGGGGTGTTGTTGACGTGGTCGTCACCGCGGATCACCTCGGTGATGCCCATGTCGATGTCGTCGACCACCACCGCGAAGTTGTAGGTGGGCCAGCCGTCGGAACGGAAGATCACCAGGTCGTCGAGCTCGGCATTGGACCACTCCACGCGGCCCTTGACCTTGTCCTCGAACACCACCGAGCCCCCGGTCGGGTTTTTGAAGCGGATGACGCGGTTGGGATCGTCGCGATACGGCTCGTTGCGGTCGCGATAGTAGCCGTTGTAGCGGGGCTTCTCGCCGCGCGCCATGGCCGCCTCGCGCATCGCCTCGATCTCCTCCTTGGTCTCGTAGGCGTAGTAGGCCTTGCCCTCGGCGAGCAGGCGCTCGGCCACCTCCCTGTAGCGGGCCAGCCGCTGGGTCTGGTAGACCGGCGGCGCGTCGGCGGACAGGTCCAGCCACGCCATGGCGTCGAGGATCGCCTGCACCGCCTCGTCGGTCGAGCGCTCGCGGTCGGTGTCCTCGATGCGCAGCAGGAACTCGCCGCCGCGCCGGCGCGCCTCCAGCCAGCAGTACAGCGCGGTGCGCGCGCCGCCGATGTGGAGGAAGCCGGTGGGGCTGGGTGCGAAGCGGGTGCGGACGGTCATGGGAGCCAGCGATGCAGGACGAAACGCGGGATTTTAGCCGAACCCGTTCGCCCGAGGCCTGACGGGTGCGGCCCGTCGCGCCTGTCGCCGCAGGCTGTCCGCTCCGCTCAGCGTGGCCAGGGGTGCCTGCCGCCCTCGCACCCCCAGCCGTAGCAGAGGATCGCGTTGGGATCGCGGTAGCCGGTCCCGAGCAGCAGGGCCTGGCGTCCGGCCGGGCCGGCCGGTGGCATCAGCCCCCCGTCGCGCTCGATGATCACGTGGGGCAAGGGCGCAGGATTGGGCCGCAGCACGTACCGCACCGTGAAGAGCTGGTGGTGCGCCGGAGCACTGCCGGCGGACGATTGCGTCTGCGCCGCGGCCGGCTCCATGGCGACGGTCGCGGCGGCGACCGTCGGCGCAGCCAGGACGGCGAGGATCAGCCAGGTCTTCATGCGCACCTCCGCACGACTCACTTCACATGGACGGTGATCTTCTTCGACACCACCGGCGGATCGAACGGCACGTGGTTGGCGTCGCCCAGCTCCAGCTGCAACGTATGCGTGCCCGGCGCCAGATGCAGCACCGTCTCGGTCTGGCCGTTGCCGAAGTGGAGGTGGTGCTCGTCCTTGGGGATCGGTTGCCCGGCCAGCGGCAGGTCGGTCACGTCGACCAGCAGATGGTGGTGCCCGGTGTGCTCCTTCGCCACGCCGGCGGGCGCGACGCCCATGCCCTTGAGGCCGAACCGCACGGTCACCTCGCGCCCGACGGTGGCGCCGTCCCTGGGCGTGATGAAGTAGACCGTGGCGCCGGCAGGCGCCTTGCTGGCCTGCAGCGCAGGCGACTGCGCGGCGGCGGTGGCGCTGGCGGCGGCGAACACGGCAGCGAACAGCATCCGTTTCATGGGGCGTCTCCTCGGGTGGTGCCGCCAGTATGCCCCGCCGCCGACGGGGCGTCATGCCATCGTCACGACCGTGCCACGGGCACGCAACGGCCCGCACCCAAGCTGCGCGCGGCAACGACGGGGACTTGCATGCGCATCGGCATCGTCAGTGAAACCTATCCGCCGGAGATCAACGGCGTCGCCCTGACCGTGCACGGGCTGGCGAGGGGACTGGCCGCCCGCGGCCACAGTATCGAACTGATCCGCCCCCACCAGCGCGAGGCTCGCGCGGACGAGCCCGGCATCCTGGTGCAGGAAGTGCGCGGGATGGCGCTGCCGCGCTACCCGGGGCTGCGCATGGGGCTGCCGGCCGGCCGGCTGTTGCATCGGCGCTGGCAGCGGCTGCGCCCGGATGCGCTGTACGTCGCCACCGAGGGCCCGCTCGGCCGCTCGGCGCTGCGCACGGCGATGCGCCTGGGCATCCCGGTGGCGACCGGGTTCCATACGCGCTTCGACACCTACGCGGGCCACTATGGGCTCGGCGCCCTGGCGCCGGCCGTGCGTGGCTACCTGCGCCGTTTCCATCGTCGCGCCGACGCCACGCTGGTGCCCACCGACGCGCTGGCGCGCGAGCTGCGCGAAACTGGCATCGACAACGTGCGCCTGCTGCGCCGCGCAGTCGACACGGCCCAGTTCCATCCGGCCTGGCGCGATCCTGCGCTGCGCGCGAGCTGGGGTGCCGACGGCAGCACGCCGGTCCTGCTCTACGTGGGCCGCATCGCGGCGGAGAAGAACCTGGAGCTGGCGGCCCAGGCCTTCCGCGCGATCCAGCAGCGGATCCCGGGAGCGCGCTACGTGTGGGTGGGCGACGGCCCCGCGCGCGCGGCGCTCGCCGCGGCCCATCCCGACTTCATCTTCGCCGGCACGCTGCAGGGCGAGGCACTCGCGCGGCACTACGCAAGCGCGGACCTGTTTCCCTTTCCCAGCCTCAGCGAGACCTTCGGCAACGTGGTCCTGGAGGCGCTCGCCGCCGGCGTGCCGGTGGTGGCGTTCGACCAGGGCGCCGCGCGCGAGCACCTGCGTCACGCGCACAACGGTTATCGCATCGCTCCGGGCGACACGGAGGGTTTCATTGCCGCGGCGGTGACGCTGGCGGGCAACCCCGGGCTGATCCGGCACATGGGACGTGCCGCCCGGGCCAGTGTCGGACGGCTCTCGCCCGAGGCGGTGGTGCGCGAATTCGAAGACTTGCTGAGCGGGCTCGCCCGCCGGGAACGCCCGGTCCATGCCGTCCGCATCGCCCACGCCTGAGCTGCCACGCTTCGCGCTGGACCGTCACCTGTGCCTGCTGGCCAACCGCTGGGGCACACGGCGCGCGGTCGGCGCCTGCTTCGGCCTGGTCAGCCGGCTGGGCGATGGCGTGTTCTGGTACGCGCTGATGCTCGCCCTCGCGCTGGCCGACGGGTTGCGCGGTACCGTCGCGGCCGTGCACATGGCCGGGACCGGGCTGGTGGCGCTGATGCTGTACCGCCGGCTCAAGCGCTGGACGCGGCGGCCGCGTCCGTTCCGCGCCTGCCCCGGCGTGATCGCGCACGTGCCGCCGCTGGATGAATTCAGCTTCCCCTCGGGCCATACCTTGCAAGCGGTCGGCTTCACCGTCGTGGCGCTGTCCTGGTATCCGGCGCTGGCGCCGCTGCTGCTCGGCTTCACCGCGCTGGTGGCGACCTCGCGCGTGGTCCTGGGCCTGCACTACCCCAGCGACGTGCTGGCGGCGATCGGCCTCGGCGGCGCGCTCGGTGGTGCCTCGCTGTGGCTGGCGAACCTGCTTGCGCCGATGGCCATGCCGTCGTAGAGCGAGCTTGCTCGCGGTGCTCTCTTGGTGGCGTCGGTGCGATGCCAGGCAAAGGGCCTCGCGAGCAGGCTTGCTCCCTACCGGAAGGCGGGCGCTGATCAGTTCGTGTGCACGGTGTCGCGCAGGCTTGGCCGATCAAGGAGATAGGCCACCTATCCACAGGCTTGTCCCAGCCGCTTCCACAAGCACTGTGGACAACGCGCGAAGCGCGCGTAGCCATTGCATAAAGAATCGCCAGCGTGTGCCAAGTGCCTGTCGGCAAAGCCGGTCGTTCCGCTTGTCCACAGGCTTATCCGTAAGGCATCCACACCGGCTGTGGAAAACACGCGAGGCGGAAACGACGATGCCGCCCGCAGGCGGCATCGTCACGCGTCACGGAAGGCGCATCACGCCGCGCGCGGCGCCTTCATCAGCAGACCGAACAGGTCGGCGAGCCTGTCGCGCATCTCGCGGCGGTCGACGATCAGGTCGATGGCGCCGTGCTCGAGCAGGAACTCCGATCGCTGGAAGCCCTCCGGCAAGGTCTCGCGCACGGTCTGCTCGATCACGCGCGGGCCGGCGAAGCCGATCAGCGCCCTCGGCTCGCCGATGTTGATGTCGCCGAGCATCGCCAGGCTGGCGGAGACGCCGCCGGTGGTCGGGTTGGTCATCACGCTGATGTACGGCACGCCGGCGTCGCGCAGGCGCGCCAGCGCGGCCGAGGTCTTGGCCATCTGCATCAGCGAGAACAGCGCTTCCTGCATGCGTGCGCCGCCGGTGGCGGAGAAGCACACCAGCGCGCTGCGGTCGGCCAGCGCACGCTCGGCGGCGCGGGTGAACTTCTCGCCCACCACCGAGCCCATCGAGCCGCCCATGTAGGAGAACTCGAAGGCGGTGGCGACCAGCGGCCGGCCCTTCAGGCGGCCGCTCATGGCCAGCAGCGCGTCCTTCTCGCCGGTGGATTTCTGCGAAGCGACGATGCGGTCGCGGTACTTCTTCGAATCGCGGAACTTGAGCGGATCGGTCGGCTCCAGGCTCGCCCACAGTTCCTGCGCGGAACCCTCATCCAGCAGCGAGAGCAGCCGCTCGCGCGCGCCGATCGGATGGTGATGGCCGCACTTGGGGCAGACCATCAGGTTGCGCTCCAGCTCCGGCCGGTACAGCACGGTGCCGCAGCCGGCGCACTTGTCCCACACGCCCTCGGGCACCTTGCCCTTGCCGGCGGTGTTCGTGCTGTGCGTGCGCGCACGCGGGGTCATGATTTTCTGGAGCCAGTTCATGGGGACCTCGTCAAATGCTGTGCCTTGCCGCCAGCCCCGCCCCCTCACCCCAACCCTCTCCCCGGAGGGGAGACGGAGCAGCTCAAGGCGCGTCCAGGGCCGCGCGGATAGGCGCGAGAAACTCGCGTGCCCGCGTGGCGATCTCGTCCGCTGCCGTGGCGCCCTCCAGGCGCTCGACCAGCGCACTGCCGATCACTACTGCGTCGGCGAATGCCGCGATCGCCTTCGCGCTCGCCGCATCGCGCACGCCGAAGCCGACCGCGACCGGCGCCTTCGCTCCGGCGCGCACCTCGGCCACCCGCGCGGCGATGTCCGCCGTGCTCAGCCGTGCCGCGCCGGTGATGCCGGCGAACGACACATAGTACAGGAAGCCTTCGGCCGCCTCGCACAACTTCGCCATACGCGCGGGTGCGGTGGTGGGAGCCGCGAGCAGGATCTGGCGCAGGCCCGCCGCACGCAGCGGCTCGAGCACGGCGCGCTCCTCCAGCGGACAGTCGACGATCAGCACGCCGTCCACGCCGGCACGTGCCGTCGCCTCGGCGAAACGCGCGTAGCCGTAGGTCTCGACCGGGTTCAGGTAACCCATCAGCACCACCGGCGTGTCCGCATCGGCGCGGCGGAACTCGCCGACCCAGCGCAACACGTCGGTCAGGCCCACGCCTTGCGCGATCGCCCGCTCGCTGGCGTGCTGGATCACCGGGCCGTCGGCCATCGGGTCGGAGAACGGCACGCCCAGCTCGATCACGTCGGCTCCCGCGTCGACCAGCGCATGCATCAGCGCGACGGTGTGCGCGGGCGCGGGATCGCCGGCGGTGACGAAGGGAACCAGGCCGGTGCGATTGGCGCTCTTGAGATCGGCGAGGCGGCGGTCGATGCGGTTCATACCTGAACCCCTTCGCGGGCGGCGATGGTGTGCACGTCCTTGTCGCCGCGGCCGGAGAGGTTGCACAGCACCAGCGCGTCCTGCGGGTACTCGCGGGCGAGCTTGATCGCCTGCGCCACCGCGTGGCTGGACTCGAGCGCGGCGAGGATGCCCTCGGTGCGCGCCAGCAGGTGAAAGGCTTCCAGCGCCTCGTCGTCGGTGACGCCTACGTACTCGGCACGGCCGGCGTCCTTGAGGAAGGCATGCTCGGGCCCGACGCCCGGATAGTCCAGCCCGGCGGAGACCGAGTGCGTTTCGACGATCTGGCCGTTGTCGTCGGCCAGCACGTAGGTGCGGTTGCCGTGAAGCACGCCCGGGCGGCCCGCCGCCAGCGAGGCGGCATGATGCCCGGTGGCGATGCCCTCCCCCGCCGCCTCGGCGCCGACGATGCGCACCTGCGCGTCGTTGAGGAAGGCATGGAACAGGCCGATCGCGTTGGAGCCGCCGCCCACGCAGGCGGTGATCACGTCGGGCAGCCGGCCGAACTGCTCCAGCATCTGCGCGCGCGCCTCGCGCCCGACGATCGCGTTGAAGTCGCGCACCATCTGTGGATACGGGTGCGGGCCGGCCACCGTGCCGATGATGTAGAAGGTGTCGGCCACGTGGGTGACCCAGTCGCGCATCGCCTCGTTGAGCGCGTCCTTGAGCGTCTTCGAGCCGGAGGTCACCGGCACAACCTCGGCGCCGAGCAGCTTCATGCGGTAGACATTGATCTTCTGGCGCTCGATGTCGACCGCGCCCATGTACACCACGCACTGCATGCCGAAGCGCGCCGCGATGGTGGCGCTGGCCACGCCGTGCTGGCCCGCGCCGGTCTCGGCGATCACGCGCCGCTTGCCCATGTGTCGGGCGACCAGCGCCTGGCCGACGGTGTTGTTGATCTTGTGCGCGCCGGTGTGGTTGAGGTCCTCGCGCTTGAGCAGGATGCGCGCGCCGCCGACGTGCCGCGACAGCCGCTCGGCGTGGTAGACCGGGCTGGGCCGACCCACGTAGTACTTCAGGTCGCGGTCCAGCTCGGCCAGGAAGGCGGGGTCCTGGCGCAGGCGCTGGTAGGCCGCGGTCAGCTCGGCCAGCGGCGCCATCAGCGTCTCGGCGACGTAGCTGCCGCCGTAGGCGCCGAAGCGGCCCTGTGCGTCGGGCCAACGGTGGAAATCCTGGGTGGACGACATGTGAGGTTCCCGTGCAATCAGGTGGCGCCGCGGCCATGCGGCGGCAGCGAATTCGGCAACCTAGCGCAAGGCCGGCGAGGGGAAAAGCGATAAGATCGCAGCAATCTGTCAGGAAAACTCACGGATGACCACCACGCGCGACCTGCCCCCGCTGAACGCCCTGCGCGCCTTCGAGGCCACGGCGCGACTGGGCAGCGTGAGCCGCGCCGCGAAGGAGCTGCACGTCACCCACGGCGCGGTAAGCCGGCAGCTGCGCGCGCTGGAAGAGGCCCTGGGCCAGCCGCTGTTCGTCCGGCAGGGCCGCGGGCTGGCGCTCACCGGTCCAGGCGAACAGCTGCACGAGAGCGCGGGCCTGGCCTTCGCGCAGTTGCGCGAGGGCTGGGCGCGGCTGACCCGCGCCGGCACCGGGCGGCCGCTGGTGCTGGGCTGCCCGGGCAGCCTGCTGGCCCGCTGGATGATCCCGCGGCTGGAGCGGCTGCATCGCGACCTGCCCGCCCTGCGATTGCACCTGAGCGCGCAGGAATCGCCGTTCGAACCGGCCCTGCCCGGCCTGGACGCCGCGCTGCTGCTGGCCGAGCCGCCCTGGCCGGCCGCCTGGCACGTGCACGAACTCGCCCCCGAGCGGATCGGCCCGGTCCTCGCCGCGCACGGCGCGGCCGCCGCCCGCCTGGCCGGCCGACCGATGCATGCGCTCGTCGCCGAACCCTTGCTGCACACCGCCTCGCGGCCACAGGCGTGGCCGCAATGGGCGCAGGCAGTCGGCCTGGCGCCCGAGCGGTTGCGCTACGGCCAGGGTTTCGAGCACCTGTACTACCTGCTGGAAGCGGCGCTGGCCGGACTCGGCGTGGCGATCGCGCCGGCCCAGCTGGTGGCCGACGACGTCGCCGCCGGCCGCCTGCTGGCGCCATGGGGTTTCACGCCGACGCGCGGCGCCTGGATCCTCGCCAGCGTGCGGCCGGACGTGCGGATCGACGCATTGGCCGTGTGGCTGCGGCAGGCGCTGTGCGGCGCCTAGGCGCCGCGTACCGCCGCGACGAAGGCGCGCAGCTTGGCCGGGTCCTTGACCCCCGGCTCGCTCTCGATGCCGCTGGAGACGTCCACGCCCCACGGCCGCGCGAGGCGGATCGCCTCGGCCACGTTGCCCGCGTGCAGCCCGCCGGCCAGGATCAGCGGCTGCGCCAGGTCACGCGGCATCAGCGACCAGTCGAACGCCTGCCCGCCACCGCCGGGCTGCCCCAGGCCGTGGCCGTCGAGCAGCAGGCCGGCGGCATGCGGATGCTCGCGCAGGCGGGCCAGCGCCGCCATGCCCTCGCCCATGCCCACCGCCTTGAGCCAGGGCCGTCCGAACTGCGCGCACCAGGCGTCGGTCTCGCTGCCGTGGAACTGCAGCAGGTCCGGCTGCACCGCCGCGACCACCTCCTCCACGAAGGCCGCCTCGTCGTCCATGAACAGGGCCACCGTCGTGACGAACGGCGGCAGCGCGCGGGCGATCGCGCGCGCATGGCCGAGGCCGAGCTGGCGCGGGCTGCGCGCGGTGAACACCAGGCCGATCGCGTCCACACCGAGCCCGGCCGCGAGCACGGCATCCTCGACGCGGGTCATGCCACAGCACTTGATACGGGTCACAGATTCACCTCGTCGGGCAGGCCCCAGTGCGCCTCGTAGCGCGGGCCGAGAAAGGTCAGGCCGGTGGCCGGCGCGGTGGGGCCGGCCACCTCGCGGTCGCGCCCCGCCAGCAGTTCGCCGGGCCAGGCGACCGGGCGCTCGCCGCGCCCGACCAGCAGCAGCGAGCCGACGATGTTCCTCACCATGTGGTGCAGGAACGCGTTCGCCTCGACCTCGACGATCACGTGCTCGCCCTCGCGCCGCACTTCAAGCCCGAGCACGCAGCGGCGCGCATGCGTGGCCTGGCAGGAGGCCGCGCGGAAGGCGGAGAAGTCGTGCTCGCCGAGCAGCGCCTGCGCCGCGGCATGCATCGCTTCGGCATCCAGCGGCAGACGCTCCCAGGTCACGTAGCGCGCCTCCAGCGCGGCACGCACGGGGCGGTTGAGCAGCGTGTAGCGGTAGCGCCGGCTGCGTGCCGAAAAACGGGCATGGAACGCCGCGTCCACCTCCCGCGCCCACAGCACCGCGACGCTGGCCGGCAGGTTGGAGCAGGCGCCGAGTACCCAGCCGCGCGCGTCGCGTCGGGCCTCGGTGTCGAAATGCACCACCTGGCAGCGGCCGTGCACGCCGGCGTCGGTGCGCCCGGCGCAGGTCACCTCGACCGGATGCGCGGCGACGCGCGCCAGCGCCGCCTCCAGCGCGCCCTGCACGGTGGCGCCATGGGTCAGGCGCTGCCAGCCGAGGAAGTCGGTGCCGTCGTACTCGACGCCGAGGGCGATGCGCATGCGGAAGGTCCTGCGGAACAGCCGGGAAGCTTAGCATCGCGCCCGCGCCGGGGTGCCGGAAACGCGACGGGCCGGCAGGGCCGGCCCGTCGGCGAGTGCGTCGGTGCGCCGGCTCAGGCCAGGCTGTCGAGCAACCGCTGCGCGGCGTCCTTCTGCACCTGGGTGCCTTCGTTCATCACTTCCTCGAGCATGGCGCGGGCGCCGTCAGCATCGCCCATGTCCAGGTAGGCGCGGGCGAGGTCGAGCTTGGTATCGATCGGGTCGTCGCTGAACTGGCCGATCTCGTGCTCGCCGCTGGCCAGGGTGTCGTTCACGGGCGTGGTCTCGACGTTCCAGGCCGGCACGCCGCGCTCGGCAGGCTCCTCCAGCTGCTCGGTGCCCTCGTCCTCGCCGGCCGGGGAGTGATCGAAGACCGGCTCCATCGACTCCCGCTGTGCGATCGGCTCGGGCGACCGCGGCGCGGGGGGCGACGGCGGCGTGAGGTCGAAATCGAAGTGGTACTCGCTGACCTTGGAACCGGTGGGAGCGGCCGGCCCGGCGGATTCGGCATGGGCGGCGTAATCGTCCAGGTCGAAGCTGTGCAGGGGCTCTTCGTCGCCCGGGCGCGACTCCTGCTGGAAATCTTCCTGGAACTCTTCCGGCTCGCCGGCCCCGGTTTCGACGCGGTCGTCGGCGGCGAACAAGGGGTGACCCGGCGACAGGTCCTGTCCCATGGCCACCACGTCCTGCCACTCGTCCTGCTGCGGATCGACGACGTGCGCGTGCATCGCCTCGGCCGCCGCCTCGAAGTGCTCGACGTCGCGGCGCGAGTAGTAGAGGCTGACCAGTTCCAGATGCAGGCCGATGTCGTCCGGGTGCTCGGCGAGCTGGTCGAGCAGTTCGTCCTGGTCCGGATCGGCGCTTGCGGGCGCGGCTGCCGGCAGCGAGCCGAAACGGTCGGCGAGCGAGGAACCCGCGGCCGCCGGCTTGGCCGGCTTGCGACGACGCCCCAGCAGCGCCAGCAGGATCAACAGCACGATCGCGCCCGCGGCGGCAGCCCAGGCCCAGGTCTGCATGTACCAGGGCTCCTCGGCCGGCGCCGCCGGTGCCGGGGCCGCTGCACGCGGCTTGGCGGCGGCGGCGACCGGGCGGTTGGCCGGTGCCGGCGCGGCGCTCTGCGCACCTGCCGGGCGGGTACCGGCCACGCTGCCGGCCGTCGCCGCAGCGGGGGCGGTGGAGGCGAAGACCGGCGCCGCGCCCGCACTGGACGCGGCGGCAGGCACGCTTGCCGCGGCCGCGGGCGCAGTGGCGGCGGCCGTGGCGCCCGCCGCCGTGGCGGGCGCGGCCGGCAGGCCGGCCCGCCGGCGCGCTTCGGCCAGCTTCTGCTGCAGCTCGGCGATCTCGTTGTCCTTGAGCGCCAGCAGGCGGGTGTTCTTGTCGTTGATGTCCTGCAGGTCCTTCAGGCGCGACTTCAGCTCGGCGCTCTGCTGCTGCAGGGTGGTGAGCTGTTCCTGGCTGCGCAGCAGATCCTGCCGCAGGGCCGCGTCGCCATGGCCGCTGCCGCCCTGCACGCCGGAGCTCTTGCCGCCTTCCTTGGCCGGCACCAGCGCGAGGCGATCGGCTGCGCTTGCACCGCGCGGGGCACCTGCACCGGCGGTCGGAGCCGCGGCATTGGCCACGGTGGTGGTCGGGCGGGCCGTCCCCGCGCGCCAGTCGCTGTTCTGCCGGCGCACTTCGGCCATGGCGGCGGCCATGGTCATGGCCTGCGCTTCCTGGCCGCTCGGCACGCGCAGCACGGCGCCGCTCTTCAGGGCGTTGATGTTGTCGCGGTAGAACGCGTCCGGGTTGGCCTGCTGCAGCGCGAGCATCATCTGCACCGGGTCGACGCCCGCAGGCGCGGTGCGGCGTGCGATCTGCGACAGGGTCTCGCCGCGCTGCACCGGCCCGTACTCGCCACCGGAGGCCACGCGGCCGGCCGCCGGCGCGGCAGCGGGAGCCGAGGCGGCGGGAGCCGGGCGGGCGGCGGTCTGCGGGGCGTGGCCGGGCGCGGTGCTGCGCGGTGCCCGCACGGTCGGCGCCGAAGGCGCGGTGCCCGGCGGATCGAGCAGGACCGGGAACTCGCGCAAGCTGCGGCCGGCGGCGCTGTCGACCTCGACCAGCAGATCCAGGTAGGGGTCGTTGACCGCCTCTTCGCTGGTAACGCGGATCACCTTGCGCCCGGCCACGTCGACCACGCTGAACTGCAGCGGGATCTGCGGGCGCACGCCGGCGAGGCCGGCGCGGGCGAAGTCTTCGGGCGAGGCCAGGCGGACGGTGAGGTCGCGCAGTTCGGCCGGGCTGTCCGGGGTGAGCGGAATCTCCGCGAGCAGCGGCTGGCCCAGCGCGGATTTGACCTGGATCTGGCCCAGGTCCAGGGCCGCCGCCTGGGTGCTGCCCAGGGCGAGCGCCAGCAGCATCGACAGTTTCAACGAACGATTCATCGCGTAGATTCCCCTAGACCCCGAGACGCTTGCTGCCATCGCCACCGGCGTGGCGACACGGAACGCGCGTCACTTTAGTTATATGACGGCCGATCAACAATAGCCGCGGCGACCGCTTAGCGCATATTGCTGCGCCACATTCTCGCTGGACGGCGGCGCTTTCAGGGCTGCTGCCCCGCCTGCCGGGAGCGCATGAGCGCGTCCAGCTGGCGCCGGAGCGCCTCGATCCGCAGGTCCTGTTCCTCCAGCCGGTGGCCGGCCTCGCGGCTGCGTGCCTCCTGCTGGCCGACCTCCTGCTGCAGCCTGGCCACCTCGGCGTCCTGCGCGTGCAATTGCCGTTTCAGCTGCCCGGGGGTCGGCCCGCGCGCCGTCGCCGCCTGCTCGGGCCCGCCATCGGCGTGAACGGGCCACGACACCAGCAACAGCAACGACAGCGCCAGACCGGATTTGAGCATCAGAGATAATCCTCGATCAGCCGCTCGGCGATCTGCACTGCATTCAGCGCCGCGCCCTTGCGGATGTTGTCCGCCACGATCCACAGGTCCAGGCCGCGCTCGTGCGAGATGTCCTCGCGGATACGCCCCACGAACACCGGGTCCTTGCCGGCGGCGTCACCCACCGGGGTCGGATAGCCGCCCGGCTTGCGCTCGTCCATGACCACCACGCCCTCGGCCTGTTCCAGCAGCGCACGGGCCTGGGCCGCGTCGATCTTGTCGCGGGTCTCCACGTGCACCGCCTCGGCGTGGCCGTAGAACACCGGTACGCGCACCGCGGTGGGGTTCACCGCGATGGCGTCGTCCTCCAGGATCTTGCGCGTCTCCCACACCATCTTCATTTCTTCCTTGGTGTAGCCGTTGGGCTGGAACTCGTCGATATGCGGGATCACATTGAAAGCAATCTGCTTGGGGAATTTCTTGCCCGGTTCCACATCCTGGAAATTCAGCAGCGCCGCGGTCTCGCGGCCGAGCTCCTCCATGCCGCTGCGTCCGGCGCCGGAAACCGACTGGTAGGTCGCCACGTTGATCCGCTCGATGCCGACCGCGCGGTGGATCGGCGCCAGCGCCACCAGCATCTGCATGGTCGAGCAGTTGGGGTTGGCGATGATGCCGCGGCGCGTGTAGTCGGCGATGGCGTGCCGGTTGACCTCGGCTACCACCAGCGGGACGTCGTCCTGGTAGCGGAACTCGGAGGTGTTGTCGATCACCACCGCGCCGGCGGCCGCCGCGCGGGGCGCGTGCATCCGGCTGACCGAGCCGCCGGCCGAGAAGAAGGCGATGTCCACTCCCTCGAAGTCGTAGTCGGCCAGGTTCCGCACGGTGACCTGCTTGCCCCCGAAGCCGATCTTCTCGCCGGCCGAACGCTCGCTGGCCAGAGGCACCAGTTCACCGACCGGGAAATCGCGTTCGGCCAGGATCGCCAGCAGGGTCTCGCCGACCGCGCCGGTGGCGCCGACCAGGGCGACCTTGTAGCTGCTCTTCTTGCTCATGGGTGGTGTTGCCTGTGTCGTCGGGGAATCAGGGCGCCGGCCGCGCGGCCAGCACCTCGGGGTTGATCGGGGAAGGCGGCCGTCCGGCGTGGGGACCGTGGCCGAACAGCGCCAGCACATTATCCACCGCCATGGCGGTCATCGCGCGGCGCGTGTCCCAGGTGGCGCTGGCGATGTGCGGGCTGAGCAGGGCGTTTTCCCGGGCGAGCAGCGCCGGATGCACCTGCGGCTCGCCCTCGAAGACGTCCAGCGCCGCGGCGGCCAGGCGCCCCTCGGCCAGCGCCGCGGCCAGCGCGGCATCGTCCACGACGCCGCCTCGCGCGATGTTGACCAGTACCGCGGTGGGCTTCATGCGCGCCAGCTCGGCCGCGCCGATCGCGTGTCGGCTCTCGGCGGTCAGCGGCACGGCGAGCACCAGGAAATCGGCCGCGGCGAGCAATCCGTCCTTGTCCACGTAGCGCGCGGCGCAGGCCTGCTCGACCTCCGCCGGCAGGCGCGATCGATTGTGGTAGATGACGGGCATGCCGAAGCCCAGCGCCCGCCGCGCGATCGCCTGGCCGATCCGGCCCATGCCGAGGATGCCCAGCGTACGGCCGCGCGTGTCCATGCCGAGCCAGGTGCGGAACTCGGTGGAGTGCCAGTGTCCCGCGCGCAGCCAGCGCTCGGCCTCGCCCATGCGGCGGGCCGCGCCCAGCATCAGCGCCCAGGTGTAGTCGGCCACGCTCTCGTTCAGCACGTCGGCGGTGTTGGAGGCGAGGATGCCGGCGGCGGTCAGCGCCGGAATGTCGAGGTTGTCGTAGCCGACCGCGAGGTTGGCGACGATCCGCAGCCGCGGCGCGTGCGCCACCTCGGCGGCGCCGATGCGCTCCTTGAGCCCGACGATGGCCGCCTCGCACGCCGACAACCGGGCCGCCAGCTCCGCCGGGGGAAACACGACCTCCTCCGGCTCGGCCGCCACGTCGAAGTACGGCTCGAGTCGGGCGACGACTTCGGGGAAGGTGGGGCGTGAGATCCACACCCGCGGCTTGCCGGTCATGGGGTTTCCGTGTCGGGGGTTCAGGCGATGCGGGGGGCGATCGGCCCCACGTCGCCGCATTGCGCCCGGTGTCGCAGCGCATGGTCCATCAGCACCAGCGCCAGCATGGCCTCGATGATCGGCGTGGCGCGGATGCCCACGCAGGGATCGTGGCGTCCCTTGGTGACCACCTGCACGCTCTCGCCGGCCAGGTCCACGCTCTGCCCCGGCACCAGGATGCTGGAGGTCGGCTTGAACGCCACCGACACCGTCACCGGCTGGCCGGTACTGATCCCGCCAAGGATGCCACCGGCATGATTGGACGTAAAGCCGTCCAAACGCATCTCGTCGCGGTGCTGCGTCCCGCGCTGCGCCACGGCGGCGAAGCCGGCCCCGATCTCGACGCCCTTGACCGCATTGATCGACATCATCGCGGCCGCGAGGTCGCCGTCGAGCTTGCCGTAGACCGGTTCGCCCCAGCCCGGCGGCACGCCCTCGGCCACGGCGTTCACGCGCGCGCCGACGGAGTCGCCCGACTTGCGCAGCGCGTCCATGGCCTTCTCCAGGTCCGGCACCTGCGCGGCGTCCGGCCAGAAGAACGGGTTGGCTTCCACCGCCGCCCAATCGAAACCGCGCGGCGTCACCTCCCCCAGCTGCGCCAGGTAGCCACGTACGCGCACGCCGTAGCGCTCGGCCAGCCATTTCTTGGCAATCACCGCGGCAGCCACCCGCATGGTGGTCTCGCGCGCGGAAGCGCGCCCGCCGCCGCGGGGATCGCGGATGCCGTACTTCTGCCAGTAGGTGTAGTCGGCATGGCCTGGACGGAAGGTACTGGCGATGTCGCCGTAGTCCTTGCTGCGCTGGTCGGTGTTGCGGATCAGCAGCGCGATCGGCGTGCCGGTGGTGCGGCCCTCGTACACGCCGGAGAGGATCTCCACCTCGTCGGCCTCGCGCCGTTGCGAGGTGTGTCGGCTGCGGCCGGTGGCGCGGCGCGCCAGGTCGTGGCGGAATTCCTCCGGCGTGATGGCGAGCCCGGGCGGGCAGCCGTCGATCACGCAGCCGATCGCCGGCCCATGGCTCTCGCCGAAGGTGGTGACGGTGAACAGTTTGCCGAAGGCGTTGCTGGACATGCGGCGCGCCCGCTACGGGAAAGCCGAAGCATAGCCGCTCGTCACCCCCTGTTGGAGCGAGCTTGCTCGCGATGCTCTTGCCCGATGCCGTCGTCAGCGGTGACGCCCGGCAAGCTCGCTGAAATTTTTCGGGGGCCTACGCGGAGGCGGAAGGCCACTCCCTTGCGAGCAGGGCGAACACCACATCGTCCACCCATTCGCCGTGCAGCCACAGGCGCTCGCGGAAGTGGGCCTCCTGGCGCAGGCCGAGCGACCGCAGCAGGGCCAGGCACGCGGCGTTGCGCGGATCCACCGACGCCTGCACGCGGCGCCAGCCGAGCACGCCGAAGCCGTGATCCAGCAACGCCCGCACCGCCTCGCGCGCGTAGCCGCGGCCCTGGTGCACCGGCGCCAGGCTGATGCCGAACTCGGCCGACGCACCCGGCTCGTGCGGCAGGCAGACCCCCAGGTCGCCGATCAGGCCACCCTCGCGCAGACGAATCGCCCGCTGGAACCAGCCTGTCGACGGTTCGGCCGGCTGTCTTTCGATGAAGGCCTTCGCCTCGTCCGGGTCGGCCGGCCGCCAGCCCTGGTAGCGCGCGACCGCCGGCGCGGTGCGACAGGCGAACAGCGCCTGCGCGTCGTATACGCGCAGGCGGTCGATCCGCAGGCGTGTCGTCGTCAGCTCCATACGTCCTCCTGCCTGCCGCCACTGTAGGAACGCGCTTGCTCGCGATGCCCTTTACGGGTTGGCTCGACGCCAGGCAAGAGCACCGGGAACGAGCATCGCGAGCAAGCCCGCTCCTACAGGGAGGCGCAGCGGGCGATCAGCGGCGGGCCGCCGCGGCCGCGCGGATGGCGTCGGCATGCCCGACGAGGTCGCGCCGCTCCAGCGCGAACACGCCCATCGGCCCGACCTTGAACTCGATCCAGACGAACGGCACCTGCGGCAGCAGCTCGGCCAGGGCACGCTCGCTCTCGCCGACCTCGACGATCAGCAGGCCGTCCTCGGTCAGGTGGTCGGCCGCCTGGTCCAGGATGCGCAGACAGATGTCCAGGCCGTCCTCGCCCGAGGTCAGGCCGAGCTTCGGCTCGTGGGCGTATTCGCCGGGCAGCGCCGCATACTCGTCCTCGGTGACGTAGGGTGGGTTGGAGACGATCAGGTCGTAACGGCGCCCACCCAGCGCGTCGAACAGGTCGGAGCGGATCGCCTCGACCCGGTCGCCCACGTGCTGGAAGGCGATGTTCTCGCGCGCCAGCGAAAGCGCGTCCTCGCTGATGTCGACCAGATCCACCTGCCAGTGCGGGTGGTATTCGGCCATGGCGATGCCGATGCAGCCGGAGCCCGTGCACAGGTCCAGCGCGCGCTCGACGTGGCGGTCGTCCAGCCAGGGCGAGAAGCCCGACTCGATCAGCTCGGCGATGGGCGAGCGCGGTACCAGCGCGCGACGGTCGCTCTTGAACTTCATGCCGGCGAACCAGGTTTCGCCGACCAGGTAGGCCACCGGCAGCCGTTCGCTGACGCGCCGCTCGATCAGCCCCAGGACGCGTTCGCGCTCCTCGGCCGTGAGCCTGCCGGCGCCGTAGGCAGGCGGGATGTCCGGCGGCAGGTGCAGGCTGGCCAGCACCAGGTGGGTGGCCTCGTCGATCGGATTGTCGTGGCTGTGCCCGAAGGTGAGCCCGGCGGCCGAGAAGCGGCTGGCGCCGTAGCGGATGAAGTCGATGATCGTGGACAGTTCGGAAGTCACGGGCCTTTCCTGGCGGGCGCGGCGTGGAGGATCGACCATTATCCCTCACCGCCCGCCTCGAGCGTAGCGAGGCGCACCGCAGGGCCCCCGATTCCCCACGTGTCCTTCGACGCAGTTCCGGCACACCCGCGCCGGGCGGGCAGAGGGCGTTGCGCTCTATACTGGCCGGATGACTTTCGCCGTCCTCCTGCAATACCTGCTCCCCCACCGTGCACTCTCGCGGATGGTCTACTGGGCCACGCGCTGGACCTGGCGCCCGTGGAAGGATTTCCTGATCGGCCAGATCGTGCGCCGCTACAAGGTGGACATGACCGAGGCGGCACAGCCCGACCCGTTCGCCTACCAGCATTTCAATGCGTTCTTCACGCGCAAGCTCAAGCCGAACGCGCGCCACGAGGACGCCGATCCCACCGCCCTGATCTCGCCGGCCGACGGTCGCATCAGCCAGGCCGGCCGCATCGTCGACGGGCGCATCTTCCAGGCCAAGGGGCAGGAGTACACGGCCGCCGAGCTGCTCGGCGACGAGGCGGCCGCCCGGCCTTACCGCGACGGCGACTTCGTCACCATCTATCTGTCCCCGCGCGACTACCACCGCGTGCACATGCCGTTGGGCGGCACGCTGCGCGAGACCGTGCACGTCCCCGGGCGCATCTTCAGCGTGGCGCCGTTCGCGGTGGAGGCGATCCCGCGCCTGTTCGCGCGCAACGAGCGGCTGGTATGCCACTTCGACAGCCCGCAGGGACCGTTCGTGGTGGTGATGGTCGGCGCGGTGCTGGTGTCCTCGGTGGCCACGGTCTGGGACGGCCTGGTGATTCCGCCCTACGCCTCGCACATCCGGCGCAAGTCCTTCGCCGGCCAGAACATCACGCTGGCGCGTTTCGCCGAGATGGCCCGCTTCAACATGGGTTCGACGGTGATCGTGCTGCTGCCGCGCGGGATGATCGCGCTGGATGAGCTGCAGTCCCAGCAGACGGTGAAGCTGGGCCAGCGGCTCGGCCGCCGGCCGTTGCCGACCGACTGACGAAAAACGTCATTCTGTGACGTTCTAGGCGTATCACCTGCCGGTATCTTGGCATGCTCCCGGGCGTCTGCTCAGGCCCGGGGGTTCCCATGCAGTTGCTCGTCCCAGTCGTCGCCTTCATCCGCTGTCTGCTGATCGACCGTCAGTTCCGGCGTATCCAGGGCAGCTTCGACGCCTTGCCGCAGGCCGCCCGCACGCGCCTCAGCACGCTCACGCTGCGCGAGATCGGGCAGGCCGCCGCCTGCGAATTCCCCCACCTGTACGGCACGCCGCCGACGGCGCGCTACCTGCCCTGGGGCCTGGGCACCGCCGCCGGTTACACCCGTGCCGGCTCGGACAACCCGGAAATCGCCCTGCGCGGCATCGCACAGTGGCTGGCGGTCGCCTATCACGAGACCAAGGACTCGCCCTACGCCTTCGTGCAGGCCCGCCACCGGCAGTTGCTGCGCGTGGTGAAGGAGCTGAAGGACGTGCACGGCAGCGGCAGCCCCCGCGAACAGGAGGACACGGCCGAGCGCTGGATGCAGTCCGGCGCCGCGGCCTGACGCACGCGACGTCATCGCCGGCCGGCGAGCCGCTCAGCGGCAGGTCGGCAGTTGCAGCACCTGGCCCGCCTTGATGCGGTGGTGCTTGAGGTCGTTGAGCTCGGACACTTCCTGCACGTCCGAGCAGCCGAGCCTGCGCACGATGGCCACCAGCGTGTCGCCGCGGCGCACCACGTAGCGCGAGTGCGGGCGCACCTTGCGGCTGGGCGGCGGTGGATCGGCCTGGGCCACCTGCGGCACCACTGCCGAGTGCAGGTCGCTGGCGAGGATCGGCCAGGGGCCGTCCACGCAGCGCGAGGCGTACACCGCTTCCAGTTGCTTGGGCACCTGCAGCTCGCTGCCCGCCGGCTGCTGCGCCTGCGGGTTCAACCGCGGGTTGAGGTTGCGCAGGGTGCGGAACCAGCCGTCGTCCATGCCCTGGGCCGAGCCCAGGCAGATGGTCAGCTCGGAGAGCGAGGCGGGACGCTTGAGGGTGATGCGGCCCGGCGCGCCGTCGATCTTGGGAAAGTGCAGGTTGTAGCTATCGGGATGCAGGAACAGCCAGGCGGCGGCCAGCACCGCGGGCACGTATTCGCGGGTCTCCTCGGAGAGCTGGTTGTAGATCCTCGGGTCGTAGAAGCTGACGTCGGTGTCGCCGCCGACCATGCGGCGCATGCGCCCCTCGCCCCCGTTGTAGGCGGCCAGCGCCAGCTCGAGATTGTCGTTGAACGCCTTCAGCTGCTCGTCCATGTAGGCGGCGTTGGCGCGCGCGGCCTGCGACGGATCGAAGCGGGTGTCGAACCCGTCCTCGTTGTTGAGGCCGAAACGCAGGCCGGTGGCGTACATGAACTGCAGCGGGCCGGCGGCGCCCGAACGGGACACCGCATGCACCTTGCCGCCGGACTCCTTGGCCATGATGCCGAACAGCAGCGCCTCGGGCAGGTCCGCCTTCTCGTACTGCGGCCACATCTCGTAGCGCATGTACTGGTAGTTGATCCAGGTGTCGACCAGGTTGGAGCGCCACTGGGTCAGCCACATTTCCAGTGCGGCCTTGACCGGCCCGTTCATCGCGATCAGCTCGGACAGCTTGTGCCCGCGCAGCAGGGTCACGCTGCGCTGTGCCTGCGGCAGCGCCGCCGCACCGGCCACGGCCTCCTCGGGCGCCTCCTCGCCGAGCGTGTCCAGGTCGTCGCCGGCGAAGAAGCTGCCGTCCTTCAGGCGCAGCAGCCGGTCGAACACCGAGAAGAAGCGTTGCGGATCGCAGCCGGGCGTGTCGCCGCACCGCGCCGCCGCCTGCTTGAGGCCGTCCAGCGCATCTTCCAGGCTCTGCTCGGAGGCCTGCCCGTTGCCTTCGCGCGCCTGCTGCAGCGCCGTCTCGTAGCCCTTGCTGGCCTGGTCCAGCTGCGCATACAGCACGTTGACGGACGCGGGGGGCCGGCCGCCGCCCCCGGTCGCGCAGGCGGTCAGCAGAACGAGCCCGGCAGCGAGTGGCGCGAGGCGGAAACGATGGGCGAGCGTGGACGACGGCATGACGGAAGCTTGACGGCGGGAATACATTCACCTTAGCGCATGCAGCCGCGATGCCAAAGACACGCCTGCCTGTCCGGTCGCGCGAACTGCGACCTGGATCCGCATGGCTACAATCGCGCCATCCTTCCGCAGGGAACGCACCCATGCCCGAGATCCTGATCGGCCGCAACGAATCCGCCAGCGTCAGCCTGGATCCGCGCTACGGCAACCGCCACGGCATGGTCGCCGGCGCCACCGGGACCGGCAAATCGGTGTCGCTGATGGTGCTGGCCGAAGGCTTCTCGCGGCTGGGCGTGCCTTGCGTGCTGGCCGACGTCAAGGGCGACCTGGCCGGGCTGGCGATGCCCGCGGGCGCGCCCGGCGACAAGCTCAAGGCGCGGCTGGCCACGCTCGGCCTGGACGACTGGCAGCCGCAGGCCAACCCGGTGATCTTCTGGGACCTCTACGGCCGGCACGGCCACCCGCTGCGCGCCACCGTCAGCGAGATGGGCCCGGCCCTGCTCGGCCGCGTGCTGGAACTCAACGACACCCAGCAGGGCGTGCTGGAGATCGTGTTCAAGGTCGCCGACGACCAGGGCTGGCTGCTGCTGGACCTGGCCGACCTGCGCGCACTGCTCGGCTTCGCCGCCGACAACGCCAAGACCATCTCCACGCAGTACGGGCTGATCGGCAAACCCAGCATCGCCGCCATCCAGCGGGCGCTGCTGGCGCTGGAGCAGGCCGGCGGCGCGGCCTTCTTCGGCGAACCGGCGCTGGAGCTGTCCGACCTGCTGCGGCAGGACCTGAGCGGCCGCGGCGTGATCAACGTGCTGGCGGCCGACCAGCTGATCCTCAAGCCCAAGCTCTACGCCACCTTCCTGCTGTGGCTGCTGTCGGAGCTGTTCGAGCAGTTGCCGGAAGTGGGCGATCCGGAGCAGCCCAAGCTGGTGTTCTTCTTCGACGAGGCGCACCTGCTGTTCGACGACTGCCCGCCCGCGCTGCGCCAGCGGGTGGAACAGGTGGTGCGGCTGATCCGCTCCAAGGGCGTCGGCGTGTACTTCTGCTCGCAGAACCCCGACGACGTGCCCGAGCAGATCCTCGGCCAGCTCGGCAACCGCATCCAGCACGCCCTGCGCGCGTTCACCCCGCGCGACCAGAAGGCCGTGCGCGCCGCCGCGGAAACCTTCGCACCCAACCCGAGGCTGGACGTGGCCGCCGCGATCGGCCAGCTCGGCGTGGGCGAGGCGCTGGCCTCGACCCTGCGCGAGGGCGGCGTGCCCAGCCCGGTCGAGCGGGTACTGGTCACCGCGCCGCGCTGCCGCATCGGCGCGATCAGCGAAGCCGAACGCAGCGCGGTGCGCCAGCGTTCGCCGGTCGGGGCGAAGTACGACACGGCGATCAACCGCGAGTCGGCCGCGGAGATGCTCGCGCGGCGCGCGCAGGCCAAGGCAGCCGATGCGCAGACCGTCGCCGCGGGCGTGCCGCCGCCCGAGACGGCCGGCGGCAGCGCCTGGGGCGGCGCGGTGCACGACGCCCTGTTCGGCACCCGGCGACGCCAGGGCATGATCGAGACGATGGGCAAGCAGGTCGTGCGCACCATGGGCAGCCAGCTCGGCCGGCAGATCCTGCGCGGCGTGCTGGGCGGCATTCTCGGCGGGCGCTGAGCATGCCGCGCGTCGCCACCGTCCCCGCCGACCTGCCGCTGGCCGAGCGTGTGCGCCGGGGCTTTTCCTATCCGCTGCGCGGGTCCGCCCTGGCGACCTGCATCGCGCTCGCGCTGGCCCATTACGTGGCCTTGCTGCCCGTTTTCATCGGCCTGTTCGGCGCCGCGGCGGTATGGATGGCGACCTGGCGCTATGCCGCCGACTGCATGCAGCACACCGCCCACGGCTACGCCGATCCACCGGACGTGGGCATCGACGGCGACAACGATGCCGGCTGGGCGCTGACCGCGATCCACCTGTTCGCGGTCGACTGCGGCGTGCTCGCCGGCGTGTTCTTCCCGGCGCTGCTGTGGCCGCTGGTCGTCGTGTTCGCGCTGATCCTGCCCGCCATCGACATGGCCCTCGCCTTCGATGCCAACCTGGCCCTGGCGCTCAACCCGGCCCATCTGGCGCGCGTGGTGGCGGGTTTCGGCACCGCCTACCTGGTGCCGGTGGCGATCAACCTGCTGCTGGGCGTGCTGATCGTCGCCGCTTCGGTCGCCACGGCGGCGCTGCCCCGGTTGCTCGCCGTGCCGGTGTTCGCGTTCCTCTGCAACTACCTGGTGTTCCTGGCGTTCCACCTGATGGGCGGCATGCTGCAGCAGCGCCGGGAGCATTTCGGTATCGAGGCGCGCGCCGAGGCACTCGCCGAGACGTCCGGCCAGGACCAGGACGGCCGGCTCGCCGCGCAGGCCCGCGAGCTGGCCACCGACGACCCGCAGGCCGCACTGCGGCTGCTGGCCGGACGACTGCAGGACCGGGCCGCGCCACCGGTGCTGCACGAAACCTACCGCGATCTGCTGCGGCAACAGGGCATGCGTGAGGCCCTGCTGGTGCACGGACAGATCTGGATCGCCGCGCTGACGGCCGGTGGCGAGGCCCGCAGAGCGCTGCGCCTGGTGCAGGAATGCACCGACCTGGATCCCTCCTTCCTGCCCGACGACCCCGGCCACGCCGGCGTGCTCGCCGAAGCCGCGGCACGGCACGGCATGAACCGCATGGCCGCGCGCCTCTGCCGCGGCTTCCTCGACGCCTGGCCCGGGGATACGCGCGCGCCGGAGTACGCCCTGCTCGGCGCCCGCCTGCTCGGCGCGCCGCTCGGCCAGCCGGGCGAGGCGCTGGTCCTGCTCGGCCGGCTGGGCACGCTCCCGGCCGATCATCCGAAGCGGGCCGAGGTCGCGACCCTGGCCGCGCAGCTGGGGCAGGCGGAGGGGATCGCATGAGCCGCTGGCGGCCACCCGCGCCCTCCTCCACCGCGATCGTCACCCGCGAGGGCTTCGAGAAGCTCAAGGCGGAACTGGACCACCTCTGGCACACGCTGCGCCCGGAGGTGGTCAAGGCGCTGGCCGCAGCGGCGGCCGAGGGCGATCGTTCCGAGAACGCCGAATACACCTACCGCAAGAAACAGCTGGGCGAGATCGACCGGCGGGTGCGCTACCTCAGCAAGCGTATTCCCGCACTCAAGGTGGCGGAGGGGACGCCGGCCGATCGGGACACGGTCTACTTCGGCGCCGAGGTGGAGGTGGAGAACCTCGGCACCGGCGAGACGGTGCGCTATCGGATCGTCGGCCCGGACGAGACCGACGCCCGGCGCGGCTGGATCAGCATCGACTCGCCGCTGGCCCGCGCGCTGCTCAAGAAGAAGCTGGACGACGAGTTCGAGGCCGAGCTGCCCGCGGGACGCACCCGCTTCGCGGTGACCGGGATCGACTACGCGTCCGGCTGAGTGCCCAGCGCGGCCAGCTCCTGGCCGACGTAGACCACCAGGAACAGGCCGAGCAGCACCAGGATCGCCGCCAGCAGCTTCTCCCCCACCGGGCCCGCATAGGCCTCGGTGCGCTCCAGCGCGATGTCGTGCCGGTTGCGCAGGAAGCGCGCGGACGCCAGCAGGATCATCAGCGCGCCGAACACGATCAGCAGCAACCCTACCCATTCGGTGGTATGCAGGTGCAGGTGCAGCTTGCGCGCCGCGCGCGAGGCGTTGGCCGAGGCGTAGGTGAGGAACAGGTCAAAGCGCTCGACCAGGAAGCCGAACGCCATCACGGCGATCGCCGTGCGCACCCAGGCCAGGTAGGTACGCTCGTTGGCGGCGTGGTCGTTGAAGCGGGGAATCACGCGCGGACGCCTCGACCAAGGGAACCCTACCGTGCCGCAAGCCACGTCAAGGCACCGTCGGCCCGAACCCGGCCTGCCGACCCGCAGCAACGGGCGTGCGAGCGATGCCTTTCCGGGTGGGCGGCAGGCGCAGAAGCATCGCGAGCAAGCTCGCTCCTACCTAGGCGGCGGGGTGGAGCGGTGCGGGATAGGTCCGGCCCGGGCGCAGCGGACGGTAACAGGCCGCGTCGCGATGGAAGGCCTCGCGCTCGCCCTCCCGGTGCCAGCCGGGAAGGCCCGACAGCGGCAGCGGGCGCAGTTCCTGCGGATCGCACAGCAGCTCGCCCGCGGCGATCGCGCCGGCCACCTGCGCGCAGGCGGCGGCCTCGTCGTCGCCGAGCACCGCCAGCGCCTTGCCGACCAGCAGCTTGTCGGGCGTGAGCGCGTGCTCGAGCAGGGCGTGCCCGAACACCACCAGCCGCAGCCGCCCGTCCCGCCAGGCGTCGCGCTCGCGCCAGAACAACCCGTACCAGTCGTGGGCATCCCACAGCGCGAGCAGGCGCGCCTCGCGCAGCAGGACGATCGCGCCGGCCTCGTCGAAGTGGGTGAGCGCGCACTGCGCACGCGAGCGCCGGTGCGGGCCGAGGCGGCGGATGTCCGCCACCTGCCGCGCATTCAGGGCCCGCTTGAGCTCGGGGTAGCGAAGCCAGACCAGCGCGTTGAAGAGGTCGTGCCAGTTGCCTTCGCGGGTGGCGACGAGCCCCCGCTCCGCGATGCGCTGCTCGTAGTGCAGGCCGTCGGCCAGCAGCGCCGGCGTCTGCGCCACGAAACGCTCGCGTGCGTCCGCCGGCAGGTACGCATTGAACGCCTCCGGCGCGGGCCAGTCGCCCCGAAACAGATGTGCGTACGCGCGCCAGGCGTCCAGCGGCGGCCGGTCGAACACGCAGGGGTCGACCGCATCGCGCGCCGGCGCGACGTAGCGCACCGCGTCACACCACCGTGAGCAGCGGCTGCGCCAGGCGGGCGTGCAGGTCGTGCTGGTCGGCCGCCTCGACCGTGACCTGCACGAACTGGCCCGGCTTGAGTCCCCGGCCGTCGGCGATGTGCACCATGCCGTCGATCTCCGGGGCGTCGGCCGAGGAGCGCGCGACCGCGCCGCCCTCGCCCGCCTCGTCGACCAGCACGGTCAGGATCCGGCCGATCTTGCGTTGCAGCTTGGCCGCGGAGATTCCGGCCTGGACTTCCATGAAGCGCTCCAGCCGGTCTTCCTTGAGCTCCTCCGGCACCGGGTCGGGCAGCGCGTTGGCCTTGGCACCCTCCACCGGCGAATAGGCGAAGGCGCCGACGCGGTCGAGCTGTGCCTCGCGCAGGAAGTCGAGCAGCTCCTCGAACTCGTCATCGGTCTCGCCGGGGAAGCCGACGATGAAGGTGCTGCGCAGGGTGAGCTCCGGCACGGCGGCACGCCAGGCGCGGATGCGCTCGAGCGTGCGGTCGATGTTGCCGGGCCGCTTCATCAGCTTGAGGATGCGCGGGCTGGCGTGCTGGAACGGGATGTCCAGGTAGGGAAGGATCTTCCCCGCGGCCATCAGCGGCATCACCTCGTCCACGTGCGGGTACGGGTAGACGTAGTGCAGGCGCACCCAGGCGCCGAGCTCGGACAGGCCCTGGCACAGCTCGGTCATGCGCGTGCGGTACGCCTTGCCGCGCCATTCGCGCTCGGCGTACTTGAGGTCCACGCCGTAGGCGCTGGTGTCCTGCGAGATCACCAGCAGCTCCTTCACGCCACCCCTGACCAGCTTCTCCGCCTCGACCAGCACCTGGTCGACCGGCCGCGAGACCAGGTCGCCGCGCATGGACGGAATGATGCAGAAGCTGCAGCGGTGGTTGCAGCCCTCGGAAATCTTGAGGTAGGCGTAGTGCTTGGGCGTCAGCTTGACGCCGGTGTCCGGCACCAGGTCGAGCAACCGATTGCGCTGGGGCGGCAGCGCCGTGTGCACCGCACTCATGACGCTGGCGTAGTCCTGCGGGCCGCTGATCGAGAGCACCTCGGGGTAGGCCTCGCGGATCAGTTCCGAGCGCTTGCCCAGGCAGCCGGTGACGATCACCTTGCCGTTCTCGTGCAGCGCCTCGCCGATGGCGTCCAGCGATTCCTGCACCGCCGCGTCGATGAAGCCGCAGGTGTTGACCACCACCGCGTCGGCCGCCTGGTAGCTGGGCACGATCTCGTAGCCCTCCACCTTGAGCTGGGTGAGGATGCGCTCGGAATCGACCAGCGCCTTGGGGCAGCCGAGGCTGACGAAACCGATCTTGGGAGAGGACTGCGGCATGGATGCGGTACCGGAAGTGCCGGGAAAACGGGCAATTATACGTGAGCGGACCACTCACCACCGGCCCGCTATGCTTGGCGTTCGGCAAGCAAGGAGTCTCCGGCCATGGGCCAGTCGATCAACATCCCCACCCGCGGCACCCAATGCATCGGCGGCTATCTCGCCAAGGCCGAGGGCAAGGCCAGGGGCGGGGTGGTGGTGATCCAGGAGATCTTCGGTGTCACCCCGCACATCCGCAGCGTGGCCGACCGCTTCGCCGCCGCCGGCTACACGGCGATCGCGCCGGCCTTCTTCGACCACCTGGAAAGCGGCGTCGAGCTCGGCTACGACGAGGCCGGGATGGCGCGCGGCAAGGCGCTGGTCACCGAGCTGGGCCTGGACCGCGCGGTCGAGGACGTGGCCAGCGCCGCCGAGGCGATCGCCTCGGCCGGCCGGATCGGCACGGTCGGCTACTGCTGGGGCGGTACCGTGGCGCTGCTCTCGGCGCTGCGGCTCGGGTTGCCCTCGGTGAGCTACTACGGCGCGCGCAACGTGCCGTTCCTGGCCGAGAAGCCCAGGGCGCCGGTGATGTTCCACTTCGGCGAGCACGATCCGAGCATCCCGCCGGAGGCGGTCGCCAAACACCGTGAACTGCTGCCGCAGATGGAGGTGCACACCTATCCGGCGGGCCACGCCTTCAACCGCGACGGCGACCCGCACTACCACGAGGCCAGCGCCAGGCTGGCCTGGCAGCGCACGCTCGCCTTCTTCGGGCGGGAACTGGCGGGCGCATGAACGCCGGCTTCCTGCTCGATCCGCGGCTGGCGGCCGACACCCGCCCGGTAGCCCGGCTCGACCTGTGCGAACTGCGCCTGATGGACGATGCGCGCTTCGGCTGGCTGGTGCTGGTGCCGCAGCGCGCGGGGCTGATCGAGATCGCCGACCTGACTCCCTCGGAACGCACGCTGCTGTGGCACGAGGTCGACCGCGCCGGCGCCGCGCTGCGCACGGTGGTGCCGTGCGACAAGCTCAACCTCGGCGCGCTGGGCAACATCGTGCGGCAATTGCACGTGCACGTGGTGGCCCGGTGCGAAGGCGATGCCGCATGGCCGGGGCCGGTGTGGGGCAACGGCGCCGCCGTGCCGTACGAGGAAGCGGCCCGCGAGGCGTTGCTCGGGCGCCTGCGCGAGGCGCTGCGCGACACGCGTTGACGCTGGCGCTGCGCGGGGGACACCCGCCCTACCCGACCGGGCAGGGCGGGCCGGACCGGATTACTGCTGCTGCGGATCGTAGCCGCCGCCGGCCGCGTCCTTGCCCTTCAGCTCGTCGTTCATCTTGACCGGCGCGTGGTAATCCTCCAGCGCACGGGCCTTGGTCTCGACCGGGTTGATCTTCTTCAGCTCGCCGTCGTCGTCGTAGTAGGCGGCGAAACCGTAGTCGAGCACCATGCGCGCCATGAACTGCAGGTGCGCCTTGCGGATCTTGGAGTCGTCGCTGGGCAGCAGCAACACGGTCTTGGGCAGCTTGCCGACGTCCTTCAGGTAGGCGAAATGGCTGCCGGTGTCCAGCGCCGAGAGCACCGCGCCGTCGACCAGGAACTGGCCGCTCTTGTAGGCCTTGATGGTGGTGTCGAACTGGCTCTGCGCCTGCTGGATGGCGGCCTCCTGCTTCACGCTCTCGCGGTGGCAGCCGGCCAGCACGAGCAGGCTGCCGAGCAGGACGGCGGCACCGGCGCGTCGCAACAGGTGGGAAAGGCGGATCATGCGGGTCTCCTGCGGATGTCTCTTGGTAGCCGGGCGAGTGTAGCGCCGAGCGCGGGGCCGGCAACCGGCGCGGACGGGCGACCGTTCAGCCGCGCTCAGGTCCGCGGCAGGGTCACGCCCTGCTGGCCCTGGTACTTGCCGCCGCGGTCCTTGTAGCTGGTCTCGCACTCCTCGTCCGATTCCAGGAACAGCATCTGCGCCACGCCCTCGTTGGCGTAGATCTTGGCCGGCAGTGGCGTGGTGTTGGAGAACTCGAGCGTGACGTGGCCCTCCCATTCCGGCTCCAGCGGCGTGACGTTGACGATGATGCCGCAGCGCGCGTAGGTACTCTTGCCCAGGCAGATGGTCAGCACGTTGCGCGGAATGCGGAAGTACTCGACCGTGCGCGCCAGCGCGAACGAGTTCGGCGGGATGATGCACACGTCCGCCTGCACGTCGACGAAGCTTTCCGGGTCGAACGCCTTGGGATCGACGATGGTGGAGTTGATGTTGGTGAAGATCTTGAACTCGCGCGCGCAGCGCACGTCGTAGCCGTAGCTGGACGTGCCGTAGGACACCAGCTTGGTGCCTTCGCGCAGCTTGACCTGCCCCGGTTCGAACGGTTCGATCATGCCGTGCTGCTCGGCCATGCGGCGGATCCACTTGTCGGACTTGATGCTCACGCGGCACTCCATCGGGCCCGGACCGGGCGCAAAGCGGGAAAAATACATGCACGGGGACCCATGGCGCCAGCGCCGCGCGTCCCCGCGGGGCGCCTTGCTCCGATGCTTTTGCCGGGTGCGATCGGGCCAGGAGCATCGCGCGCAAGCTCGCTCCTACGGTAGATGGCAGGCCTCCGCCACGAGCGCGTGTTCGAGTGCCGCCAGCAGGCCGCGCACTTCCGCGCAGCGCTCCGGGCTGGCCAGCACGTCCTCGCGGCCGCAGCCGGCGCCGGGCAGCGGCACGCTGACACAGGCGCCGCCCAGCAGGCGGGCGGACATGGTGGAGAGGATCTCGGCCAGTGCGTCCTGGGCGTGGTGCGAAGCGCGCCCGGAGGTGTTGATCAGGGCGACCGGCTTGCCCGGGAACTCCAAGCTGCCGACCAGCCAGTCGAGCAGGTTCTTGAATGCACCCGGCACGCCATGGGCGTACTCCGGGCAGGCGATCAGCAGGGCGTCGGCCTGCCCCACCGCCTCGCGCAGTGCGCGTGCCGGCGGCGGCACGGCGACCGCCTCCTCGTCCGGGTCGAACGGCGGCAGGCCGGCCAGGCCCTGGTAGAGCACCAGCTCCAGCCCCGCCGGGGCGAGCGCCTGCGTCGCCTGCAGCACCGCGGTGTTGGCCGAGCGCCGCCGCAGGCTGCCGGACAGGCACAGGATCCGCCGGGGCCTCCCGCTCATGCCGGGGGCGCGTTCTGCACCACGATCTTGCCCAGCCCCAGCGACTTGTTGCGCGGCTGGCGCGACAGCCGCCCGGCCGCGTTGCGGGCGATCTCGCGGTAGCGCGCGGCCAGGTCCGAATCGGGCATGGCCGCCACCGTGGGCGTGCCGCCGTCGGCCTGCTCGCGGATGCGGATGTCCAGCGGCAGCGAGCCGAGATGGGGCACCGCATACTGCTCGGCCATGCGCGCGCCGCCGCCCGCGCCGAACACGTGTTCCTCGTGGCCGCAGTTGGGGCAGACGTGGGTGGCCATGTTCTCGACCAGGCCGAGCACCGGCACTTCGACCTTCTCGAACATCTTCAGCGCCTTGATCGCATCGAGCAGGGCGATGTCCTGCGGCGTGGTAACGATCACCGCGCCGGCCACCGGCACCTTCTGCGCCAGCGTGAGCTGGATGTCGCCGGTGCCCGGCGGCAGGTCGACCACCAGGTAGTCGAGCATGTCCCAGCGGGTGTCGTTGAGCAGCTGCAGCATCGCCTGGGTGACCATCGGGCCGCGCCAGATCATCGGCGTCTCGGCGTCCACCAGGAAACCGATCGACATGGCCTGCAGGCCATGCGCCTGCATCGGCAGGATGCTCTTGCCGTCCGGCGACTGCGGCTTGCCCTCGATGCCGAGCATGCGCGGCTGGCTGGGACCGTAGATGTCCGCGTCCAGCACGCCCACGCGCGCGCCCTCGGCCTGCAGCGCCAGCGCAAGGTTGGCGGACACCGTCGACTTGCCCACGCCCCCCTTGCCGGAGGCGACCACGATGATGTTCTTGACGTTCGGCAGCGGCGCCAGCACGCCCTGCACCTTGTGCGGCTGGATGCGGCTGGCGACCGAGACGCTGGCCGCCTCGATCGCCGGGTCGGCCTCCAGCGCGCGGCGCGCGCGCGCGGCGAGGTCCTCGATCGCGGAGGCGGCCGGATAGCCGAGCTGGACGTCCACCGAGACCCGCGCGCCGTCGACGCCGACCGCGCGCACGGCGTCGGCGAGCGGCGCGCCGGTATGCGGATCGACCAGGCCGCCGAGCAGCTGGCGGACCCGCGCTTCGTTCACTTCGTTCATGGCTGGCACTTGGGTTCGGGGACCGTCGATTATGCCAGCCGCGGCCCCTGCCCCGCTGACCCGGATCAGCCGGTGGCGCGTTTGCGCAACGCAGCTTGACGCTCTCGCGGCGGCTCGTCAGGCTCGCCACCGTACGCTTTCGTACGGGAGGGCAACCATGAAGCAACTGTTCCGCCTGGCCGCGGCCGCCGGCCTGATGCTGGCAAGCGCTGCCGCGTTCGCGGCCGACGACACCCCGGTCGGCACCTGGAAGACCATCGACGACACCACCGGCAAGCCCAAGTCGATCGTGCAGATCACCGAGCAGAACGGCGAACTGCAGGGCAAGGTGCTGCAGGTGCTGCAATCGGACGAGGGCCCCCACCCGCTGTGCCGCAAGTGCGAGGGCGAGCGCAAGGACCAGCCGGTCGAAGGCATGGTGATCATGTGGGGCGTCCACCGCGACGGCGACGTGTGGGACGGCGGCAGGATCCTCGATCCGCACAACGGCAAGACCTACAAGGTCAAGCTGAGCATGCTCGACAACGGCAACAAGCTCGATGTGCACGGCTACATCGGCTTCGCCCTGCTCGGCCGCAGCCAGGTGTGGGAGCGACAGGAGTAAGGCCGGTGTAGGGCGGGCTTGCTCGCGATGCTTTTCGGCACGCGCCAAGCACGGCAGAAGGCCTCGCGAGCAAGCTCGCTCCTACAGCAGGCAAGCAAGCCTGGCGGCTACTCAGTCGAACGGCAGGTTGTCGATCAGCCGCGTGGTGCCCAGCCGCGCGGCGATCAACGCCACCAGGCCCTGGCGCTCGTCGTCGGCCGGTTCGGCCAGGTCCTCGGCGCGGCGGATCACCGCGTAATCCGGCTGGAAGCCCGCGCGCTGCAGCGTGGCGACGGCGGCCTGCTCGATCACCCGCCACGCGTGGCCTTTCTCCAGCCGCAGCTCACGCATCTTCTGCAGCGTCTGGTGGATCTGCGGCGCCAGCGCACGCTCGGCCTCGGACAGGTACTGGTTGCGCGAGCTGAGCGCCAGGCCGTCGGGCGCGCGCAGGGTCGGCGCCGGCACCACCTTCACCGGCAGCGCCAGGTCGCGCACCATGCGCTCGATCACCTTCAGCTGCTGGAAATCCTTCTGGCCGAATACCGCCACGTCCGGCTGCACCAGGTTGAACAGCTTGCACACCACGGTGGCGACGCCATCGAAGTGGCCGGGCCGGTGCGCGCCTTCCAGCGTGTCGGTGATGCCCGGTACGTGCACGCGCACGCTCTGCGCCGCGCCGAAGGGATAGAGGGTGGCCACGTCGGGGGCGAACAGCAGATCGCAACCCAGCTCCGCCAGTCCGGCCTGGTCCTGCGCCAGGGTGCGCGGGTAGCGCTCGAAATCCTCGCCGGGGCCGAACTGGGTGGGGTTGACGAACACGCTCGCCACCACGCGGTCGGCGCGCGCGCGCGCGAGGCGGATCAGCGAATGGTGGCCTTCGTGCAGGTTGCCCATGGTCGGCACGAAGCCGACCGTCTGGCCCTGGCCCCGCCATCCGCGGACGGCCGCGCGCAATCCGGCCGCGTCTTGCACAGTCTGCATGGGGTGGCTCTCCCGGTCAGTCGAAGCAGTGTTCGGGTGCCGGGAAGGCGCCATTGCGCACGTCTTCGGCAAAGGCGGCGATCGCCTCCGCCACAGAATTGCGGCCGGCGAGAAAATCCTTGCTGAACTTGGGGCGCCGCCCCGGCGTAATGCCGAGCATGTCGTAGATCACCAGCACCTGCCCGTCGCAGTGCGGGCCGGCGCCGATGCCGACCACGGGGATCTGCACCGCACGGGTGACGCGCTCGCCCAGCGCGCTGGGCACGCCCTCGAGCACCAGCAGGTCCGCGCCGGCCGACTGCACCGCGAGCGCCTCGGCCAGTACGCGGTCGGCCGCCTCCTGTTCGCGGCCCTGGATGCGGAAGCCGCCGAACTTGTGCACCGACTGCGGGGTGAGTCCCAGGTGCGCGCACACCGGCACCGCACGCGCGGTGAGCGCGGCGATGGCGTCGAGGATGTGCGGCGCCGCGCCTTCGATCTTCACCGCCGCCGCACCGGCCTCGCCGACCAGCCGCGCCGCTGCCTCCAGCGTGTGGCCGGTATCGCGGTCGGCCATGAACGGCAGGTCCGCGACGAGCAGCGTGGCATGGAGCCCGCGCGCCACCGCGGCGGTGTGGTAGACCATGTGCTCGAGGGTGACCGGCAGCGTACTGCGGTGGCCCTGCACCACCATGCCCAGCGAATCGCCGACCAGGGCCACGTCCACGCCGGCCGCCTCGAGCTGGTGCGCGAAGCTGGCGTCGTAGGCGGTCAGCATCACGATCTTGCGCCCCTGCGCCTTCATCGCGCGCAGGCCCGGCACGGTCACCGGCTTGCGGGCGGGAACGCTGGCGTTGTCCACGTACACGGCGGTTCCTCGCGGAGCAAAGCCCGATTATCCGCTGCATTGCAGCATGGACTCAAGCGATGCCGGCCGCTCAGCCCGGCAGCGCCTCCAGCCGCGCACGCAGCGCGTCGAGCCGCAGGTCGGCGGCGGCGCCGGGCGAGCGGCGCTCGGCCAGGCTTTGCTCGGGGCTGCGCCCCTGCCCCGCTGCGGCGGCCATCGCCGCGGCCGCGCGATAGGCCTCGCGGAACGGCACTCCGGCCGCGGCCTGCTCGATCGCCACGTCGGTGGCGTACATCGCCGGCTCGATCGCCGCGCGCATGGCGCCCTCGTTCCAGCGCATCCGCGCCAGCAGGTCGGGCGCCAGTTCCAGCGCGGCCAGGCCGTGGGTCATGCCGTGGAAGATCGACCCCTTGGAGAACTGCAGGTCGCGCTGGTAGCCCGACGGCAGCGACAGCAACTGCTCGATCTCGCAACGCGCCGCGGCGACGGTGGCGTAGCTGGCGCGCAGCAGCTCCACCACGTCGGGGTTGCGCTTGTTCGGCATGATCGAGCTGCCGGTGGTGTATTCGGGCGGCAGGCTGACGAAGCCGAACTCGGCGGTGGTGAACAGCGACAGGTCCCAGGCCAGCCGGCGCAGGTCCAGCAGCGCGCTGGCCAACGCCTCCAGCGCGGCCAGTTCGTACTTGCCGCGCGAGAGCTGCGCGTAGATCGGCGAGACCTGCATGCGAGCGAAGCCGAGCGCGGCGGTGGTGTGCTCGCGGTCCAGCGGCAGGTTCACGCCGTAGCCGGCGGCCGTGCCGAGCGGGTTGGCGTCGATCCACGCCAGCGTCTGCCGCGCGCGCGCCGCGTTGTCGAGGAAGCCCTCGGCGAAGCCGGCGAACCACATCGCGGTGGAGGACACCACCGCGCGCTGCAGGTGGGTATAGCCCGGCAGCGGCAAGGCCGGCTGCGCGGCGCGCTCGAGGCAGACCTCGGCGATCGCCCGGCAGTGCGTCGCCAGCGCCGCGAGCTTCTCCTTCAGCCACAGCCGCGTGGCGACCAGGATCTGGTCGTTGCGGCTGCGCCCGGTGTGCACGCGCCGGCCGGCGTCACCGAGCCGTTCCGTCAGCCGCGCCTCGATCGCCGAATGGCCGTCCTCGTAGTGCTCGTCCAGCACGAAGGCGCCGCTGCGGAAGTCCGCCGCCAACGCGTCGAGTTCGCGATCCAGCGCCGCGGCCTCGTCGACCGACACCACGCCGATGCGTGCGAGGCCTTCCACGTGCGCCTTGCTGGCAGCGATGTCGTGCAGGAAGAACTCGCGGTCGAGCAGCACGTCATTGCCGGCCAGGAAGCGCATGATCCGCGCATCGGTTTCGACGCCCGCTTTCTGCCACAGGAGATCGCTCATGGATGGGTTTCCGGATGGGAGGTGGAGAGGGATTGCCGCAGGAAAGCGATCGCGGCCTCGGGGGCCAGCTCGCGGCGCTCGCCGCTGGCACGGTGTTTCAGCTCCACCATGCCGCCGTCCAGCCCGCGTGGACCGACCAGAAGCTGCCACGGCAGGCCGATCAGGTCCATCCGCGCGAACTTGGCGCCCGGCCGCTCGTCGGTGTCGTCGAGCAGCACGCCGATGCCCGCGGCGCGCAGGCCCGCGTACAGCGACTCGCAAGCCGCGTCCACGCGGGCGTCGCCCGGCTTGAGGTTCAGCAGGCCGGCCTGGAACGGCGCCACGGCATCGGGCCAGACGATGCCGTGCCCGTCGTGGCTGGCCTCGATGATGGCGCCGACCAGCCGCGACACGCCCACGCCGTAGCAGCCGCCGTGCACCGGCAGCTCCACACCGTCGACGCCGCTGACCGTGGCCTCCATCGGCAGCGAGTATTTGGTGCCGAAATAGAAGATCTGGCCGACCTCGATGCCACGCGCGAGCAGCCGCCGCTGCGCCGGCACCTCGCGCTCGAAGCGCCCGGCATCGTGCACGTCCTCGGTGGCCGCGTACGGCGCCGTCCACGCCGCGACCAGCGGCGCCAGGTCGCCCGCGTAGTCGACGTCCGCCGCGGGCACGGGCAGGTCCAGCACCGCGCGGTCGCAGAACACCGCCGACTCGCCGGTCTGCGCCAGCACCAGGAACTCGTGCGAGAGGTCGCCGCCGATCGGCCCGGTCTCGGCGCGCATGGGGATCGCCCTGACGCCCATGCGTGCGAACATGCGCAGGTAGGCGACGAACATGCGCCGGTAGGAGCGGCGCGCGCCGGCCTCGTCCAGGTCGAAGGAATAGGCATCCTTCATCAGGAACTCGCGCCCGCGCATCACGCCGAAGCGTGGCCGCTGCTCGTCGCGGAACTTCCACTGGAACTGGTACAGGTTCAGCGGCAGGCTGCGCCAGGAGCGCACGTAGCCGCGGAAGATCTCCGTGACCATCTCCTCGTTGGTCGGGCCGTACAGCAGCTCGCGCTCGTGGCGGTCGCGGATGCGCAGCATTTCCGGCCCGTAGGCGTCGTAGCGGCCGCTCTCGCGCCACAGGTCGGCCAGCTGCAGGGTGGGCATCAGCAGCTCCACCGCGCCGGCGCGCTCCATTTCCTCGCGCACGATGCGCTCGATGTTCCTGAGCAAGCGCAGGCCCAGCGGCAGCCAGGCATAGATGCCGGCGGCCTCCTGCCGGATCAGGCCGGCGCGCAGCATCAGCCGGTGCGAGGCGATCTGCGCCTCGGCGGGGTTTTCCTTGAGGGTGGGTAGCAGGTAGTGCGTCAGGCGCATGGCGGTCTCTCGGCGGGGAACGGAAGGATCGATGGCGCGTGGTCGCGCCTTACGGTCGTTCCGCTGCCGGAATGCCGGCCAGCTCGCCCTGCCCGATCGCGCGGTTGATGTTCTGCATGGCCTGGGTCGCCGCGCCCTTGAGCAGGTTGTCGAGCGTGGCGACCACCACCACGCGGCGCCCGTCCGCCGCCATGGCGAAGCCGCCGATCTCGGCATGGTGCTTGCCGGCGATGCGGCTGACCCAGGGTGCCTCGTCGAGCACGCGCACCAGCGGCTCGCCCGCGTAGGCGTGCTGGAAACGCCCGATCACCTCGTCCCGCTTCATCGGTCGCGCCAGATAGAGGTTGCAGGTGACGGTCAGGCCGCGGAAATGCGGCGCCACGTGCGGCATGAACTCCACCGGCACGCCCAGGTGCGCCGAAGTCTCGCGCTCGTGCATGTGGCCGGTGAGCGAATACGGCATCAGGTTGTCGCGCAGCTTCTGGGGATCGTTCTTGTCCGAAGGCGTGGTGCCGGCGCCCGAATAGCCGGACACGCCGAAGCACACCGGCGGTGCGGCGAGCAGGTCCCTCAGCGGCGCCACCGCCAGCTGGATCGCGGTGGCGTAGCAGCCCGGGTTGCTGATCCGCCGCTGGCCGCGCCAGCGCTCGCGGGTGAGTTCGGGCAGGCCGTAGTACCAGCGCTCGTCGAAACGGTGGTCGGCCGACAGGTCCACGATCAGCGGATCGGCGCCGGCCTTGTCGAAGGCCTCCACGCAGGCGCCGGCCTTGCCGTTGGGCAGGGCCAGCACCACCACGTCGGCGGCCAGTGCCGGCAGCTGCTCGGGCGCGGGCGCGCTGTAGCGCAGCTCGCCGGCGTACTCGGGCACGTACGCGTCCACGCGCTGGCCATCCAGCTCGCGCGAGGACACGTAGGCCAGCTCCAGCGCGGGGTGCCGCGCGATCAGCCGGATGAGTTCGGCGCCGGTGTGTCCGCGTGCGCCGACGATGCCTATGGTTTGCTTGTCCATCTCTTCCATGCCTCAGCTGCCGGCCGTGCCGAGTGCGCGTGGCTGCGCCGTATCCGTCAGGGTCGGCACCCGCTGCGCGCAGTGCGCGACGCAACGCTCGATCAGCCGGAAATCGTCGATGCCGTACCAGTACACCTTCCAGCGCGGCTGCTTGAGGCTGCCGTCGCACTCGGCGTCGTAGAAGGGGTTGACGTTGTTGCCGTGGCGCGAGCGCCAGAACAGCCGCGGGTTCTGCTCGCGCATGACCTGCCACACCGCGCGCCCCAGGCCTTCGCCCTGCGCCTCGTCGAGCACGGCGAACTTGTCGAGGTAGGCCAGGCCCTCCTCGTGGGCGAGGATCATCGCGGCGCGGTAGTTCTCGCTGACGTAGACCCGGTACGGCCGCGTGCGCTCGAAGTAGTCCGGAACCAGCGCACGGCCGAAGCTCGACTCGATCAGCACGCGCAATCGCACCCGGTCCACGCCCTCCCACGAATCGAACACGAGCACCCTCTCGCCCCGGCGCACCAGCGTGCCCGAGCCCTTGTGGGTGAACAGCTCCTTGGCCAGCTCCGCCGGCCGCGTGATCGACACCGACGAGGTCAGCGGCAGGTCGGCCAGCAGGTCGGCGATCTGCTCGATCTTCAGCCGCATGCCGCCGTCGATCCACGGCTGCGCCATCAGGTGCTCGTACTCGGTGGAGAGGTTGATCGAGTCGATCACCTGCCCCTGTGCATCCAGCAGCCCGCCGGTGCCGGTGAGGAACACGATCTTGTAGGGCTGCAGCACGCGCACCAGCTCGTTGGCCGCGACGTCGGCGTTGATGTTGAGCAACTGGCCCTCGGCGGTCTCGCCGAGGCTGGCGATCACCGGAATGGCATTGGCGCGCAGCGCCGCCTCGATGGGCGCGAGGTCGATGCCGGTCACCTTGCCGACCATGCCGAGCGAATCGCGATCCAGATAGTCGGACATGAACACGCCCGAGGCCACCGACACGGCACGCGTGTCCATCGCGTGCAGCGCGTCGACCAGGCGCAGGTTCTGCTGCTGGAACACGCGGCGCACCACGCCCATCGCCTGCGGCGTGGTGACACGCAGGCCGCCCACGGTCTGCTTGGCGATGCCGGCCACGGCGAGCTCCTGGTCCAGCTGCGGCCCGGCGCCGTGCAGCACGATCGGGGTGAGGCCCACCTGCTGCAGGAAGGTCAGCGACGAGGCCAGCGCCGGCAGGTCGTCGCGCAGCACCGCGCCGCCGACCTTGACCACGGCGAAGCGCTTGGCGTCCAGCTGCGAGAAGCGCTTGAGGTACTGCTGGATTTCCTTGGCGCTGCCCATGCTCTCGAGCAGGCGCACGATGGTCTTGCGCGTGTGCTTATGCGTTTCCACGGCTCACGATCCGGTAGAGGTTGTCTGCGTACTGCCGCAACGGGTCCAGCGCGACCCATTCGTCGGCGCTGTGTGCCTGCGCGATGTCGCCCGGACCGTAGACGAGCGCCGTGTAGCCGGCGGCGGAGAACAGTGCAGCCTCGGTCCAGAAGTCGACCGCGTTGCCCACCGGGATCGCCAGCTCGTCGGCCAGGTCGCGCGCGGCCAGCCGCCGCGTCTCCGCCGTGGCCGTGTCGCCGGCCGGCAGCGAGGGGCCGCGGAAGGTCTCCTCGAAATGCACCGGAGGCACCTCGCCCAGGCTGCGGAAACGTACCAGCAGCTGGTCCGGGTCCATGGTCGGCAGCGGGCGGAAACCGAAGCGCAACTCGGCCGCCGGGGCGATCACGTTCGCCTTGATGCCGCCCTCCACGCGTCCGATGTTGAAGCGCAGGCCGGTGAGCCCGCCGAAGCGCTCGTGCGCCTGCGCGGCGACGAAATCCAGCGCCGCCGCGCCCCAGCGCATGGCCTGGTGCAGCGCGCTGTCGCTCGGCTTCTGCTCGCCGGAGGCGTGCCCGGCGCGTCCGGCGAAGCGCATCAGCACCGACTGGATGCCACGGTGCGCCAGCACCGCCTCGCCGCGCGTGGGCTCGGCCACGACCACCGCCTCGTAGCCCTTGCCTGCCGCACGGGGGTGTGCGCCGAGGAAGCCCGCGACGCAGCGCGCATCGTTGGCCTCCTCATCGGTGGAGAACAGCAGCGCCAGCGGGCCGTCGGTGGCCTGCGCCACCGCCAGCAGTGCCGCCGCCGCGCCCTTGATGTCGCACGCGCCCAGGCCGATCGCGCGCTCGGCCGTGACCCGCAGCACGTGCGGGTCGGCGCTCCACGCCGGCGAGTCCGGCACGGTGTCCAGGTGCACGTTGAACAGCAACCGCGGCTGCCCGCGCACCGCATGCAACGTGACGGCGCCCGCGCCGTAGTCGGTGACCGTGACCTCGAAACCCGGCAGCTGCGCGCGCAGGTAGTCGAAGATCCCGCCGCTGCCGATGGCGCGCGGCGGATTGCGCGTGTCGAAGGCGACCAGCGCGCGCAGGTGCTCGAGTGTGGCGTCCAGCAGGCGACTCATCGCACGCTCCAGCAAGACGAAGCCCCTCTCCCAGCGGCAGCGGGATTGGGGTGAGGGTCCGGGCAGAGCGTCGCGTCCAGGCACGCCCGAATCCTCTTCACCGATGCCTCTCGCGGGGGGAGAAGGGCGACAAGCGCAGTGCTCATGCCTTCGCGCCCCGGTTCACTTCCGCCCACAGCGTCGAGCTCATGCCGAACAGCTTGATGAAGCCCTCGGCCTCTTCCACGCCCCAGTCGGCCGACTGCGCGTAGGTGGCGCCCTTGGCGTTGAGGATGTGCGTCGAGTCCAGCGCCACCGCGCCGACCGTGCCGCCGTGGGTCTGCAGCGTCACCTCGCCGTTGACGGTGGCCTGGCTGGACGCGAGGAAGGCTTCCAGGTCGGTCTTCAGCGGGTCGTGGAAGAAGCCCTCGTAGACCAGCTCCACCCACTTGCGCGCCACCTCCGGCTTGAAGCGGTTCTGCTGCTTGGACAGCACCGCCTCCTCCAGCGCGCGGTGCGCCGTCAGCAGCGCGGTGAGGCCCGGCGCCTCGAACACGATACGGCCCTTGAGGCCAATGGTGGTGTCGCCGGTGTACAGGCCGCGGCCCACGCCGTAGCGCGCGAACAGCGCGTTGAGCTTCGCCAGCAACCGGTGCCCCGGCAGGCGCTCGCCGTCGAGGCTCACCGCCTCGCCGCGCTCGAAGCCGAGCTTCACGGTCAGCAGTCCGGCCGGCCACTCGGCGCGCGGCTTGCACCAGCCGCGCGCGCCCTCGCCTGGTGCCTGCCACTTGTCGATCTCGCCGCCGGACAAGGTCACGCCGAGCAGGTTCTCGTTGATGGTGTAGGCCTGCTGCTTGGCGCGCACGCCGAAGCCCCGTTCCTCCAGGTACTTCTGCTCGTAGGCGCGGGTCTGCGTGTGCTGCTTCTGGATCTCGCGGATCGGCGCCACGATGCGGTAGTCGCCCAGCGCCTTGACCGCCAGATCGAAGCGCACCTGGTCGTTGCCCATGCCGGTGCAGCCGTGCGCAATGGCGTTGGTGCGCAGTTCCGCGCAGCGCGCGAGCGCGGCTTCCACGATCAGGTAGCGGTCGGAAACCAGCAGCGGATACTGCCCCTGGTAGCCCTCGCCCGCCCAAACGAACGGCTTGACGAAACCGTCCCAGATCGCCGGGCCGCCGTCGACGGTGCGATGGCTGGCCACGCCCAGCTCGCGGGCGCGATTTTCGATGAAGGCGCGTTCCTCCGCGTCCACGCCGCCGGTGTCGGCGAACACGGTATGCACGTTCCAGCCCTGTTCCTTGAGGTAGGGCACGCAGAAGCTGGTGTCGAGGCCGCCGGAGAAGGCGAGGACGATGTCGCGGGAAGCGTTGGCGCTCATGGTCGTTCCGAGGTGAGGGGTCACGGGGTGGGGGCGGCAGGCTCAGGCCGGCTGCGCGAGCAGCGAGGCCATCACCGCCTTCTGCACGTGCAGGCGGTTCTCGGCCTCGTCGATGGCGATGCAGTAGGGCGCGTCCATCACGGCATCGGTGGCCTTGACGTTGCGGCGCAACGGCAGGCAATGGCTGAACAGGCCGTGGTCGGTGAGCGCCATCTTGGCTTCGTCCACGATGAAGTGCCGGTGCGCGTCGCGGACCGGCTTCTCCTGCTCCCAGCGGCCGAAGTACGGCAGCGCACCCCAGCTCTTGGCGTAGACCACGTGGGCGCCGCGGTAGGCTTCCTCGATGTCGTGGCTGACCTTGAGCGAGCCGCCGTTCCGCGCGGCGTTCTGCCGACCGGCCTCCATGTAGCGCTCGTCCAGCACGTAGTCGGGCGTGGGGCACAGCAGGGTCACGTCCATGCCCAGCTTGGTGGCGATCAGCAGTGCCGAATTGGCCACCGCCGTGTTGAGCGGCTTGGGGTGGTAGGTCCAGGTGAGCACGTACTTCCTGTTCTGCAGGTCGCCCAGGTGCTCCTTCAGCGCCAGCGCGTGGGCCAGCTCCTGGCAGGGATGGGTGATGGTCTCCATGTTGATCACCGGCACGGTGGCGTAGCGGGCGAAGGCCTTGATCACGCGGTCCTCGCGATCCACCGACCAGTCCTGGAACTTGGGAAACGCACGTACGGCGATCAGGTCGACGTAGCGGCTGAGCACGCGCGCCACCTCGGCGATGTGCTCCTCGGCCTCGCCTTCCATCACCGTGCCGGCCTCGAACTCGATCGGCCAGGCGTCCTTGCCGGGGGAGAGCACGATGGCGTGGCCGCCCAGCTGGAACGCGCCGAGCTCGAAGCTGGTCCGCGTACGCATGGACGGGTTGAAGAACAGCAGCGCGACGGATTTGCCGGCCAGCTGCTGGCCGCGCGGCGAACGCTTGAACGCGGCCGCCTGCTCCAGCAGCGTGTCGATCTCGGCGCGGCTGTAGTCCTGGGTGGTGAGGAAATGTCGAAGGGCCATGCTCGGGCTCGCGTGAAGTGGTGGGCTTCGGCGGCGCGGCGGGTCCAAAAACAGAAAACCCGGCGCGCGGGCCGGGTTCGTTCGTCGTTGCGCCTGGAGCGCGTGCAGCGACAGCCTACCCGGCCGGATGTCGGTCCAGCGGTCGGCGCGCACGCGAGGTCATGCCAGCGGCCATGCGGGCGCTGGTGAGCACGGTGGCGGTGTAGACGGCTGCGGACATGGGGGTTCCGGGTAGGGAGCCGGCATCATGCCGGCATTCCTGCGGCGATGCAACAACTATTTGTGGACGTCCATACGCGGCGGACGGCCAAACGGAAACCGCCGCCCGGAGGCGGCGGTTGCTCTGCGGTCACTCGGCCGGGGCCACGCTCACGCGCACCCGCAGGCGCTCGCCGGGATCGTAGTTCAGGCGCGAGACGTAGACCTCGCCGTGGTAGCGGTACTCCACGTCGTACCCCATCAGGCGACGCTGCTCGCTGACCGAGCTGACTTCGCGGCAGCGGGTCACCGTGTCGTCGTAGTCGCGCTGCCCGCGGCTGGCCACGCCGTGGCCGACCGCACCGCCCGCGACCGCACCGGCCACGGTGGCGGCCTTGCGGCCATCGCCCTTGCCCACGGTGTTGCCGAGCACCCCGCCGATCACCGCGCCCAGCACGGTACCGGCCGTGGTGTTGCCGCCCTCGCGGCGCACCACCGGCTCGTCGTAGCACTCCTGCCGCGGCATCTCGGTGCGCGCGACCCCGTAGACCGGATCGACCCGCAGCACGTCGGCCCAGCCGTAGTGGGTGTTGGCATCGTCGCCGTCGGCATAGCGCCCATCCTGCGCGTGCACGGCGCCGGCGGCGAGGGCCAGCACCAGGGCGGGGAGAAACATCTTGTTCATGGGACCTCCAGCATGGTCCGAAACGCGCTTCTGCGCGGTTGCCATTGCAACAAATTCACGCTGAATCAACGCTTAGAGGATCGACGGGAGAGCGCCGGCGCGCTTGCCTGGCATGCCCCCATGCGACGGTTCGTGGCTCGGCTCGCCTGCGGCGGGCTTGCACTATCGCCTCCCCACGACGTACCGCGAGCCGTTGGCGCCCTCTCCCCGCTGGGAGAGGGGCGGGATGCTGGTGGTCTTTGCGCTTCGCTGGGGGCTTGCTTGGCGCATGTCGTTCTCCTGTGGCGCTTGCGCGAGCGGTCGCGGAAAGGCACAGAAGAACGACACGCCCCATCAAGCGCCCTAGCGGAGCGAAAAGAGCAAGAGCATTGCGAGCAAGCTCGCTCCTGCCGGCCAGGCGGCGGCGAGCCTCATCCCACCTCGCGCCCCCGCAAGCGGGAGAAGACCCAGGCGTTCCACGCCACCTCCCCACCAGGGCCGGAAGCAAACCGACCCGGGCTGCTAAGATGCGCGGCTTGGCCGCGCCACCGACACGCCGATGCCGATCTCGCTCTACAACAGCCTCACCCGACGCACCGAAACCTTCGAACCACTCGATCCCGAGCGGGTCACCATGTACCTGTGCGGGCCGACCGTCTACAACTACGTGCACATCGGCAACGCGCGCGGTCCGGTGGTGTTCGACGTGCTGGTGCGGTTGCTGCGGCGGCACTACCCGCGCGTGGTCTATGCCCGCAACATCACCGACGTGGACGACAAGATCAACGCCGCCGCGCTGGAACAGGGCGTGCCCATCGGCACCGTCACCTCGCGCTTCACCGCGGCCTACCGCGAGGACATGGCGGCGCTGGGCATCGCGCCGCCCGACGTGGAGCCGCACGCCACCGCGCACATCGGCGAGATCGTCGCCATGATCGAGGCCCTGATCGCGAGCGGTCACGCCTACGCGGCCGAGGGACACGTGCTGTTCGACGTGGGCACCTACCCCGCCTACGGGCAGCTCTCCGGCCGCGATACCGACGAGCTGATCGCTGGCGCCCGGGTGGAAGTGGCGCCCTACAAGAAGAATCCGACCGATTTCGTGCTGTGGAAGCCGTCCACGCCGGAGCTGCCCGGCTGGGACAGCCCCTGGGGCCGCGGCCGGCCGGGCTGGCACATCGAGTGCTCGGCGATGAGCGCGGCGCACCTGGGCGCCACGATCGACATCCATGCCGGCGGCGTCGACCTCACCTTCCCCCACCACGAGAACGAGATCGCGCAGTCTACCTGCGCGCACGGCGGACAGGTCTTCGCACGCTGGTGGTTGCACAACGGCATGCTCACCTTCGACGGGCGCAAGATGTCCAAGTCGCTGGGCAACGTGCTGCTCGTGCACGAGCTGCTCAAGCGTCATCCGCCGGAGGCGCTGCGCCTGCTGCTGCTGCGCGGCCATTACCGGCAGCCACTGGACTGGTCCGATGCCGCGCTGGCCCAGGCGGTGAGCACGCTGGACGGCTGGTACCGCGTGCTGCGCGACCTGGCGCACGTGCCGGTCGAAGGCGAGCTGCCGGTGCCCGCGCGGGTCGAGGCTGCGCTGTGCGACGACCTCAACACGCCGCAGGCGCTGGCGGAGCTGGCCCTGCTCGCCGACGGCGCGCGCCAGTCGGGCAGCGCCGAAGCGAAAGCGGCCCTGCTCGGCGGCGGCGCCCTGCTCGGCCTGCTGCAGCAGGATCCGGAGGCGTGGTTCCGTGGCGGCGACGCGGTCGACGAAGCCCGCATCGAGGCCCTGCTGGAAGAACGCCGTGCGGCCCGTGCCGCCCGCGACTTCGCCCGCGCCGACGCCATCCGCGCCGAACTGGCGGCGATGGGCGTGACGATAGAGGACGGCCCGCAGGGCACGCGCTGGAGCATGCAGAAGGCCTGAGCAGGAGCGCGCCGGCCTTCACGGCGTTTCTTCGTGGCGTGACCGCGACTGCGCGATAATGCGCGCATGGACACCACTTCTCCCGCCAGCGCCGAGCAGGCGCAACAGGACATCGCCGAGGAGTTCGCCTTCTTCGGCGACTGGTCCGAGCGCTACCAGTACCTGATCGACCTCGGCAAGCAGTTGCCGCCGTTCCCGGAAGAGTGCAAGACCGAGCAGTGGCGCGTGCACGGCTGCCAGTCGATGGTCTGGCTGGTGCCCAGCGGCGATGCTTCGCGGATGGACTTCCGTGCGACCAGCGACTCGGCCATCGTCTCCGGGCTGATCGCACTTGTGCTGCGCGTCTACTCCGGCCGTCCGGCGGCCGAGATCGTCGCCACCGAACCGACCTTCGTGCAGTCGATCGGTCTGGCCAAGCATCTGTCCCCGACCCGCTCCAACGGCCTGGTCGCGATGCTGGCCAAGCTCAAGGGCTACGCGGCGCAGGCGCTGGCCTGACCCCACACGCCGCTGCAGGACCGAGCTTGCTCGCGATGCTTGAGGGCGACGCGACACCACCGACCAAGAGCATCGCGGGCAAGCTCGCTCCTACGGCGTGGCGTGCGGGTAGAAAAAGCCCCGCGCGAGGCGGGGCTCGGTGACTGCCCGGATGGACGGCTCAGTCACCCATCTGCTTCTGCAGGTGCTCGCGACGCTCCTGCGCGTCAAGCGACAGCGTGGCGATCGGGCGGGCGTCCAGGCGCTCCAGGCCGATCTCCTCGTCGGTTTCCTCGCAGTAGCCGTAGCGGCCTTCCTCGATGCGGCGCAGCGCCTTGTCGATCTTCGAAATCAGCTTGCGGTAGCGGTCGCGGGTGCGCAGCTCCAGCGAGTTCTCGGTTTCGCGGGTGGCCCGCTCCGCCTCGTCGCCGACGTCGCGGACCTCGTCACGCAGGTTCTCCATCGTCTGGCGCGACTCTTCCACCAGCTGCTCCCGCCACTCGCGCAACTTGTTGCGGAAGTAGGCGAGGTGCCTGGGGTTCATGTACTCCTCGTCGTTCGAGGGACGGTAACCCGGCGGCAGCTCGATGTTGATCGTGGAGGGCAGCGCGTAACGACCGTCTTCGCGGGTCACGCCATTGTCTAGGGTTGTTGCGTTATTCATTGAGGACTGCGGGGTCTTCTGCTTCTTGGGGGGGGTATGGCGTGCGGTGGCCGTGGCCACGCGTGGGGTCACCATGGCGACGGCACTCGCCACTTTGCCCTTCGTGGGCGCAACGGCGGGTGATGGAGATGTTTGCGTGGCCACGACCGGCTTGGCCGGTGCCGGCGCCACACCGGCGGGCTTGGCGGCAGGCCTGGAGGACTTGGCAGGGGCGGACTTCGCTGCCGGCCGGGACGGCGCGGCCTTGCGGGTCGGAGCCTTCGCCGCCGGCTTGGCGGCCGCCTTCTTCGCGGGAGCAGCCGGCTTGGATCGCAGCGGCGCCTTGGCGGGCACGGCTTTCTTCGCCACCGGCTTGGCGGCAACCGGCTTCTTCGCAGGCGCCTTCTGCACAGGCGGCCTCTTCACGGCCGCCTTCTTCGCCACCGGCCTGGCGGCCGGCTTCGCCACTTTCTTGGGAGCGACCTTCTTCGGCGCCGCCTTGGTCAGCGCGACCTTCTTGGCGGGGGCCTTGGCGGCCGGCTTGCGGGCGACGGGCTTCGCCACAGCCTTCTTCGCCGCCGGCTTGCGGGCGGGCGCGGTCTTCTTGCTGGCTGCGCCCCTGCTGGCCGCGGCTACGCTGGACTTGCCGACCTTGGTCGGCTTCGCCTTGACCGCAGTCTTCCCTTTCTGCGCCTTGGCGGCGGTCGAACTACGCGTCGTTTTCGCCATTTCCCTTCACCATTTTGGCCGTGGCGGCCGGGTGTTATAGCCCATGCGTCCTACACCGGCAACAGGCATTCTGGAATACTTGGGGCACTACATGCCGCGAGCCGTTTGGGCTGCGTGAACGAAGTGACCCGATTCCTGCTCTCCCTGCTCGGCGTGTACAAACGCTTGCTGAGCCCCCTGCTGGGGCCGCGTTGCCGCTTTCACCCCAGCTGTTCCGATTATGCACGGATCGCGCTGGCGCGCTTCGGTCCGCTGCGTGGCAGCGCACTGGCGTTGTGGCGCATCCTGCGCTGTCAGCCGTTGTGCACCGGCGGCGAGGACCCCGTACCGGAGCATTTCCATTTCGCCCGCTGTCGCCCCCACGGAGAATCCTGATGTCCACCGACTGGCTGATCAAGAACGCCGAACTGATCAACGAAGGCCGCCGATTCCAGGCGGATCTGCGCATCAAGAGCGGGCGCATCGATGCCGTCGGTGGCGACCTGGGCGCACGCCCCGGCGAGCAGGTGCTGGATGCGGCGGGCCTGTGGCTGCTGCCGGGCATGATCGACGACCAGGTGCACTTCCGCGAGCCGGGCCTGACCCACAAGGCCGATACCTGGCACGAGTCGCGCGCCTGCGCCGCCGGCGGCATCACCAGCTTCATGGAGATGCCCAACACCAAGCCGCCGGCCCTGGACCGCGAAACGCTGGAGGCCAAGTACGCCCGTGCCGCCGAAACCTCGGCGGTCAACTACGCTTACTACATGGGCGCGAGCAACGACAACCTGGAAGCGATCCGCGCACTCGACCCGAAGGCCGCACCGGGCGTGAAGGTGTTCATGGGCGCCTCCACCGGCAACATGCTGGTGGACGACCCGGACACGCTGGACGGCATCTTCCGCGACTGCCCCACGCCGATCATCACGCACTGCGAAGACACGCCGATGATCGACGCCAACCTGGCGCGCGCGCACGAGATGTACGGCGAGGCCATTCCCGCCCGCGAGCATCCGCTGATCCGCTCGCGCGAGGCCTGCATCAAGTCCACCCGCCTGGCGATCTCGCTGGCGAAGAAGCACGGCACCCGCCTGCACGTGCTGCACATCTCCACCGCCGACGAGCTGGCGCTGTTCGAACCCGGCCCGCTGGCGGGCAAGAAGATCACCGCCGAGACCTGCGTCCATTTCCTGCACTTCTCGGATGCCGACTACGAGCGCCTGGGCTTCCTGATCAAGTGCAACCCCGCGATCAAGACCGCCGCCGACCGCGAGGCCATCACCCGCGCACTGGCAGAGGGCCGCATCGACGTACTCGCCACCGACCACGCCCCGCACCTGCTCGCCGAGAAGGAGCAGCTCTACGACAAGGCCCCGTCCGGCCTGCCGCTGGTGCAGTTCGCCTTGCAGGCTGCGCTGGAGCGCGTGTTCGAGGGCAGGCTCGCGCTGGAACGCGTGGTCGAGGCGGTGACCCACGCGCCGGCCACGTTGTTCGGCGTGAAGGAGCGGGGCTTCCTGCGCGAGGGCTATGCGGCCGACGTGGTGCTGGTCGACCCGCGCAAGCCGCACACGGTGCGCCGCGAGGAAGTGCTGTCGCTGTGCGGCTGGTCGCCATTCGAGGGCACCACTTTCTCCAGCTCGATCGCGGCCACCTTCGTGAACGGGCAGCGGGTCTGGGATGGCACGCGGGTGGATGATGCCGTGCGGGGCCAGCGGCTGGCCTTCGACCGCTGAGCGGGGTGGATGCGTCTCTCGCGGCGCGTGCAGTCGCGGGGCTCGGGTTTCTTCGGGTGCAGCCCCGCCAAGGCGCGACTGCGGCGGCCTCGTCCTTTCGCGACGGGCTCTCCCGCTGAAAGCCATCATCCCTGCAGGGCCTCGCAGCCGTTCTCCCTCGGTCTGCTTCCGGATCGCGCTCGTCGCTTGCTGCCTTCGTGTGGGAGCGAGCTTGCTCGCGACGCGCTTGCTTTTGTTCGCTTCGCGAAAGGCCTGCTCGCGGGGGTATGTCGTTCTTCCGTGGCTCTCCGCGACCGGGCTCGCGCAAGCGCCACAGAAGAACGACACGCCCCGCAAGCAAGCCCCGGCTAGGCACAAAAGAAAAGAGCATCGCGAGCAAGCTCGCTCCCACCGAGCAGGCGGCAGCCAGCCCACGGGCGGACCCGGGTCGCCGCAGACGCAGGGAGCAATACGGCGCGTCAGCACACAAACGACCACCGCCGCGGGCACCCATCCCTCACCCGCGCCCTCTCCCCGACGGGAAGAGAGCGCCGGCGGCTCGATCGCTCCGCCCGGTAGGGGGGCGGTAGTGCAACCCCGCCACAGGCGAGCCCGACCCGTACGCACCTTGCGCACAGGCCGCCGCAGGCGAGCGCCTGCGGCGTCAGGAACCGTAGCCCCCGGGCACGCCCTTGCTGGCGTAGGCCACTGCATCGTGCGGATGCAGGCTCTCCTGGTGCTCCAGACGCACGTGGAAATCGGCGATGCGCGGGTCGGCGTCCAGCGCCTTCTGGATGCGCCGCGCCGCATCCTCGCAGAACATCAGGTTGCTGCCGTTGGCGAGCGCGAACGCCTGCTCGTCCTCCCGCTTGACCGCCGTCTGCACCGGCGTGCCCAGCGCCTGTTCGACGCGGTCCAGCGTGGAGATCAGGTCGAAGCCCGCGCCGTCGGCCAGGCGCACCAGCAGCCGCGCCACACTGCGCTGGGCGTGCGGCGTGGCGACGATGCCCTGTTCGCTGCCGAGCCACGCCATGACGGCGGCATGGTCCAGCGGCCTGGACGCGTCGAAGTCGCGCGCGAACTGCTCCTGGATCAGCTGGCGCGACAGCGCCGCGGACGCCGGGCAGGTGGACGAGTACACCACCTCGGTGCCGAGCTCCAGCCGGAAGCCTTCCGGCCCGAGGCTGGCCTCGATCGACACCGGATAGGCGCGCCAGCCGCTGTTGCCGCTGCGCAGTGCCGGCCGGCGGACCAGGTGGTCGAAGCGGATGCTGATGCGGGCGCGGTCGGAAAGGTCCTTGTGCGACTCGAGGAAGGCGCGCAGCAGCGCCTCGAGCATCGCGGCGTCCAGTGGCCTGGCGCTCAGGTGCGCATCCACCAGCAGGTACAGCCGCGACATGTGGATGCCGCGCTTGTCCGGCCGGGTCAGGTTGACGAAGGCGCCGACCTGCGCGCTGGCGCGCTCGGCGTTGCCGTCGCCGGCGTCGAAGCGTACCGGCACCTCGATGCCGTCCATCCCCACCCAGTCCAGTGCCCCGGCCAGATGCGGCTGCGCCTGGGCGGCGACGTCGGGCAGCAGGCGGGCGGTGTTTTCGTGGCTGTGCATGGGATTCCTCGCGGCAGGCGATGCGCCGTGCGGCTCTCTATTTTGGGGCAGCGCGCCCAGGGGCAACAGGCGCGCCGTGGAAACGCTGCGTCTGCACTGAGTGCCCACCCGCCCGGGCCGGGTTCAGCCAGCGATCGTGCGATGCCAGTGCCGCGCCGCCTGCCAGGCCGCCAGGGTCGCGCCCAGGCCACCGGCCGGCCGGGGACGCTGCAGGGTTTCCAGCGGTTCGGACGCGCCGGCGGCACGCTGCGCCTGGCGTTCGCCGTCGCGCGCCTCGAGGGCACGGAATACGCTGAGCGGCCCCGGCAACCGGCCCGCCTCGCGCCAGGCGGTGGCGAGCTCGCCCAACTGCGCGCGCACGGCGGCATTGCGCGCGGCACCCGGCCGCCGCAACTGGTCGCGGCTGAGCCCGTAGCGGGCCAGATAGGCCATCGGCAACGGCAGACGGTCGCGCTCCGCGTCGTCGTCCAGCCGGCGCAGCGCGTGCAGCAGATGGGCGAGCGTGGCCAGCCGGGCCGCGCGCTCCGGCGAGGCGGCTTCGCCGAACCACCAGGCCGTCTCCAGCGCGGCCAGCGCGCCATGCAGCTGCGAGGCGGCGGCCAGTTGCGCCGCGAAGTCGGCGGCGGTGCCCTCCTCGAGCTGTGCCATCGCGGCCAGCACCGGCGCGAGCCAGCGCTCGCTGCCGATGCGCGCGGCGCGTTCGTCGTCGAACAGCACCCGGGTCAGCGGATGGCGTCCGCCGCTTTGCGGAGCCGCAGCCAGTTCCTCCGCCCACCAGTTCAGTTTGGCGGCAGCCACGTGCGGCTCGCGGATGCCGTAGGCGGCGGCCAGCAGTTCCTGTTCCCAGGCGGCGAGCGCGACGTGCCCCGGGTGCTGCGCGGGGTCGACGAAGGCCAGCGCGACGCGCTGCACCGGCTGCGCGTCCAGCCATTTGTCGACGTAGCTCTGCAGGGCGTCGTAGCCGGCGTCCATCACGCCACCGCCCGGCCCCGGCGCAGCCAGCCGGCCAGTTGCGCCGGCGTGTCGAGCACGGCATCGGCCTGCCACTCGCGCGGATCGCCGCCGTCCAGATAGCCCCAGCCGACCGCCACGGTGTAGAGGCCGGCGGCCGCACCGGCGGCCACGTCGCGGCGGTCGTCGCCGACGAACAGGCTCAGCGCCGGCGTGATGCCGGCGTGCTCGCAGGCCAGCCGCACGGGCGCCGGGTCGGGTTTCTTCACCGGCAGCGTGTCGCCGCTGACCACGGCGGCGGCGCGTCCCGCCCAGCCGATCCGGCGCAGCAGCTCGTCGGTGAGGAAACCGGCCTTGTTGGTGACGATGCCCCAGCGGACGCCGGCGTGCTCCAACTGGGCCAGCAGTGCCTCGATGCCTTCGAAGGGGCGGGTCGCCTGACCCATCGTTTCCTGGTACAGCGCGAGATAGCGCTCGACGCGCGCTTCCACCGCCGGCTCGCCCAGCTCTCCGAACGCGCAGCGCAGCACCGCGCGGGCGCCGCGCGAGACCACCTCCCGCACCGGCGCGTACGGCGGCACCGGGACGCCCTCTTCCCGGCACTGGCGCTCCAGTGCGGCATAGAGGTCCGGAGCGCTGTCCAGCAACGTGCCATCGAGGTCGAACAGCACGCCTTCGAGGGGGGACGGCAGCGCCTTCATGCCGGTTTGCGCGCGCACAGCAGGTAGTTGACCGCGGTGATGCGGCTCAACGAGGCCCTGCGGGTGAGCGGGTTGTAGGCGAGGCCGGAGACGTCCTCCAGTTCCAGCCCGGCGTGGCGCAACAGGCGCCCCAGTTCGGACGGCTTGAGGAACTGCGCGTAGTGGTGGGTGCCGCGCGGCAGCAGGCGCATCACGTACTCGGCGCCGAGGATGGCGGCGCCGAACGCGGCGGGAGTACGGTTCAGGGTGGACATGAACAGACGCGCGCCCGGCTTGAGCAGCGCGGCCAGGTCGCGGACCAGCGCCGCCGGATCGGGCACGTGCTCGATCAGTTCCATGCAGCACACCGCATCGAAGCTCGCCGGCTCGGCGGCAGCCAGCGCCGCGGAGGACTGCACGCGGTAGTCGATCGCGAGGTTCGACTCGTACAGGTGCAGCCTGGCGACCTCGATCACCTTCTCGCCGAGGTCGATGCCGGTGACCTTCGCACCCTCGCGCGCCAGCGCCTCGCTGAGCAGCCCGCCGCCGCAGCCCACGTCGGCCACTTTCGCCTCGCGCAGGTCCACGCGCGCGGCGACGTAGGCGGCGCGCACGGGGTTGAGGTCGTGCAGCGGGCGCGACTCGCCATCCGGATCCCACCAGCGGGCGGCCAGCTTGTCGAAGCGGGCGATCTCCTCGGGGCTGACGTTGCTGGTGGTGTCGATCATGGCCTGTTTCCTTGCAGATGCGCGTGGTCGTCGGACCCGGTCGGCAAGCCTAGCGCGCCTGCCATTCGTAAATCGTCACGTCCCAGCCGCCGCTGACGTGGGCCGGATCACGGTGGGCGATGGCCTGCGCCGCCGCCATGTCCTGCGCGAGCAGCAGGTAGGCGCCGCCGGATTTGTCGCCGAACGGGCCGGAGCGCTCGACCCGGCCCTCGGCACGCAGCTCGTCGAGGAAGCGCTGGTGCGCCGGCACCACCGCGGGATCGAACTGCGGCCGGCGCATCACCATCACCAGGTACAGGTTCATGCGGGCTCCTCAGGCGAACGTCGCGATGCGCTCGCGCCAGGCGTGCGCCTTGGCCAGGATCGCGGCGGGGTCCATGTCGACCAGCTCGCGCGCGGCCAGCTTGCGCCGGCCGGCGATCCACACGTCGCTGACCTGGTGCCGCCCGGCCGCATAGGCGAGCTGCGAGGCGACGTGGAACAGCGGCTGCGTCTCGATGTCGCCGAGGCGCACCGCGGCAAGGTCGGCCTGCTTGCCGGGCTCGATCGAGCCGATGCGCCCGTCCAGCCCCATCGCGCGGGCACCATTCAGAGTCGCCGCGCGCAAGGCGTAGGCGGCGTCGAATGCGGCCGCGTCGCCGGCGACCGCCTTGGCCAGCAGCGCGGCGGTGCGCAGCTCGCCGATCATGTCCAGGTCGTTGTTGGAGGCGCAGCCGTCCGTGCCGATGGCGACGTTGACCCCGGCGCGGCGCAGCTTCTCGGCCGGGCAGAAGCCGGAGGCGAGCTTGAGGTTGGACTCGGGGCAATGCACCACCGACACGCCGGCCTCGGCGCAGGCGGCGATCTCGCCCTCGGTCAGCTGGGTCATGTGCACGGCGATCAGGCGATCGTTGACCAGGCCCAGCTTCTGCAGCCGCTGGAACGGGCGCAGGCCCGACTTCTTCCTTTCCTCCTCGACCTCGTGGGCGGTCTCGTGCAGGTGCAGGTGCACGGGAATGTCGAGCTGGTCGGCCAGCACGCGGATGCGCTCGAAGCTCTCGTCCGACACCGTGTAGGGCGCGTGCGGGGCGAACGCGGTGCCGACCAGGCCGTCGCCGCGGAAGCTGTCGTGCACTTCGCCGGCGCGCTCGAAGTACTCGTCCTGGCTCTTGGCCCACGCGGTGGGAAACTCGATCACCGGCAGGCCCACCACGGCGCGGAAACCAAGCCGCCGGTAGGTCGCGCCGATCACGTCGGGGAAGAAGTAGTTCTCGTTGGCGCAGGTGGTGCCGCCACGCAGCATCTCGGCCACGGCCAGTTCCACGCCGTCGCGCACGAACTCCGGCCCGATCACCTTGGCCTCGGCCGGCCAGATGTGCTGCTGCAGCCAGGTCATCAGCGGCAGGTCATCGGCCAGGCCGCGCAGCAGCGTCATCGGGTTGTGCGTGTGGCTGTTGACCAGGCCGGGGATCAGCGCATGCTCGGCCAGTTGCATCCGCTCGCGCGGCGCGTAGGCGGCGCGGGCCTCGGCGATCGGCAGCAACGCGAGGATCGCGCCGTGGTGGACCGCGACCGCATGGTCCTCCAGCACGACGCCGTGGGGTTCGACCGGAACGACCCAGCGGGCCTCGATGAGCAGATCGATGTCGATGGGGCCTGCGACCATGGCTGCCTCGGTTGGGGAAACGAAAACGGCACGGCGCGCGTGCGGCCGTGCCGTCGGGACGGTCGACCTCGCGGCTTACTTGCCGACGCGGCTGACGTATTCGCCGGTGCGGGTGTCGACCTTGATCACCTCGTCGGTGCCCACGAACAGCGGCACGCGCACGACCGCACCGGTCTCCAGCGTGGCCGGCTTGCCGCCGCCGCCGGAGGTATCGCCGCGCAGGCCCGGGTCGGTCTCGACGATCTTCAGCTCGACGAAGTTCGGCGGCTGCACCGCGATGATCTCGCCGTTGAACAACGTCACCACGCACTCTTCCTCGCCCTTGAGCCACTTGGCGGCATCGCCCACGCCGGCCTTGCTGGCCTGGTGCTGCTCGAAGGTCTCCTGGTGCATGAAGTGCCAGAACTCGCCGTCGGAGTACAGGTACTGCATGTCGGTATCGGTGACGTCGGCGATCTCGAACGAGTCGCTCGACTTCATCGTCTGCTCGGTGGTGCGCCCGGTCTTCAGGTTGCGGATGAAGATGCGGGTGAACGCCTGGCCCTTGCCCGGCTTGATGAAGTCGGCGTCGGTGATGACCCACGGGTCGTTGTTGTGGAGGATCTTCATCCCCTTCTTGACATCGTTCAGACCGGCGGTGGCCATGCGCTTTCTGCTCCAGAGGTGAACACCGCCCAGCGGCGGTTAAAATAGGGGTTTGCGCGGGCCCCTGGCCCGCATCAAGGCCCACCATGATAACCGCAAGCCCCGCTGCCCGCCTATCGCCGTCCGCGCCGGACTGGCGCGACCTGTGGCGAAGCGCCGTCACCGATGCGGACGAGCTGCTTCGCATGCTCGGCCTGGACCATCTGGCCGGGATGCTGCCTCCGGGCGATGCCGGCTTCGCCCTGCGCGTGCCGCGCGGCTTCGTGGCGCGCATGCGGCCGGGGGACCCGCGCGATCCGCTGCTGCTGCAGGTGCTGCCGCAGCTGGCCGAGCGGGACCCGGTGCCCGGCTTCGTCGCCGACGCGGTGGGCGACCTGGCCGCGCGCGAAGCGCGCGGCGTGCTGCACAAGTACCACGGCCGCGCCCTGCTGATCGCCAGCGGCAGCTGCGCGGTCAACTGCCGCTACTGCTTCCGCCGGCACTTCCCCTACGGCGAGGAGACTGCCGCCGCCGGGCAGTGGCGACAGGCACTGGCCCACCTGCGGACCGACCCTTCCATCAGCGAGCTGATCCTGTCCGGGGGCGACCCGCTGGCGCTGGCCACGCACAAGCTGGAGGAGCTCGCGCGCGGGCTGGCCGACCTGCCCCACGTCACCCGGCTGCGCATCCACACCCGCCTGCCGGTGGTGCTCCCGGAGCGGATCGACGGGCCTTTTCTGGCTTGGCTGCAGGCGCTGCCGCTGCAGAAGGTGATCGTGCTGCACGCCAACCACGCCAACGAGTTCGACGGGGCGGTCGATGCCGCCTGCACGGCGCTGCGCGGCGCCGGCGCCACCCTGCTCAACCAGGCGGTGCTGCTGCGCGGGATCAACGACGACGCGGACGCCCTGGCGGCGCTGTCCGAGCGCCTGTTCGCCGCCGGCGTGCTGCCCTACTACCTGCACCAGCTCGACCGCGTGCAGGGGGCGGCGCACTTCGAGGTGGACGACGCGCGCGCGCACGCCCTGGTCGAGGCGGTGCGCCGGCGGCTGCCCGGCTACCTGGTGCCGCGGCTGGTGCGCGAGGTGGCCGGAGACGCCTCCAAGCGGCCGCTGTAGACCGGGACGCCGACCGCGCCACTTTTCCGGCCCCCGGTGCTGGCGCTCGTACGGGGAATCCGCTACAAACCCGGGAGAGGGGTGGCCGCCCGGACCGCCCGCCCCTCCTGGTCGCGGCGAGGGGCGCCAGCGAATCCGACCCAAGGGCATCTGCCAGGGCTCAATGAAAAAAGACTCCGTCATCAAGATCCTCTTCGTCGAGAAATCCGTCGAGGACGCCGAGCAGATCATCAGCCTCTTGCGCAACGCCGGCATCGCCGTGCGTCCGGCGCGGGCGACCCAGGCCGAGCAGATGCAGGCCGCGCTGGACGAGCTGGAGCCCGACATCGTGCTGTTCGACCCGGCCGCCGGCCTGGAACTGCGCGAGGTGACCCGCATGCTCGACGCGCACGGCCGCGACGTGGCGCTGGTCGCTCTGGTCAGCCAGCTGGACACGCAGAGCGTGGCGGAGATGTTCGCCGGCGGCATCCGCGGCACCGCCCTGCGCACCCAGCCCAAGCAGCTGATCGCCGTGCTGCAGCGCGAGTTCGAAGCGCTGCACACGCGCCGCCAGGTGCGCCTGCTGGAGGCGGCGCTGCGCGAGTCCGAGCGCCGCTGCGACGCCCTGCTGGATTCCTCCACGGACGCCATCGCCTACGTGCACGAAGGCATGCACGTGCGCGCCAATCGGGCCTACCTGGAGACCTTCGGCTACGACGACTTCGACGACCTGCTCGGCCTGCCGGTGCTCGACCTGATCGGCACCGCCGACGCCGAGACCTTCAAGTCCCTGCTGCGCAGCCACTCGCGCAAGGAAAAGGCGAACAACCAGCTGGAGCTGCAGGCCCGCCGCAACGACGGCAGCACGTTCAAGGCGACCGTGGAATTCGCCCATGCCACCTTCGAGGGCGAGCCCTGCCTGCAGATCGTGTTCCGCCGCCAGCAGGTGGACCCGGCGCTGGTCCAGCAGCTGCAGCGCGACCCGGTCACCGGGCTGTTCATCCGCGCGCGCACGCTCGAGTACATCGACGAGGCGGTCGCCGCCGCGGCCAAGGGCAAGAAGGGCCAGACCCTGCTGCTGATCGAGCCGGACAACTGGCAGAGCATCGTCGCCGGCATCGGCCTGGGCCAGGCCGACGAGCTGCTGGCCGCGTTCGCGGCGCGGGTCAACGCCCTCCTGGGCGAGAACGACGTGGCCGGCCTGCTCGCCGAGCACACCATCGGCGTGATGCTGGACACGCGCAGCGACGAGGCGATCAAGCAGTGGATCGCCTCGCTGCAGCAGGCGGTGGCCAGCGACATCTTCGACGTGGGCTCGCATTCGATCACCGTCACCGCGAGCATCGGCGGCAGCCTGCTGGGCGAGAAGAACGCCAACGCCGAACTGCTGCTCAACCAGGCCAGCCAGGCGCTGCGCAGCGCGCAGAGCCGGGGCGGCGGCCGCATGGAAGTGCACGACCCGGCGGCGCGCGAGAAGGCCGAGGAGGAGCGCGAGCGCTACTGGCTGCAGCTGCTCAAGCAGGCGCTGTCGAAGGACGGCTTCGTGCTCTACCACCAGCACACGATCAGCCTGCAGGACGCCGAGGGCGAGTACTCGGAGGTGCTGCTGCGCATGAACGGCCCGCAGGGCGAGGTCCTGCCCGGCTTCTTCATGCCGATCGCCGAGAAGCACGGCCTCACCCCGGCGGTCGACCGCTGGGTAGTCAACCGTGCCATCGACATGCTCAAGGCCCGCGATGGCCAGGGCGTCCAGACCACCTTCTTCGTCAAGCTCACCGCCGAATCGATGCAGGACGCCACCTTCCTGCCCTGGCTGGAGGAGCGCCTCAAACGCGCTGCGCTGCGCCAGGGCCAGCTGGTGCTCGAAATGACCGAGAGCAAGGTCGTGACCCTGCTGCGCCCGGCGCAGGAGTTCATCAGCCGCTGGAAGCAGATGGGCGGGCGGTTCGCGCTGGAGCAGTTCGGCTCCGGCCTCAACTCGTTCCAGCTGCTGACCCACATCGACGCGGACTTCCTGAAGATCGACCGCACCTACATGGCGCAGCTGCCGCAGCATCCGGAGCACCAGAAGAAGATCGCCGAGATCTGCGAGCAGGCCCACGAGATGAACAAGCTGACCGTGGCCGAGTGGGTCGAAGACGCCACCAGCACCTCGCTGCTGTTCGCCTGCGGCGTCGACTTCGTGCAGGGCAACTTCCTGCAGGAGCCGCAGCGGCTGATGTAGCGGGCCCTTCCCTGCGCGCGGCGGACACGCAGGTCCGCGCCTCTTCGAGCTGGAACGCAAAAAGCCCCGTGGATCGCTCCACGGGGCTCGTTCGTGCAACGAAGCCTGCCGTCGCTTACTCGGCGGCGGCCTTCGCGGCCGCCTTGGCGGCCGAGACGGCGGCGACGTCTTCCTTGATGCGGGCGGCCTTGCCTTCCAGGTTGCGCAGGTAGTACAGCTTGGCGCCGCGCACCTTGCCCTTGCGCTTGACCTGCACCGAATCGATCGCCGGGCTATGCGCCTGGAACACGCGCTCCACGCCGGTGCCGTGCGAGATCTTGCGCACCGTGAAAGCCGAATGCAGGCCGCGGCTGCGCTTGGCGATGACGACGCCTTCGAAGGCCTGCACGCGCTCGCGGTTGCCTTCCTTCACCTTGACGTTGACCACCACGGTGTCGCCGGGGCCGAATTCCGGCAGCTGGCGGGTGATCTGCTCGGCTTCGAACTGTTCGATGATCTTGTTCATGGCAACACCTGATTGATTTTCGCAATTACTGCGGCTTGACGGCCGCTTCGTCGTGCCGCATGTGTTCGCGGCGGAATTCGTCCAGCAATGCGCGGGACTCCTTGTCCAGCGCGCATTGCGCCAAGAGATCCGGCCGGCGCAGCCAGGTCCGTCCCAGCGACTGCTTCAGGCGCCACCGGCGGATCGCCGCATGGTCGCCGGAGAGCAGCACCGCCGGCACGTCGCCCAATGCGTCGTGCACCGGCTTCGCGTAGTGCGGACAATCGAGCAGCCCGTTCGAGAACGAATCCTGCTCGGCGGAGGTCGCGTCGTTCAACGCGCCCTCCTGCAGCCGGCCCACCGCGTCGATGATCACCGCGGCGCCCAGCTCGCCCCCGGACAGCACATAATCGCCGATGGAGAGCTCCTCGTCGACCTCGTGCGCCAGCAGGCGTTCGTCCACACCCTCGTAACGCCCGCAGAGCAAGGCGATTCGCGGCATCTTGGCCAGCGCCTCCACCCTGCCCTGCGTCAGCCGCGCTCCCTGCGGACTGAGATAAATCACGTGCGCCGGTTCCGGCGCGGCCTCGCGCATGGCCGCCAGGGCCGCCCGCAAGGGTTCGATCAGCATCACCATCCCGGGCCCGCCGCCGCAGGTGCGGCCGTCCACGGTGCGATAGTTGTCGGTGGCGTAGTCGCGCGGGTTCCAGGTTTCCACCTGCAGCAGCTGGCGCTGCTGCGCGCGTCCCACTACACCGACGGCGGTGCACTGGCGCATGAAGTCGGGAAACAGCGTGACGACATCGATGCGCATCGGATCCTCGATTCCTAGAACTCCGGATCCCAATCCACCACCATGCGCCCGTCGGACAGGTCCACCGAACGCACGTACGTCCCCTGGACGAAGGGAATGAGCCGCTCGCGCGCGCCGTCCCTCACCACCACCACGTCGTTGGCGCCGGTGGCGAACAGGTGGCTCACCCGTCCCAGCGACACCCCTTCCGTGGTGACGACCTCCAGACCCTCGAGGTCGACCCAGTAATACTCGTCCTTGGCCGGGGGCGGCAGCAGCTCGCGGGCGACATGGATGTCCTGCCCCACCAGCGCGGCCGCGGCATCGCGGTCCTCCACGCCCGGCAGGTGGCAGATCAGCCCCTTGCCCTGCGGCCTGCCGCTGACCCCGTCGATCTCCCGCATCTCACCCGGCGCCGTTTCGAGCTGCCAGGGCTGGTACCGGAAGATCTGCGTGCGAGGCTCGGTCCAGGATTCGATCTTGAGCCAGCCCTGCACGCCGTACAGCCCGACGATGCGCCCGACCAGGACGCGCCGACCGGCTGCGGCCACTTCAGGCCGCCTGCTGCTTGCCGGCTTCCTTGACCAGGGCGGCAACCTTGTCGGTCAGCTGCGCACCCTTGGCGACCCACTCCTTGACGCGCTCGACGTTGAGCTCGAGGCGCTTGTCCTTGCCCGCGGCAACCGGGTTGTAGAAGCCCAGGTTCTCGATGCTGCGACCGTCGCGCTTGTTGCGCTGGTCGGTCACGACGACGTGGTAGAACGGACGGCCCTTGGCGCCGCCGCGCGAAAGACGAATCTTGACCATAAGTAAAAGCTCCAGAGGTGCCGGCGACGCCGGCAACACGCACGGGATCCGCGCGCGGTAAACGCGGCATTTTAGTGGAAAACGGGTAAAAGGGAAGAGCCTGGGCGGAAACGGGCGCCGGAACGCGGAACGTACGCCGCGGGGTGCGATCCCGACGGCGCGCGACGCGCTTACCGCATCGGCGGAAAACCCCCGCCCATGCCGCCCATGCCCTTCATGGCGCCGCGCATCTGCCGCAGCAGGCCCTTGGTGCCGCCCTTGGAGAGCTTGGACATCATCTTCTCCATCTGCATGTACTGCTTGAGCAGGCGGTTGACGTCGGCCGGCTGGGTGCCCGAGCCGCGCGCCACGCGGGCGCGGCGCGAGCCATTGAGCAGGTCCGGGTGGCGGCGCTCCTTCGGCGTCATCGAGCCGATGATCGCCACCATGCGCTTGATCTCCTTGTCGTTGACCTTGGACTTGACGCTGTCGGGCAGGCTGGAGACGCCCGGCAGCTTGTCCATCAGGCCGGCGATGCCGCCCATGTTGTTCATCTGCTCGAGCTGGTCGCGCATGTCGTTCAGATCGAAGCGCTTGCCCTTCATCACCTTCTGGGCGAGCTGCTGCGCCTTCTCCTGGTCGACCTTGCGCTCGACCTCCTCGACCAGCGACAACACGTCGCCCATGCCGAGGATGCGTTGCGCCACGCGGTCGGGGTGGAACGGCTCCAGCGCGTCGGTCTTCTCGCCCGCGCCGAGGAACTTGATCGGGCGCCCGGTGATGTAGCGCACCGACAACGCGGCGCCGCCACGGGCGTCGCCGTCGGTCTTGGTCAGCACGACGCCGGTCAGCGGCAGCGCCTCGCTGAAGGCCTTGGCGGTGGTGGCGGCGTCCTGGCCGGTCATCGAGTCGACCACGAACAGGGTCTCGACCGGATCGATGGCGCCGTGCAGCGCCTTGATCTCGCCCATCATCGCTTCGTCGATGTGCAGGCGGCCGGCGGTGTCCACCAGCAGCACGTCGACCACTTCGCGCCGGGCGGCGGCGATGGCGTTCCTGGCGATGTCGACCGGGTTCTGGCCGGCCTCGGACGGGAAGAACTTCACGCCGACCTGCTCGGCCAGCGTGCGCAGCTGCTCGATGGCGGCCGGACGGTAGACGTCGCAGCTGACCACCATCACCTTCTTTTTCCTGCGCTCGGTGAGGAAGCGGGCGAGCTTGGCCACGGTGGTGGTCTTGCCCGCGCCCTGCAGGCCCGCCATCAGCACCACCGCCGGCGGCGTGGCCGCCAGGTTGAGTTCCGCGTTGGCCGTGCCCATCACCTTGGTCAGCTCGTCGCTGACCACCTTCACCAGCGCCTGGCCCGGGGACAGGCTCTTGAGCACCTCCTGGCCGACCGCGCGCACCTTGACCCGCTCGATCAGTGCCTGCACCACCGGCAGCGCCACGTCCGCCTCCAGCAGCGCGATGCGCACCTCGCGCAGCGATTCACGGATGTTCTCCTCGGTCAGGCGGCCGCGGCCGCGCAGGCGGTTGACGGTGGCGGAGAGGCGTTGGCTGAGCGACTCGAACATGGGTGCGGCACGGCGTGGGACGAGCCGGCGAATATACCAGAGGGCCCCTGCGCCCGGCCGTACGGACCGCACCCGCGTTCACGCACCGCAGCGCGTATGCCACACTTGCACGCCATGCTGCCTGCCTTCTCGATCCTCGCCATCGTCGGCTACCTGCTCGCCGCGGGCCTGCTGGCGTGGCCGCTGTTCGGCCGGGGCACGTCGCCGACCGGGCCTGCCTGGCAACGCCCCGCCCTCGCGCTGGCGACCTTGGCGGTGCTGGCGCATGCGGGCGTGCTGCTGGGGATGCACCGCGGCGCGCTGGATCTGCATTTCTTCGCCGCGCTGTCGCTGGTCGCCTGCGCGGTCGCGGCGCTGACCCTGCTGGTCAACCTGAGCCGCCCGGTCGCCGCGCTGGGCGTAGCGGTGTTTCCGCTGGCCGCGCTGCTGCTGGCGGTGGACAGTTTCCTGGCGCCGCCGACCGTGCCGATCGCCATGGACTGGCAGATCAAGCTGCACGTCACGGTCGCGCTGGTCGCCTTCAGCGTGCTCTCCATCGCCGCGCTGCTCGCCATCGGCCTGGCGATCCAGGAGCGCGGCCTGCGTCACCGCCAGTTCGGTCCCTGGCTGCGCGCGCTGCCGCCGCTGACGCTGACCGAGACGCTGCTGTTCCGCCTGATCGGCGCGGGGTTCGCGCTGCTCACGCTGACGCTGATCACCGGCGCGCTGTTCGTCGGCGATCTGTTCGGCCAGCACCTCATCCACAAGACCGTGCTCTCGATCGTCGCCTGGCTGGTGTTCGGCCTGCTGCTCTACGGGCGCTGGCGGCATGGCTGGCGCGGCCGGCGCGCGGTGAACCTCACCCTGACCGGCATGGCGGTGCTGGTGCTGGCCTTCTTCGGCAGCAAGTTCGTGCTCGAGGTGATTCTGCACCGCGGACCCCAAGGGCACCTGTAGCCCGGGCGAAGCAGGTGGGAGCGAGCTTGCTCCTGCAAGGTAGGTCCGCCTAAGCGAGCTGCGCGGGCGAGCTCGCTCCGACGAGCGGGCATGTGCGCTTCAGCCGGCGGCGGACAGCGCCTCGGCCAGGCGCTCCACGCCGATCACCTCCAGCTCGCCCACCCTGCCCTTCTTCGGCGCGTTCGCCTTGGGCACGATGGCGCGCTGGAAGCCGTGCGTGGCTGCCTCCTTCAGGCGCTCCTCGCCGTTGGGCACGGGACGGATCTCGCCGGAGAGGCCGACTTCGCCGAAGGCGATCGTCTTGTCCGGCAGTGGCCGGTCGCGCAGGCTGGAGCGTACCGCCAGCAGCACTGGCAGGTCGGCGGCGGTTTCCTGCACGCGGATGCCGCCGACCACGTTGACGAACACGTCCTGGTCGTAGGCCGCCACCCCGCCATGCCGGTGCAGCACCGCCAGCAGCATGGCCAGGCGGTTCTGCTCCAGGCCCAGCGCCACGCGACGGGGATTGCCCAACGAGGACTGGTCGACCAGCGCCTGCACCTCGACCAGCAGTGGGCGGGTGCCTTCGCGGGTGACCATCACCGCGCTGCCCGGCGTCGGCCCGTTGTGCGCGGAAAGGAAGATCGCCGACGGGTTGGGCACCTCGCGCAGGCCCTTGTCGGACATCGCGAACACGCCCAGCTCGTTGACCGCGCCGAAGCGGTTCTTGAACGCGCGCAGTACGCGGAAGCGGCTGCCCGACTCGCCCTCGAAGTACAGCACGGCGTCGACCATGTGCTCGAGCACGCGCGGGCCGGCGATGCCGCCCTCCTTGGTGACGTGGCCGACCAGGAACACGGAGGTGCCGGTCTCCTTGGCGAAGCGGGTGAGCTTGGCGGCCGATTCGCGCACCTGGCTCACCGAGCCGGGCGCGGCGGTCAGCAGTTCGGTCCAGATGGTCTGGATCGAGTCGATCACCAGCGCGCGCGGCCGCGCGGTGGCAGCCTGCGCGAGGATGCGCTCGATGCAGGTCTCGGCCAGCGCGTGCAGCGGCGCCAGCGGCAGGTCCAGCCGCTGCGCGCGGGCGGCCACCTGCGCCAGCGATTCCTCGCCGGTGACATAGACGCTCGGCAGCTGCGCGCCGAGCCGGCCCAGCATCTGCAGCAGCAGGGTCGACTTGCCGATGCCCGGATCGCCGCCGATCAGCACCACCGAGCCTTCGACCAGGCCGCCGCCCAGGACGCGGTCCAGCTCGCCGATGCCGGTCCGCGTGCGCGCCTCGGCGGTCACCGCCACTTCGGTCAGGGGCGTCACCCGGGAGGCGCCGGCCGCCTTGCCCGCGTAACCGCCGCGCGCGGCGGCGCCCGACTTCACGGCCGGCTGCAGCACGATCTCCGACAACGTGTTCCACACGCCGCACTCGACGCACTGGCCCTGCCACTTGGAATGCTCGGCGCCGCACTCGGTGCAGACGTAGGCGGTCTTGGCTTTGGCCATGGCGGGCTCCGGTAGCGGGAAGCGGCGAGCTTAGCCCGGCGCGCTCGCGGCAGGCGAGACGGCGAAGGACGAACCGGCGGTCAGTTTTCGTCTTCCACGAACAGCACCCGGCGGGTCATGCCGCAGGTGAGGTCGTAGCTGATGGTGCCGGCATGCCGGGCGACGGTTTCGACCGGCAGTTGCGGCCCCCACAGCACGACGCGCTCGCCGACCCGCGCCTGCGGCGCCTCGCGCAGGTCGAGGGTGATCAGGTCCATGGAGACGCGCCCGACCAGCGGCACGGTCGCGTCGCCGACCCGCACCGGCGTGCCGCTGGCGGCGCTGCGCGGATAGCCGTCGCCGTAGCCGACCGCGGCGACGCCGACCGGCATGTCCTCCGGGCAGGTCCAGGTGCCGTTGTAGCCGATCCGCTCGCCCTTGCGCACGTGGTTGATGGCGATCAACCGCGTGGCGAGGGTCATCGCGGGGCGAAAGCCGAAGTCGGCGCCGGATTTGCCCTCCACCACCGACAGGCCGTACAGCAGGCCGCCGGTGCGTACCCAGTCCACCCGTGCCTCCGGCCAGCCCAGCACCGCGGCCGAGTTGGACAGCGAGCGCGGAGCGGCCAGGCCGCGGGTGGCCTGCTCGAAGCACGCGATCTGCCGGCGGGTGGCTTCGCCGTCGAACACTTCCGACTCTGCGAAGTGGCTGAGCAGGCCGATTTCCGGGTCCAGCCCGGGCATCGCCGCCAGGCACGCGTGCACGCCGGCCGCGCGTTCCGGCGGAAAGCCCAGCCGGTGCATGCCGCTGTCGATCTTCAACCACACGCGCAGGCGGCCGCGCCCCGGCACCGCCTCGGCCAGCCAATGCAGTTGCGCCTCGTGGTGGATGGCGGCATCGAGCCGCAGGCGCTGCATCTCGGCGATGTCACCCGGCTGGTCGGGGCCGGAAAGCACCACGATGCGCTGGCGATGGCCCGCGGCGCGCAGCCGTAGCCCGTCGCCCAGCGCGGCCACGGCGAAGCACTCGGCCTCGGCATCCAGCGCGCGGGCCACGCGTTCCAGCCCGTGGCCGTAGGCATCGGCCTTGACCACTGCCATCACCCGCGCAGGCGCCGCCATCGCCTTGATGCGGGCGAGGTTGTGGCGCAATGCGCCCAGGTGGATGGTGGCGGTGGTGGTGCGGCTCATGGGGTGGGGCGGAGGACGGCGAAGCGGAAACGGGTAACCTCAGGCGCGCCACGACCTCGCACCCGCCCGCACGAACGGAGGCTCCGGGCCGGATCGGGCGACAGGCGGCAATCTTGCCCGTGCCGCACGTTCCGTGCCCCGCGGTCCCCGCTTCCCGCCTTCACTCGAACGACCCGACGAACGAGTCCGGCGCGTAGTTCTCGAACTTGGTGTAGTGGCCGAGGAAGGTGAGCTTGACCGTGTCGGTGGGGCCGTTGCGCTGCTTGCCGATGATGATCTCGGCCAGGCCTTTGTCGGGCGAGTCCTTGTTGTAGTACTCGTCGCGGTAGATGAACATGATCACGTCGGCGTCCTGCTCGATGGCGCCCGACTCGCGCAGGTCGGACATCATCGGGCGCTTGTCCGAGCGCTGCTCCAGCGAACGGTTCAACTGCGAGAGGGCGATCACCGGCACGTTCAGCTCCTTGGCGAGGCCCTTCAGTGAACGCGAGATTTCTGAAATCTCGGTGGCGCGGTTCTCCTTGTTCCCGGGCACCTGCATCAGCTGCAGGTAGTCGATCACGATCAGGCCCAGGCCGCCGTGCTCGCGGTGCAGGCGGCGCGCGCGCGAGCGCAGTTCCACCGGCGAGAGGCCGGGCGTGTCGTCGATGAAGATCTTCGCCTCGGAGAGGATCGCGATCGCGTTGGTGACGCGCGGCCAGTCCTCCTCGGACAGGTCGCCATTGCGCAGGTGCTGCTGGTGGATGCGGCCAATCGAGGAGATCAGGCGGAAGGCCAGCTGCGAGGCCGACATCTCCATCGAGAAGATCACCACCGCCTTCTTGCCGCGCAGCGCGGCGGCCTCGGCGATGTTCACCGAGAACGCGGTCTTGCCCATCGAGGGACGCGCCGCGACGATGATCAGGTCCGACGGCTGCAGGCCGGAGGTGAGTTCGTCCAGGTCGTTGAAGCCGGTGGAGATGCCGGTGAGCTGGCCGCGGTTCTCGTAGCGCTCGGTGAGCAGGCGGAAGGCGTCCTTGACCGCCTCGCGCATGGACACCGAATCCTTCTTGCCGCGCGCGCCCGATTCGGCGATGTGGAAGACCCGCTGCTCGGCGGCCTCCAGCACCTCCTGCACGCTCTTGCCCTCGGGTCGGTAGCCGTCCTCGGTGATCGCAGTGCCGGCATCGATCAGCTGGCGCAGCACCGACTTCTCGCGCACGATCTCGGCGTAGGCGGCGATGTTGGCCGCGCTCGGCGTGGCGTTGGCCAGCTCGATCAGGTAGCTGGCGCCGCCGACCAGTTCGGCCAGGCCGTTGGCCTCGAACCAGTCGCCCAGGGTCACCGCGTCGCACGGCATGCCCTTGTTGGCCAGCTCGTTGATGGCGCGCCAGATCAGGCGGTGGTCCTTGCGGTAGAAGTCCCCTTCGCCCAGCTTGTCGGCGACCTTGTCCAGCGCGTCCGGCGCCAGCATCAGGCCGCCCAGCACGGCCTGTTCGGCGTCGATCGAATGCGGCGGCACGCGCAGCGCCTCGACGGCGGAGCCGTGGCCGCTCTTGCGCTCGGGGACAAAGGACATGGGCTCGTTTCCTCACAGGCAGCCGGCCGCGACGGGACGGCGGACACGAGCACGAAGCATACGCGGCGGGCTCTCACCCGACGAGACAATAAGTCTGTGGATAAGCTGTGGGCGCAGGTGGATAAGCTGCGCCCGGCCGGGCCGGATCGGGCGGACCAGGACGGGCAGGAGCGAGCGTGCTCGCGAAGCCGTTGCCCTGGCGCCGGTCCGAACCAGACGCATCGCGAGCAAGCTCGCTCCCGCGGAAAGCCTCAGCGTGCGGCCGCTTCGAGCGCGCGGTAGTCCTCCTCCGACAACGCCAGTTCCGCGGCGGCCACGTTCTCGCGCAGGTGCTCCGCCCGCGAGGTGCCCGGGATCGGCAGCATCGCCGGCGAGCGCTTGAGCAGCCAGGCCAGCGCGACCTGTCCATTGCTGGCGCCGAGCCGCTGCGCGACGCGGCTGAGCGCCGAGTCGGGCGCGGCCAGTTCGCCGGCGGCGAGCGGGTACCAGGGGATGAAGCCGATGCCCTGCGCCTCGCAGTACGCCAGCACGGCCTCGCTCTTGCGGTTGGCCAGGTTGTACAGGTTCTGCACCGTCGCGACCGGAAAATGCCGGCGCGCGGCCTCGATCTCCTCGATGCCGACCTCGCTCAGGCCCACGTGGCGGATCAGCCCCTCCTTGCGCATCGCCGCGATCGCCTCGAACTGCTCCTCGCGCGGCACCTTGGGATCGATGCGGTGCAGCTGCCACAGGTCGATGCGCTCCACACCCAGCCGACGCAGGCTCATCAGCACGCACTGGCGCAGGTACTCCGGACGCCCCAGCGGCAGCCAGATGTCCGGCCCGTGACGGGTCAGGCCGCCCTTGGTGGCGACCAGCATGCCGGCGTACGGGTGCAGCAACTCGCGGATCAGGTCCTCGCTCACGTAGGGGCCGTAGCTGTCGGCGGTGTCGATCAGGTTCACGCCCAGCCCGGGCAGCGCGCGCAGGGTCGCGCGGGCGCCGGCCGGGTCGGCCGGCTCGCCCCAGATGCCCTTGCCGGTGATGCGCATGGCGCCGAAGCCGAGGCGGTGGACGGGGATATCGCCGCCGACCCTGAACTCGCCGGCAGCCGCGGCGTTGGGGAGGTCTGCCATGGGGATGCTCCTGGTGATTCGCGGACTTCCCCTAATGGGGGCGCGCGACGACGAGGCAAGCACGCGCGGTGCGCCATGCTCGGCCGAACCGTGCAAGGAGATAAGGAATGGTTCCGCTGTGGCTGCAGGCGGCGTTCTGGGGTTTCGTGGCGGGCACCGCGCTGCTGCTCGGCGCCGCCATTGGCTATTTCACGCGGGTGCCGCAACGCCTGGTCGCCGGCGTGATGGCCTTCGGCAGCGGCGTGCTGATCTCGGCGCTCTCCTTCGAGCTCATGGACGAGGCCTACCGCCGCGGCGGCTTCGACTCGACCGCGACGGGTTTTCTGGGCGGTGCCGCGGTGTACTCGGCGGTCAACTGGTATCTCGCCCGCGCCGGCGCCAGGCACCGCAAGCGCTCGGGCCACCAGCAGCAGGGCGGCAACGGCCTGGCGATCGCGGCGGGCTCGCTGCTCGACGGCATTCCCGAATCGATCGTGATCGGCCTGAGCATGCTCAAGGGCGGCGCCGTGAGCCTGGTGGCGGTGGCGGCGATCTTCCTGTCGAACATCCCGGAGGGCCTGTCCAGCGCGGCCGGCATGCGCAAGGCAGGCCGCCCGCTGGGCTACGTGGCGGGCGTCTGGGGCGGCATCGCGGTGATCTCCGGCGTCGCCTCGCTGATCGGCTACGCCGTGTTCCGCCACTTCTCGGTCGACGTGGTGGCGGCGACCACGGCCGTGGCGGCCGGGGCGATCCTGGCGATGCTGGCCGACACCATGATGCCGGAGGCCTTCGAACAGGCGCACGACCTGGCCGGCCTGATCACCGTGGTGGGCTTCCTGTGCGCGTTCGTGCTGAGCAAGCTGGGCGGTTGAGCGCGCCGCCCCTAGCGCAGCTGGCTGTCCTTGCTGCCGCGGCGGTTGTAGCCGGCGACCGTGCGCTGCGCCTGGTCCTGCGCTTCCTGGCAGGCCACGCACAGGCGTACCCCGGGCACGGCCTGGCGCCGGGCCTCGGGGATCGGCGCGTCGCACTCCTCGCAGTGGCTCAGGCCCGGGCCTTGCGGGAGCCTGCTGCGCGCGCGCTTGATGGCGTCCTTGACGGTCGCGTCGATCTGGTCCTGCACGGCGCCGTCGCCGGCCCAGCCGATAGCCATGGCGTTCTCCGGGAGTCGTCGGGATCGGGAATGCTACCGTGGGCGAGGTGAACGCGCGCGCGAAACCAGCCGGAGGAACGACGTGCCCACCACCAGTGCCGGCATCCTGCTCTACCGCCTGACCGGCGGCCGCCCGGAAGTGCTGCTCGCCCATCCGGGCGGCCCGTTCTGGCGCCGGCGCGACGATGCCGCATGGACGCTCCCCAAGGGTGAGCCCGCCCCCGGCGAGAACGCCGAGGCAGCTGCGCGACGCGAGTTCGCGGAAGAACTGGGCACGCCGGCCGCCGGCCCGCTTCGCCCGCTCGGGCGGCTGCGGCAGAAGGGCGGCAAATGGGTGGAGGCCTTCGCGCTCGAGGGCGAGTTCGAACCGGCCCACCTGCGCAGCAACCTGTTCGAACTGGAATGGCCACCGCGCAGCGGCCGGCGCGCCAGCTTTCCCGAAATCGACCGGGTGGCATGGTTCGCGCTGGACCAGGCGCGGTCGAAGATCCTGCCCAGCCAGGCGCCGTTGCTGGACCGGCTGGCGGCGCTCCTCGGCACGGACTGACCGCCAGGCGACGGGATCACGCGGCCTCCGCCGCGGAGCTGCTCGAATGCCGGCATGTCCGCGCCGCGGCACCTCTTCTGTGACGCCATGCTGGGCGGCCTCGCCCGCTGGTTGCGCGCGGCCGGTCACGACACTGCACTGGCACCGGCCAGCGCGGTCGACCGCGACATCCTCGGCGCATGCCGCACGGAAGGCAGGCTGCTGCTTACCCGCGACCGGCACCTGGCCGCCCACGCCGGCCGCGACGTGCGGGTCCTGCTGCTGCAGCACGACGGGATCGAGGCCCAGGCCGCCGAGCTCACGGCCGCGCTCGGCATCGAATGGAACCTCGCACCGTTCAGCCGCTGCCTGCTGGACAACACCCCGTTGCACGACGCCACGCCGGCAGAACGCGCGCACGTTCCGGAACGGGCGCGCGACCTGCCCGGGCCGTTCCGCGCCTGCCCCGCTTGCGGGCGGGTCTACTGGCCGGGCAGTCACGTGCGCCGGATGCAGCGGCGGCTGGAGCAGTGGCAGGCGCTTGCTGCCACGCGATGAGCGCGCTCAGGCGACGACCAGGCTCTCGCCCGCCTTCCCTGCCACCACGCAGTTGCGGCCGGCGCGCTTGGCCCGGTAAAGGGCGTGATCCGCATCCACCAGCAATTGGCGCAGGTCGTAGCCGGACTCGCCCGTGCAGGCCAGCCCGAAGCTGGCGGACACGGGTACCCCCGGATCGGCATCCTCGCTGAGCGCCGCGATCGCCCGCCGCAGCACCTCGGCGTGCTCCACGCCGCAGTCGAAGCCGCAATCCGGCAGCAGCACGCCGAACTCCTCGCCGCCGAGCCGGCCGAACACGTCGCTGGGGCGTACATGTTCCTGACAGGCCATCACCGCCCGGCGCAGCACCTGGTCGCCCACCGCATGGCCGTAGGTGTCGTTGGTCAGCTTGAAATGGTCCAGGTCGATCAGCAGGAGGCATGCGCTCTTGCGCGTGCGCTGCGCGTGGCCGAGCGCCTGCTCCGCCTCCACCATGAAATGCTTGCGGTTGTAGATGCCGGTGAGGCTGTCGCACTGGGCCATGCGCATGAAGCGCAACTGCGAGCGCTTCAACCGCAGCAGCCACAGCCCGATCACCAGCAGGCCGAGCAGCAGTACGGCGATGTACAGCCGGCTGGCTTCCACCGCCTTGCGGTCGAGCGCCTGCTGCAACTGCAGGATCTTGTTCTGCCGCGCCAGCGCGTCGACTTCGGCCTTCTTCGCCTGCACCTGCTGCCTGACCATCTGGTACGCCAGCGCCTTGGCGCTGACGTCGTCCAGATAGGCCTTGTCCGCGGCCATGTACTTCTCGTGATAGGCGAGCGCACCGGCGGCATGGCCCTGCTGGCGCTCCATCTCGTACAGCAGCTTGTAGGCGTTCACCAGCGACTCGGTGTACTCGCCCGGGATGCTTGCCGCCACGGCGGCCAGCGCGTACCGGCGCGCGGGCTTGAGCTTGCCCAGTTCGAGCGAGGCCTGCGCCAGCTGCGACTGGAACTGGGCGATGAAGCTCCGGTACCCGGTGGCGAGGACCTCGTCGTAGTGCCCGACCAGCAGGCTTTCGGCCTGCGCCCCTTCCTGCCGCCGAAGGTGGATGCCCGCCAGGTCCGCGCGGACGCCGTTGGCGAACAGCTTCTCGCCCGCCGCTTCGCACTGGGCGATGCCGCGGACGAAAGGGTCCAGGGATGCGACCGCCTGCTTCCGGTAGAGCGCATGCAGCGCCAAGAACTGGCCCTTGCACACCTCCTGCGGGGTGGTGGCTTCGGCCAGCAGCTGTTCCGCGTAGCTGGATGCCAGGTCGTACTGGCCTGCATCGGTATAGAACTGCGACGCCTCGGCCAGCACCTGGAAGCGCGTGTCGGCCTCGCGCACGCGAGGCAGCCCCTCGAGCAACTGGCTCAGCAGGGTGAACGCTTTGACATAGCGGCGACCGATGCCGAGGATGTTGACCAGCGTGGCCTGGGCCCGCGCGCGCAGCGTGGGATCGTCCGCACCGCGTGCGACCGCGTCCAGCAACGGCTCGGCCTTGCCGTAGTCGCCGCGGTAGGCGACCTGCCACGCCTCGAGGTAACGCAATTGCCATTGCTGCCGGAGAGGCAGCGAGGATCGCACCGGTTCGAGCGCATGCAGAAGCTCGACGAACCTGGCGTTGTCCGAGGTCTTTACCCTCTCCGCCTGTTGCAGGATCCAGGCCCGGTCCACCGGCGCGGCCGGACGGCTCTGGCCCGCGGCAGGCCAGGCCAGCGCCACCCATGCCGCGAGAAGCACGCGAAGCCTGGGGCGGGGAGGGTGCATGTCACCGCTCGGTCGGGATGGCCGGACGGGCCTAGCCGCCGTCGCTGGGCAATTCTTCGGTGTCCGGCTCGTCCGGCTGGGGCGCTTCTTCCTCCTCCTCCGCCGGGAACTGCATGCAGCAGAGCATGGGCGCATCGAGCAGGGCCGACACCTCCAGCAGGGCTCGCGTGGCGAGCAGCTCGCGTTGCTCCGCCGACAGCCGGGCATCCAGCGTGCCCGACGCGACTTCGTCGGGCGAGGCATGCGCAAGCGTCGCATCCCGGCCTACCCGTTCCAGAAAATCCACGACGTCGAACATGCCCCTCTCCCTGATCGCCTCACCGGACCGGCCCCCTTCCGAAGTCTACTCATTAATTCACTACAGGCGCCATCCGGCGAGTGGACCTGGCCAGCGGCCCCGGCCGTACTCGCGACGCCGGCGATGCGGCATCGCGCCCTTTCACGGGCGGGCCACGCCTCGCGTTATGCAATCGCACCAGGCTACCTGGAGGCAGACATGGGCAACATCCTGGAAACGCTCAAGACCGAGCACGACCGCCTGCGGGAACTGTTCGCCCAGATCGGTCGCACCGCGGACACCGAAGCCGATGCGCGCCACGACCTGCTCAAGCAGATCGAGACGCTGCTGATCCCGCACGCCAAATGGGAGGAGACGGTCTTCTATCCGGCATTCGAGCGACGCGCCAACCACGAGCAGAAGCTGATCTACGCCGAGGCGATCACCGAGCATCGTGCCGTCGAGCTCGCAGTGCTGCCGGACATCCATGCCGCGGACGTGGATTCGCGGCAGTTCGCCGGGTCGGTGCAGGTATGCGGGGAGATGATCAAGCATCACGCGCACGAGGAAGAGACCAAGATGTTCGACGCCGTGCGCCAGCTCTTCAGCGCGGAGGAACTCGCCGAGCTCGACGACAAGTATGCGCGCTGGAAGGACTCCTCGGGCGCCGATGCCATCACCTCCTACGCCAAGGTCAAGACGGCCGCGATGGCGTTCATGCGCAATCCGGACTCGCCGGCCTGAGGCCGGACGGGACGACCGCGCCCGTGACCCAGACGGCGGCCGACATGCGGCAGCGCCGCCGGCGCCCTTCCCGTCCCGCTACGCGCGGACCGGCGTGACCGACCTGCTCGACGCCCTGCAGTGGCCCGCCATGGCGGTCACCCTGGTGGCCGCCTGGCAGGTCGGTTCGCTGTCGCGTCGCCGGCGCACCTGGGGCTTCTGGTGCTTCGTGCTCAGCAACGTGCTGTGGGTGGTGTGGGGCTGGCACGACCGCGCCTGGGCGCTGATCGGCCTGCAGCTGGGCCTGTTCGCGCTGAACCTGCGCGGCGTGCTCAAGAACGACCAGGCGCCGGCGCAGCAGCAGCCCGGCTAGGCTCACGCCCGCCGGCGCCGCAGCACCCAGACGGCCAGCGCCGCGCCCGCGAGCCCGAAGGCGGCCGCACGCGCCCGCGGCGAACGCCGCGCGTCGTCGAGCAGGCCTTCGACCACGTTCACGCGGTCGGCCAGCAACAGCAGCATCCAGTGACGCATGTCGCTCTCGCTGCGCCGGAACGCGCGGCGCCGGATCCAGCCGCTCAGGCCCGAGGGGGGCACGCTGGTACCGAACACCGGCGTGACGCCCGGGCGCTCCACCGAATGCAGGATCTCGACCGTCCGCCGCTGCTGCGTCGGGCGCTCCCAATGTACGCCCTCGAGGCGTGGCAGCGTGCGCTCCATCGGCACGGCCGGGCGCCTGCCCGGATCGAGGTCCACGCCCCAGTCGGGGATCTGCGAACGGTCTGAAGGCGGGTTCATGGGTGGCCTCAGTGCAGTTGGACGGGCGCGGGAGAGGACGCGGCGGGCGCGACGTCGGCACGACCCGCGCGCGGCGGAACCAGTACGGTCTTGATGCAGCCGTCCTCCTTGGCGGAGAAGCGGTGGTAGGCCTCGTCCACCTCCTCCAGCGGCACCCGATGGGTGATCAGCTCGCGCGGCCTCAGCCGGCCCGCACGGACGTGCTCGATCAGGTGCGGAAGATGCCGCTTCACGCTGGCCTGGTTCATGCGCAGGGTCAGGCCCTTGTTCATCGCGCTCCCGATCGGCACCGCGTTGAAGGTCGGCCCGTACACGCCGACGATGGACACGTTGCCGCCGCGGCGCGCCGAGTTGATCGCCCAGTGCAGTGCGGTGGCGGCGCCGGCCTGCAGCTTCATCTTCACGCCCACGAGGGTCTGCACGAGGTTGCCGTCGGCTTCGCAACCGACCGCGTCGATGCACACGTCCGCCCCCCGCCAGCCGGTCATCTTCTTCAGGTGCACGGCCATGTCCTTCACTTCGCGGAAGTTGACCGTCTCGGCCTGGGCGAAGCGCCGCGCGAACTCCAGGCGGTAGTCGTACTGGTCCACCACGATCACCCGCCCGGCCCCCATCAGCCAGGCACAACGCGCGGCCATCAGGCCGATCGGTCCGGCGCCGAACACCACCACGGTGTCGTTCTCGTGGATGTCGCCCATCTCGGCGGCCTGGTAGCCGGTCGGTACCACGTCGGTGAGCAGCACGGCGTCCTCGATGTGGATGTCCGGCGGAATCACGGTGGGCCCGATGTCGGCGAACGGCACGCGCACGTATTCGGCCTGGCCGCCGTCATAGCCACCGGCGGTGTGCGAGTAGCCATAGGCGCCGCCGACCGCGGTCGCCTCGGGGTTGACGTTCTCGCAGTTGCCGTACAGCTCGCGCGAGCAGGAGGCGCAGGTGCCGCAGAACACGTTGAACGGTACCAGCACGTGGTCGCCGACCTGCAGATTGCGCACATTGGCGCCGACCTCTTCCACGATGCCGGTGAACTCGTGTCCGAAGATCGAGCCGACCCGCGTATCCGGAACCAGTCCGTGATAGAGGTGAAGGTCGGAGCCACAGATGCAGGCGCGGGTCACGCGCACGATGGCGTCATCCGGATGCTCGAGCACCGGGTCGGGCACCTGCGCGGCGCGCACGCGGTACGGCCGACGGTAAGTGGTGGCGAGCATGTCCTTCCTCCCATGGGAATGCAAGGGCCGGCGACGCTAGCCAGCGGCATGTCGTCGCGACGGGAAGGTTTTGCGAGACCGGGTTGGACGTGTCGGCGACGACGCACGGCCCGCGCATGGCGCACGCTTGGTGCGCGCCGCCGGACACCGCGGCGCCGCCACCGGCCGCCGCGGGCCGGTGGCGGTCGGGCTCAGTGGTGCCTTGCGGCCGGGGCCGGCCGGGGTGCGCTGCGGGAGGTGTCCTGCACCGGTGGATTCTGGATCGGCGGGGACCGGAACCAGACCGGCTCCGGGGAGCGGCGCACGTACGGGTAGTTGCGCGGTTCGGCGCTACGGCTCTTCAGTGCCAGGCGATGCCCGTCGATGTGCACCCAGTACCAGGAACCGGGCGGCACCGGCGAGGTGGAGACGTAGACGAAGCGGGCGTCGTAGGTACCGTCCTCGCGCGGCGATGCCTGCAGGCCCAGGTTCATGACGAACTGGCTGGCCACCGGACGTCCGTGGTCCTTGGCCGGGCCGGTGATCATCTGGTCCAGCGTCTGCCTGAGCAGCCGGTCGTAGCGCGGCGCCAGTTGCTCGGAGGGCGAGACGCTGGTGACGTTGCCGTGGCTGTCGACCTGGACCAGCACCGGCAGCACCCTGGGGGTGAAGTGGTTGAGGGAGAACGACGTGTCCGCAAGGGTCGCCTGGCTGGCCGCCAGCGAGCCGAGCAGGAGGAGGGAGCAGTACGTTTTCATGACGACCTCCCGGCTGGGTTTACCGGAGAAGGTCATGGTAGTCCCGCCGGGCCGCGCCTGCCAGTCGGCGGCAGGCGGGTGTCGATGTCACGTTGCGTCGCGCGTCGTGTAGGCGAAACCCCGCCCCGGTGTCCTCCGTGTCCGAGCTGCCCCGCCTCTACGCCCACCCGTTCTCCTCCTACTCCCGGAAGGTGCTGATCGCGCTATACGAGCACGGCACACCGTTCGAGTACCGCTCCCTCGAGGAACCCACGGCCCGCGAGGAGCTGGCCGCACTGTGGCCGTTGCGCCGCTACCCCGTGCTGGTCGACCGCGGGCGCACCGTGCTGGAGGCCACCTGCATCATCGAGTACCTGGACCTCCACCACCCGGGTCCGCGTCGCCTGCTGCCCGCGGACGCCGAGGCGGCGCTGGACGTGCGCATGCTCGATCGCGTGTTCGACAACTGCGTGTCCACGCCACAGCAGAAGGTAGTGTTCGACGCACTGCGCCCGGGGGATCGGCGCGACGCCTACGTCGTGGCCGAGGCCCGGGCCATGCTGGAAACGGCCGATGCGTGGCTGGATCGCCGCATGACCGGGCGCGACCGGCCGCCGGCGGGAGCTTCAGCCTGGCCGACTGCGCCGCCGCGCCGTTCCTGTTCGACGCCGACTGGACCCACCCGATCGACCCGCGCTTCGTCCACCTGCGCGCCTACCGCGCCCGCCTGCTGGCGCGCCCTTCCTCCGCCCGCGTCGTGGACGAGGCGCGCCCCTTCGCCTCGACTTCCCGCTCGGCGCGCCCGACCGCGACCGAGCCACCGCCTGGAGCCAAGCCCATGACCGACCCCGCCGCACTCGTTCCCGCCGCCGAACTGGCTGCGCGCAACCGCCTGCGTTTTCCCAATGAGAGCGACGCCTACCGCCGCGCGCGGCAGGCGCTGCTGGCCGAGGAGATCGAACTGCGCCGCCACATCGAGCGCGTCGCCGAGATGCGCCGCGCGCTGCCCCCGGGCGGTGCGGTGACCGGCGATTATCGCTTCGAGGGCACGCAGGGACCGGTCGACTTCGCCGGGCTGTTCGGCGACAAGCAGACCCTGGTGGTCTACAGCTGGATGTTCGGCCCGCAACGCGCGCGCCCCTGCCCGATGTGCACCTCGCTGCTCAGCGCCTGGGACGGCGAGGCGCGCGACATCGGGCAGCGCGTGGCGCTGGCGGTGGTGGCGCGCTCGCCGATCGACCGGCTGACCGCGTTCGCGCGCGAGCGCGGCTGGCGCCACCTGAGACTCTATTCGGACCTGGACGGCGCCTACAGCCGCGACTACTTCGCGGTGGACGCGCAGGGCGGCGACGGCGACCAGGCGGCCTTCAACGTGTTCACCCGGCGCGACGGCGTGATCCGCCACTTCTGGAGCGGCGAGATGGGCTTCGAGACCGCCGACCCCGGGCAGGACCCGCGCGGCGCGCCGGACCTGATGCCGCTGTGGACCGTGCTCGACTGCACGCCGGAGGGGCGCGGCACGGACTGGTACCCGAGCCTGGATTACGCCTGAGCGCCGCCCTCCGGGCGAAGGGCGCAGGCAACGGTGCGGCGCCACTCAGGCGCCGCCGAGGTTGCGCATCAGGGCCATCGACGAAGCAGCTGCTGCCGGTGACTGGCTGGCCTCGTCCGAGGCCAGGAACAGCGCGGCGTTGACCAGCTCCTGCGGCCGTCCCGGGCGATGCATCGGGATCTGCCGGCGGTCGTGCCCGGCGCGCTGCGGGTCGTGGATCCTGTTCGCGGTCAGCGGCGTCTCGATCAGTCCGGGCGCGACAGTGTTCAAGCGCACGCCGCGGCCCGCCAGCTCCAGCGCCAGCGTGCGCGTCAGCGAACGCAGCGCCGCCTTGGCCGCGTCGTAGGCGGCGCTGCCCGGCAGGGAGATTTCCTCGTGCACCGAGGTGATGTTGACGATGGCGCCGGCCCGCGCGGCCGCCTGGCACAGCAGCCACGGCGCCAGCAGGTCCACGCCGAGGGTGCGCTGGACTTCCTCCAGCGTGGTGTCGAGCGGGTCGCTGTGCGGTGCGCCCACGCCAGCACGTGCAGGCCGCCCATGCGTTCCATCGCCTGTGCGAAGAAGCGGCTGGCGTCGCGCGGGTCGGCGAAATCCGCCTGCAGCACCCGGCACGGCGACCGGCCGCGCGCACCTGCGCCGCGGTGTCCTGCGCGCCTGCGGCATCGGCGTGGTAGTGCACCAGCACGTCGGCGCCTTCGCGCGCGAAGGTCACGGCGATCGCCTTGCCGATGCCGCTGAACCGGTCACCAGGCGATGCGGTTCCGGAGTCTCATCGTCGGTGGCCTCGCTCGGGTTCCACCATCGGGGCTGGAACCATCGGACGCTAGCCGCGCCGCCCGTCATGCTCGCCGTCGCGCCGGCGGACGATGCCCTGCCCGCTGGCGGGCTCGTGATACCCCTGCTTGGAGGCCGCCTGCGGCTGGCGGCGGTTCTCGATGTCCTTGGGCTCGTCCTTCATGCCGGACTTGTGTTGCGCGTTGAGTTTCTGCTGATCGGGGCGCATGCGGCTCTCCTGTGTGGAACGATCGGGCGCGGTGCTTCCGCGTCGTCCCCGAGGCTAGGCAAGACGGCGTTAGCACCGCCGCAGCGACACGTGAGGCGATGTCGACGCGGCCTGCGGCCTGCCGTGCAACCGTCCTGCCGAGGTGCGCGCGAACGCGTTCACGCCTGCCCCACGATGGCGTCCCTAGTGTCACGATGGGATGCCGCGCGGGCCTGGCCGTCGAGGATGGCTGAAGGCATGGCGCGCGCGGAACGTCCCTGCCACCGGACGGCTACGCCCGGTTTCTCTCGCTGCCTGACGCGCCGGAGAGCCGGCGCACCACCCGGAGGACCACCGCATGACCCACCGTCTCGCGATCAAGGCGCTGCTGGGCGCCTCCATTGCGCTCGCGCTGTCCCTGTCCGCCCACGCGGCCACGCCGTCCGCTCCGGACGACGCCCGTTTCGACCTCGGCAGCCTGGCGCCGAACGGCCACTATGACCGCTTCATCGTCACCTATCGCGACGGCAGTACCGAGCGCGCCGACCGCGCCGCCCTGCTGCAGAACCTCGGCGCCGCGATCGACCGCGCGGGACTCGATCGTGCCAGCCTCGCCGCCGGCCGTACCGCCGTACGCGCGAGCTACCAGCGCAAGCTCGCCACCGGCGCGGACCTGATCCGCACCTCGCGCAAGCTCGATCGGGCCGAGGCGGCCAGCCTGATCCGCCAGATCGCCGCCGACCCGGCGGTGCAGTACGTCGCGCCGGACGTGATGCTGCAGCGGGTGCGCGACCTGCGCGCGCCGGACGGCCTGCAGCCGCAGACCTTCACGCCCAGCGACACCTACTACCCCGCCTACCAGTGGAACCTGAAGGCGCCCGATGGCAGCATCACCTTCTTCGGCGACGCCAACCACGGCGGCACGCGGGTCAACGACGCCTGGGACCTCGCCGACGGCACCGGCGTGGTGATCGCCGTGCTCGACACCGGCATCACCCGCCACGTCGACGTGAACACCAAGCTCGCCGACGCCGGCTACGACTTCATCAGCGACGCCTTCGTCTCCGGCCGGCCGACCGACGACCGCGTGCCCGGCGGCTGGGACCTGGGCGACTGGACCACCACCGAGCCGTGGCTGTCCGCGTGCACCGACGAGAGCCATCCGCCGGAGGACAGCTCCTGGCACGGCACCCACGTGGCCAGCACCGCCGGCGCCGAGATCACCGACAACGCGATGGGCATGGCGGGCATCGCCTTCCACGCCAGGGTGCTGCCGGTGCGCGTGCTCGGCCATTGCGGCGGCTACACCAGCGACATCGCCGACGCGATCGTCTGGGCGGCAGGGGGCAAGGTCGAGGGCGTGCCGCGCAACAAGCACCCGGCGCAGGTGATCAACCTGAGCCTGGGCGGCGCCGGCCGCTGCCATCCCAACGACGTGACCGCCAGGGCCGTGGCCAAGGCCAATCAGCTCGGTGCCGTGGTGGTGGTGTCCGCCGGCAACAACGCCGACGATGCGGCGAAGTACACCCCGGCGGGCTGCCCCGGCGTCATCACCGTGGCCTCCACCGGCATCACCAGCCGTCGCGCCTACTACTCAAACTACGGCCACGCGGTGGAGATCGCCGCGCCCGGCGGCGGCGTCTACCAGGACGACGATCCGGACACCGGCGTGCTGTCCTACGACGGCTTCGTGTGGCAGGCGCTGAACAACGGCACCACCACGCCGGTGCCCGAAGGCACCACCTACGCCGGCTACGCCGGCACCTCGCAGGCCGCACCGCACGTGACCGGCACGGTGGCGCTCATGCAGAGCGCACGCAAGGCGCTGTGCCTGCCGCCGCTGAAGCCCAGGCAGGTGCTCGCCGTGCTGCAGGAAACCGCCTACCGCCCGATGATCCCGCCCAAGGGCAAGTACTCGATCGGCGCGGGCATACTCGATGCGGCCGCCGCGGTGGAGGGCGCCGTCAACTTCACCCCGCACGGCCACTAGCCGGCGGGACCGTGCGACGGGAGGCGGGCGGCGGCCCGCCTCTTTTTCTTGTTCTTGGCGCGACGTCGATCGTCGCCGAGGCGCAGCGGACGGGATCGCCGCCGGCGCGTGGCGATAACACCGCACCAACGGCACCGTCACCCCGGCGGACGACAATGGTCGTTGCCCGCCCACGGCGCGTCGCTGGCCTCCGACCCGCCGCGCGCGGACAGCACACCGACGGAGGCCCCCATGAAAACCCGCTGTGTCTTCAGCACCCCCGACCTTTCCGCCGCGCGCGTGGCCATGGACGCCGCCCGCCGTGCCGGCGTACCCGACAACGACATCTCGCTGATCGCCCGCGAGGACATCGAACTGGAGCAGATTCCCGACCACCTGATGGTCGGCCGCACCGACTTCTACCCGGCCGCCGCACGCGGCTTGCTGTGCGGCGGCGCCACCGGCGTGCTGCTCGGCCTGCTCGCGATCGCCGTGCCGCCGCTGGGCGTCACGCTGGCGGGCGCCGCCGCCATCGCGCTGGCCGGGGCGGCGGTGGGCGGCTGGACCGGCGCACTGGTGGGCACCGACGTGCCGGACGTGGTGCACCGGCGCTTCAAGCGCGAAATCGACGCGGGCCGCATCCTGGTGGTGATCGACGCGAACAGGGACCTGCTCGCGCTGGCCGGCCCCGCGATCGCCGCCACCGGCGCCACGCACCTGCCCCTGCACGCGCACGAGGCGGAGACGCTGCATCTGGCGGGAACGTGAGTCTGCGTGGCATGCGTGGTCGGCGCATGTCAGCACTCGCCCGCCCCGGCTGCCGAGCAGTCCGCTTCGCATCGCGCTAGGCTCGGAACCGCCTGGTGAAGCGAGGGCAGATGCATGATCGAAGCGTTCAAGAAAGGCACGCCGGCCGAGGTCTGGCAGGCGCTGGTGAAGGAAGCGGCGGGACGCACGGGCCATCCGCTCGACGAGTCGCGCGAGAGCTACCTGGTGTTCGTGCTGTTGCGCTACCAGGGCGACACGCTGCTGCTTTCGCACGTGCAGGGGGTGGAGTGGATGGAGGCGCAGGCCCGCATGGGCAGCGCACGCGCCGACGCCCTGCGCGACGTGGGCGACCGCTGCCTGCTGGTGGCCGGCCTGTTCCCCGGCCTGGCCGAGCGGCGGCGGGTCAGCGTGGAGTACTTCATCGACCTCGGCCGCAGCGCCTACCAGGGCGTGGCCGACGCCAGCCGGCAGGCCTACGCGGCGCTCTACGCACAACTGGCCCGCAGCTACCTCGAGCTGGTCGCGACCCTCAACGCGATGCGCTCGGCGCCGATCCCGGCGAACGCGATCCGTTTCGTGCACTGACGACACATGCCTGGCGGATGTTCCGGTCACGGGCACCCGCCAGGCACGCCCGCGGCTTGGTCACCACACCAGCGCCCAGCTGCCGTCGGGCTTTTCCTCCACGTCGCAGCCCATGCGGGCGCATTCGCGACGCATCACGGCGAACAGCCAGCGCCGGTCCTCCGGTGGCGCCCGCTCGATGCGGAAGCGACGCACGCGGGTCGGCACCAGGGTGAGTTCGCACAGGCGCCCGCGCGTGGCCTCCAGTTGCGGGAAGTACATGAGGCCCAGTTCGCCGCGGTAGGCCTGGTGGCCGCCGATGCCCTCGTAGTCGTTGAGGAAGTCGCCGCAGCCGTACAGGACCAGGTGCCCGTGGTGCACCTCGATCGCCTTGGGATGGTGCGAGGAATGGCCGTAGAGCAGGTCCACGCCGGCTTCGTCGATCAGGGCGTGCGCGAACGCGCGCTGCGCGGGCGCCACCTCGTAGCCCCAGTTGCCGCCCCAGTGCAGGGAGAACACCACCCGATCACCGGCACGCCTGTGCCGGGCGACCTCGGCGGCGATGTGCGCGGCCGTCCCCGCCGACAGGTCCGGCAGGCGCCAGACGCCCGCTCGCGTTGCCTCCGCGGCCCAGTCCGCCGGCACGCCCGCGTCCGCGGTGGCCGCCGCGAACACCAGCAACCGCCCCGCGCCGGCCAGCGGCAGTACGGCCGGCGCCTGCGCCATGGCCAGCCGCTCGCCCGCGCCGGCGACCGCGACGTGCGCCGCACGCAGCACGGCGAGCGTCTGCGCCAGGCCTTCGCGTCCCCAGTCCAGCACGTGGTTGTTGGCGAGCACGCAGCAGTCGATGTGCGCCGCGGCGAGCACGTCGATGTTGGCCGGGTGCATGCGGTAGTTGATGCCCTTGGGCCAGGGATGGTCGTGCCGCGTGACGCTCGTCTCCAGGTTGACGATGCGCGCCTGCGGCCGGCGCGCCCGCCACTGCGCCAGCGCGTCGCCCCAGACGTAGCCGGGATCCACCTTGCGTGGAACCGCTCCGGCGGCGTTTTCCGCCAACGCGACGTAGCCGCGGGCGTCGTGCATGTATGGTTCGTGCAGAACCGGATCGGACGGATGGGCGAGGATCTGGTCGATGCCGCGTCCGGTCATCACATCCCCGCAGAGGAACAGCGTCACCGGGGAAGGCGCGGATCCGCCCGCCCCCTCCGGGCCCGCCGGCACGCGATGCACGAGCGCCCCCGCCGCCGCACCCAGCGCGATGCGGCTCCAGCGCCGGAGGAAGGCACGCCGCCCATGCATGGCCCGCAGCGTAGGCCGCGCGGCGTTACGTCGGCTTGAACACGGACGGACCGGAGCGCCGGCGCTACGGCCTGCCGCTGGCGCCGAAGTCCGCGCCGCGCATGGTCAGCACGCAGTCCAACGGCAGCGGCCCGCCCGGATCGTGCAGGAAGGCCGTTTCCAGGGCGGCGCCGCAGCGGTTGAAGCCGGCACCGTGGCTCTGCCCGGGGAAGACGACCACCCGTGCGTGCGGCATGTTGGCGACCAGCTGCCGCGCCCACGCCGGCGGCGTGTCGGGGTCGAACTCCCCGGCCAGCGCGAGCACCGGCACGTCGCTCGTCACGGGTGCGTTCTCACGAGCTGCCGCGGGCGCGACGCCCCACGCGCGGCACGTCCCGGGCGAGGCGGTACGCTCGTCGACGCCACCGAGGCCCCAGGCGGGGGCGAGCTGGGCTTCGACGCGCACACGGTCCTCGAAGGGCATCTCCTCGCCGCACCACACCGACAGGCGCAGGCCCCAGGCGAACGACGAGGCGCCCTGGCCCGCCGCCACCAGCCGGGCCAGCGCCGCGGTCCGTCCGGCGAGGCTGTCGCCGATCACGGCGGGGATGTGGCCGATCGCGGCCGGGTCGTGCAACGCCTCGTACAGCGCGGCGACGACCTGGGCGCCGCGTACCGTCACCGCCCTGCCGTCCGAGCCGCGCACGCTGGGCAGGGGCAGCGGCGAGCGGTCGGCCTGCGCCACCAGACGGGCGAACTCCGCGGCCGGCTGCGGGTGCGCCCGCGCGCACGCGGGGTCGACCGCGCAGCCGTCGAACACGGCATCGAGCGCGCGCCGGAGGTTGGCCGAGGCGTGCTCGTCGAAGCCGACCTCGGGCGGCAGCACCGAATCGAGGATCACGCTGCGCACGCCTTGCGGGTGGTCACGCAGCACGGTCAGCGCCAGCCGCGTGCCGTAGGAGTGGCCGAACAGGTTCCAGCGCGCGTAGCCCAGTGCCTTGCGCAGGTCCTCGAGGTCCTGCGCCGTCTCGGCGCTGGTGTAGCCGTCCAGGTCGACGCCTTTCGCCACCAGCGCCGCGCGACAGGCGGCGGCAGCCCGGGCCAGCGCCGCCTGCCCCGCCTCGCCGGACAGGTGGCCGGCAGCGACGATCCCCAGCAGCGCGTTGATCCGCGGGCACTCGAGCGCGGGCTGCGCCAGGCGGGCACCACGCGGTTCCAGCAGCACGTAGTCGCGCTCGGCGAGGAAAGGATTGTCGCGTGCCGGCAGGGGATGCACGAGCGCGCTGCCGCCCGGACCGCCAGGCAGGAACACCACCGGATCGGGCGCGGGCGTGTCCGCCCGGCTGTGGAACACCACGACCGGCAGCCGGATCGTGCGGCTGTGCGCGCGATGGCGGTTTTCCGGCACGGTCAGCACGCCGCAGACCACACCCTCGCCCGGCAGGATGCTCTTCGGGCAAGGCGCCCGGGCGAAACGGCCTTGCGCCACGGCATCCCGCGCACAGGCCGGCGCCTGTTGCAGCAGACATCCCAGCAGGATGATCCATACCCCTCGGCTCATGGCACCCTCCTCCGCCTGTCGCGCACCGTCGGCACCGGCCACGCCCGCTGCCATGTCCGCCTTGGATGCAGCAGGAGAGCCGAACGCTTATTCCAGCCCCGCCCCAGTAGGCCCGCAGGCAAAAAAGGGGACGGAGGCGAGTCCCCGTCCCCGTCGCCCACGCGAGACCGGCTACGGCGTCACGTCGAACTCCGCCTGCTCGGTGGCCTGCGAGCTGCCGCCCACCCACACGGTGTAGTGCGTGGGTTCCACCACCTGGCGGCTGTGCACGTCGTAGAAGGAGAGCTCCGGGAAGCCCAGCTCGAAGCGCACCTGCCGCGACTCGCCCGGCCGGAGCGTGACGCGCTGGAAGCCCTTCAGGCCGCGCACCGGCTGCTCGACGCTGGCGCCGAGGTTGCGCACGTACAGCTGGGCGACCTCGGTGGCCTCGCGCTTGCCGGTATTGGTCAGCGTGGCGGTCACCGTGACCAGCGACTTCGCATCGGGCCGGTTGGCCTCGGCCAGCGGCAGCGTGCGGCGCGAGACGCGCACGTCCGAGTAGGCGAAGGTGGTGTAGCTCAAGCCGTGGCCGAAGGGGAACAGCGCGTCGTTCGGCACGTCGATGTAGCGCGAGATGAAGCGCGTGTCGCCGGCCGGCGGCCTGGACAGGTCGGCCGCGCCCGGCGGGCGGCCGGTCGGGAACTGGTCGTAGTACAGCGGCTCCTGGCCCACCGCGCGGGGGAAGCTCATCGGCAGCTTGCCGCTGGGCGCCACGTCGCCGAACAGCACGTTGGCCAGCGCGTTGCCCGCCTCGGTGCCCGGGAACCACACCGCCATGATCGCCGGCACGTGCTGCGCGGCCCAGTCCAGCACCAGCGGGCGGCCGGAGAACACCAGCAGCACCACCGGCTTGCCGGTGGCCACCATCGCCTCCAGCAGTTGCTGCTGGTTGCCCGGCAGGTCGAGATGGGCGCGCGAGCCGGCCTCGCCACTCATCTCGCTGGACTCGCCGAGCGCCATCACCACCACGTCGGCCTGCTCGGCCGCACGCCGGGCCTCGGCGAAGCCCGCCTGCGAATCGCCCAGGATGTCGGTGCCCTTGGCGTACAGCAGCGAGCCACCGCGCGCGGCGAGGCGCCGCTGCAGCGCGTCGCGCAGCGTGACCACGTCGGGCACGCGCGTCGCGCCGCCCCAGGAGCCCTGCATCTCGCTGGCGGCATCGGCCAGCGGGCCGACCAGTGCGACGCGCTTGACGCCCTCGCCCAGCGGCAGCACCGGCGCACTCCCCACCGTGGCGTTGCGCAGCAGCACGAAGGATTCCTCGGCCGCGCGGCGCGCCAGCGGCCGGTGCGCCGGCACCGCGCGGGTCACCTCGGGCGCCTGCGGATACGGGTGCTCGAACAGGCCGAGCGCGAACTTCACCCGCAGCACGCGGCGCACCGCCTCGTCCACCGTCGCCATCGACAGCTGGTGCTCGGCCAGCAGCTTCGGGATCTGCGTGTCGTAGAAGTGGGACATCATGTCCACCTCGACGCCCGCCTCCAGCGCCTTCTTGGTGGCGGTGGCGGCGTCGCGCGCGATGCCGTGGTTGGTCAGCTCCATCACCGCGGTGTAGTCACTCACCACGAAGCCGTCGAAGCCCCATTCCTTGCGCAGGATCTCGTCCATCAAATAGGGGTTGGCGGTGGCCGGGACGCCGTTGAGCGCGTTGAACGAGCTCATCACGGTGGCGGCGCCCGCCTCGACCGCCGCCTTGTAGGGCGGCAGGTAGACCTGGCGCAGGCGGATGTCGGACATGTCCGTGGTGTTGTACTCGCGCCCGGCCTCGGCCGCGCCGTAGGCGGCGAAGTGCTTGACCGAGGCGGCCACGCTGTCGGGCCTGGACAGGTCGTCGCCCTGGTAACCGCGCACGTAGGCACGCGCCATCGCCGAGCCCAGGTACGGGTCCTCGCCCGCGCCCTCGGTGGAGCGGCCCCAGCGCGCGTCGCGCGAGATGTCCACCATCGGCGAGTAGAACCACTTCACGCCCGCGGTAGTGGCCTCGGTGGCGGCCATGTGCGAGACGTCCTCGACCAGCTTCGGGTCCCATGAGGCGGCCAGACCCAGCGGCACCGGGTAGATCGTGCGATAGCCATGGATCACGTCCGCGCCGAACAGGATCGGGATGTGCAGGCGGCTGTGCAGGGCCGCCTCCTGGAAGGCACGCGTCTTCTCCGCGCCGACCACGTTGAGCATCGAGCCCAGCCGCCCTTCCCGCGCCAGTTGCATGGCATCCACGCGGGTCTTGGTTTCCGGATTGGCGGCCAGCGCCTTGTCGCCGTCGGCGGTGGTCGGCGCGCTGAAGCCCTGATCGTTGTACTGCACCAGCTGCCCGATCTTTTCGGCGAGCGTCATCTGCGCGAGCAGGGCTTCGACCCGGCGCTCGATCTGCGGCGAGGCGAGCTGGGCGTTCGACGGCGCCACGGCCCCCGGTCCGCCCGCTGCCGCATCGGCCGGTGCGGGCGCGGCCCAGGCGATGCTGGCGCAGGCAAGGGCGCCGGTCAGCAGCACGGCGTGAAGCAAGGGAGGCGGGGCGGCTCGTTTCATGGCGACTCGACGCGGGCCATCGCCCGCCGTGGCGAAAGGAGCGAAAACGTTTACACCGCCGGCCCGCAAAAAGCAAAAAAGGGCGCCCTCGAAGGGCGCCCCACTGTCGCCGCCTGGTCGGGAACCCCGCAGGCGGACTCGAAGCGTGCCGTGCGCCAGGCGCCGGTCACCGGGGGATCAGCCCCCCCCCGTTCCGGTCGGGGTTGGGGGCCATCGGCTGCTGGCCGTTGCCCTTGGGCGGCCGTACGCAGTTGGTCGAACTCCAGTCGGTCGAACCGTGGTTGGCGGCGCCGCGGACCGGCGTGCCGGGCGGGGCGTTTTCCGGATTCACCCGGTTGGCGGTGGCCACGCCGGCCTGGTTGGCGCAGTCGTTGGCGCCGTTGCCGCCGCCGGGCCCGGTGCCACCGGCCCCGTTGCCCATGGTGCCCATATTGCCGCTGGCATTGGCTCCATTCATGCCGCGGTGGCCAGCCGTACCGGCGTTGGTTCCGCTGCCGCCCGCCTGGCTGCCACCCGCAGTGCCGCCGTTTCCGCCACTGCTCTGGGCCAGCGCACCACCGCACGCCAGCACGAAGGCAAGCGCGCCGGCCACTACCGTGCTGCAGGATCGTTTCATGGTGTCACCTCATCTCGTTGGAATGGCCGCTGGTACGCGGGCCTGACACGAGGCTGCGCGGCGCAGGGTAGGAACCCCGTGACCTCCCCGCCCGCCGCGGGTGAAGGCGGACCCGGGCATATCGGTCCCGTTGGGATTTGCAGCGGCGGGTTCACGCGGCCTTGGGGCAGGTTCGGCTATCGCACGCGCATGTCCCACGCGGATACCGCCACTGCGGCGGAGCTGATGATGCAGTTCGCCGTGCGCACCGGCCTGGTGCCGGGCACGGTACCCGTGCGCTACCTGTGGACCGACGCGTTTGCGGCCTGCAATTTCCAGACGCTGGCCGAACTCGGCGCCGGGTCGCCGTTCGAAACCCTGGCCGGACGCACGGTCGCGCAGGTGCACGAGGTGCTGGGGCACTTCCGCGAGGACGACCGGCGCCGCGGCTGGCTGCGTGGCGCGCACGGCCAGGCGGACGAACAACACCCCACCCGCGCCGGCCTGCGCATCGGCAAGCCGCTGCCCGAGCGCCGCGCGGACGAGGCCTTCGACGACCGGCTGGGGTGGAACCGCGACGGCCAGTACTTCCACTACCTGACGCGCTGGATGCAGGCGCTCGACACGCTGGCGTGCCGCCGGGGCGTCCCCCACCTCCACCGCTGGGCATGCGAGCTGGCCGAGACCGCCCATCGTGCGTTCACGCATGCGGCGCGGGGCGGCGACCTGCGCATGTACTGGCAGATGAGCACCGACCTGTCGCGGCCATTGGTCGCCACCATGGGCCAGCACGACCCGCTCGACGGACGAGTCACCGCGCTGACCCTGCGCGCGACCGGACAGGCACTGGGCGAGTCTTTCGCCGCCGGCCTGGAGCGGGCCGCGAAAGACTACGCCGCGATGCTGGAGCGCTGCCCCCTTGTCACCGCCGACCCGCTCGGCCTGGGCGGCCTGCTGATGGATGCGGCTCGATTGGAACGCCTGCTGCCTGCCGACGAGGGCACCGTTCGCCCGCTCGACCGCGTGCTGGAGAGTGCCGAGACCAGCCTGGCCTATGGCCAAGTGCCACTGCAGGCATCGGCCGAGACACTGCTGGGCTTCCGCGAGCTGGGCCTGGCGATCGGCCTGGGCGCCGTACAACGGCTGGCCCAGCGCGGAGCGGCGGGACCGCTCGCCGATGCCCCGCGCACGCGGCAGCGGGTCGACCGGCTGCGCGCCCGGGCGCCGCTGCGCAGCGCGATCCAGGCCTTCTGGCTGAAGCCGGCGAATCGCGCCGCCGCCACGTGGACAGCGCGTCGGGACATCAGCGAGGTGATGCTCGCCAGCAGCCTGCTGGCCAGCCCGTGACCCGAGCGCCCCGAGGCACGTAGGCCGCTCCTGACGACCCGGGAGCCTTCGCGCCGCCGCCCATCCAGGGCGCCGCGCAAGGCCCGCCGGTGGGTGCCGTCTCGATCACCCTCCCGCCCCCGCGGGCGATGCGATCACTCGCCGCTCGCCCCACGGCCACGCCCGTGGTCGCCCGGCCGGCCGGGCGCCACCGCATCGTGCCGCCCCCGTGCCTGGCGCGGAATCCACCAGAGACGCTCCTGCGATCCGCTCTCGCGCTGCAGCAGGCGGGCGCCCGGATACCAGCGCTGCAGGTCGGGCGTGGCGCTGATCACCAGGTCGCTGCACCGCGCATGCGTGCGACCGTCGTCCGGCTGCCCGGGCGCGAGCGGACTCACCGCCGCCTCGTGCATGCGCGCGGGCAACAGCAGCACCTGGTCGTTGAAGCGCTGCCAGTACTCCCATGCGCGCGCGTCGTAGTCCACGCAGGGCACCTGCGCGAAGTCGCGATGGATACGGTCGGCGATGCGGTGCCGGCCGGCGTTGGTCCGGCTCTCCGGAGACAGGTAGGCGATGCTGCCCTGCCAGGCGCCGACCAGGAACAGTACGCCGACCAGCGCCGGCAGCCCGCGCCAGCGACGCAACAGCCCCAGCAGCGCGACGCTGGCGGCCCCCGCTCCGGCCAGCACAGCGATCTGCAGGTGACGGGCACCGACGCCGCCCAGGAAGCGCCACAGCTGTGCGCCGAACACGTTCAGCTGCACCACCTCGCCCTCGAGCCGCGAGCCGTACGCCATCACCAACAGTCCACCGAGCGCCGCGACGAGGCCCGCGCACAGCCACCAGGCACGGCCGGGCGGCGGGCGCAGCAGCACCGGCAACATCACCAGGGCCACCACGCCCTCGTCGTAGCGGCCGTAGAACAACGCATCCACCCGCCCGCCGTCGCGCATGAAGAAGGCGGTCATCACCACGGTGAGAACGAGCGCGGTGCGCCCGAACACGTCGCAGGCACGCGCGCCCGAGGAGGCCGCAGATTCGGCCCGGACGAGGCCGACCAGCACCAGGCCGCAACTGGCCACGCCCAGATAAAGCAGTTGTCCCGCCGCCTGCAGGGCCATGGCCTGCAACGGCCCCGGCGAGAGCGCAGCGGTGAGCTGCGCCAGCACCTCGCGTGCCCCCGGGTAGTGCCCGCTGACGCCGTCGCTGTAGTAGCCCATGCGGTGGCGGAAGAACACCTCCGCCACCCGATGCGTGGCGAGGAACAGCAGCACGGCCCCCCCGACCCAGGCCGACACGCGCAGCCACTCGACGCGGCCCCGGGACCGCACGCCGGCGAGCCAGCCCAGACCGAGCGCCACCACGGCCGGCACACCCTTGGGATGGATCAGCATCAACCCGGCGGCCGCCAGCGCGAGTGCGAGCGCCCTGCGCCGCGTCGGCTGCTCCACCGCCCGCAACAGCAGCCAGGCCAGCAACAGCACCCACGGGATGAACAGGTTCTCGGACAGGGCGAAGGCCGAATAGGCCAGCGCCGGCGCGTAGCAGCCCAGCGCGGCGGCGGCCAGCCATCGCACGTGCGCGGGCCGGTCGGGCGCGAACGCGTCGGCGAGGGCGAGCAGCAACCAGGCGCCGGCGCCGGCAAGCACGGCGTTGATCCATTGCACCCAGGGATAGATCGCCAGCGTGTGCGGCTCGAGCGCATACAGCGGCGCCAACCACAACGCATAGCCGGGGTAGTAGGAGGAGTACGCATCGGTCGCCAGGCCGGCGAGCGCCGCCGCCTTGGTCAGGTACCCGGCCTCGTCGCCGAACACGTACGGCACGGTCACGCTGGCGCGGGCGAACACCAGGTGCAGCGCCGCGACCGCGCCGGCCAGCCCCCAGGCCGAGCGGCGCATGGGAAAACGCGTCGGCAGCATTGCGCTCATGCCCCACCCGGTCCGCGGCTGCTCGCCGGGCAGCCACACGCAGGCAAGGGCGTCGGGGGAAAGCTCATGGGCCTGGGGGAGCAACGGCAGCCGGGTCGCCCCATCTTCTATCCCGGATGTGCACGGCCCGTGTCCGGGGGGTTTCCGCAGGCGACGCCCCGGGTGCCATGCCCCCGTGGGTTAGGATGCCGGCCCTGTCCGTTTCGACCGGCTGCCGCCGGGTCAGGAGTCCGATCGCGTGCCCCACTACTCCGGGCCTCTGCTCACGCGCCCCCCCGCCGAGGCGCTGCTCGCCGCGCGCGATGCGGGCGCCACGACGTGGCGCGGCTCGCTCGACCTGGGCCGCGCGGTCGGCGAGGCCGGTTTGCAGGCCGACGCCTGGCTGTGGGCCGGGCGGCGCTATCCGTATCCGTCGGCGCTGAAGGACCGCACCGTCTATTTCTGGGACGGCGAGGCATTCGCCGCGGTGGCCCGCTTCTCGGGCGCGCTGATCAAGCTGGTGCCGACCGCATGGGGCCCGCCCACCTTCGAGATCGACGGCATCAAGATGCTGCCGACGGCCAAGGTCTCGCCCTACGAGGATGCGCGGCGCAAGGTGGCGCTGATCGAACCGCGCGGCAAGACGCTGCTGGATACCTGCGGCGGCCTGGGCTACTTCGCCGCGTGCGCGCTGGAAGCGGGAGCGGCGCGCATCCGCTCGTTCGAGAAGAATGCCGACGTACTGTGGCTGCGCACGCTCAACCCCTGGTCGCCCGATCCGCAGGCACCCGCAAGCGGCGGCCGCCTCGAGCTCGCCCACGCCGACGTGGCGCAGGCGATCGCGCAGGTGGCCGACGGCTCGGTGGATGCACTGCTGCACGACCCACCGCGGTTCGGCATCGCGGGCGAGCTCTACTCGCAGGCCTTCTACGACGAACTGGCACGCGTCCTGCGCCGCGGCGGCCGCCTGTTCCACTACACCGGCAGCCCGAACCGGCTGACCAGCGGCCGCGACGTTCCGCGGGAAGTGGCCCGCCGGCTGGAGAAGGCCGGTTTCCGGACCGAGCTGGCGCTGGACGGCGTGCTGGCGACCCGGCGCTGAGGACCCGCGAACGCCGGGCCCGGCGGGATCACGCCTCCGGCAGATGCCAGTCGTCGCCGCAGTTCACGTCGCGCGGCGCCATCGCCGCGGCCGCATGGCAGTAGTTCGCCTGGATCGCATCCATCAACGCCCGTAGCTCGCGCGGCCCGGCATAGGCGGCGACGTGCAGGACCTCGCGCTGCTCCGAGGGAACGGATACCTCGCGCGGCGCCTGGTCTTCGTCCCGACCGGTGGCGCGCCACTCGCCACCGGAGCCGCGTGTCCATGCCAGGGCCGGGAAACGGGCGGCGTTGCGTGCACGCACGGCCTCGGGATCACCCAGCCGCTGGCGGTGGCCCCCTTCCCAGGCATGTCTCCGTCCAGCCCAGCCGCGGCGCGGTAAAGGTGGAACTCGTAGCTCATCGCCCAGCCCCTGCAAGCGCCACGGGCCGACCGGTTCGTCCGTCGGCGAGGTGGCGCCGCGCCCATCGCCGACCACCACCCGGCGCCATGCAGGCGGACGCACGCGACCCCGCAATCGCGGGCAAGCGCACAGCCCGCGCCGGCACCTGGACGATGGCCCGGGGCCGTCCGCCCGGGACCGAAAAACACATTCCCCCGGCGGCGGGCCGGGGGAATGGGCATCACGGCACGAGGTGCTCAGTGCGGGATCTTGTAGTTGCCGTGGTTGTCGATCGGGCAGGCGCACTCGTTGCCCACTAGCTTCGGATCGAACTTGTACAGCGGGATCCTGCTCGTCAGGTAGGCGGCGGTGGCCTTGTAGGCGTTCAGCCCGTACGGCGGCGCGGCGGAGCCGAAGGTGTTGCCGCCCGGGGTGGTGAGCACCTGCAGCAGGGTCGGGTCTGCCGGCGACGGCGTGATGTAGAAGCTCGGCACCACGGTCGTGTTGAACGGGGCGTACTTGTCCACGCCGACCAGGTCCCACGCGCCCTGCTGGGCGTTGCGCCAGTAGCCCGGCGAGCACCACGCCCCCGGCGTCTTCATCGGCTGGCAGCCGTGGCTGACCACGAGCTGCACGTTGCCACGGACCGTCCCGGTGTAGTTGGCGGTCACCGGCAGGGTGACCAGCTTGTTGTAGCGGTAGTACTTGCTGGCGTACTTGAACGTGCCGCCCACCTGGATCATCTGCACCGTCCGGTCCGGCAGGGTGAGCGTGGCGGAGGTGGCGCCGTTGGCGGTCAGCACCCACACGAGGTAGCCGTCGCCGGTCTGGTAGGGCTGGCCGGGGCCATGCCAGTCGGCGAACTGGCCGGTGCCGCCGTCGTCGGCGATGTTCTGCCCTTCCAGACCGCAGCGCTCGTCGTTGAGGTTGTGCGTGTTGCCGTCGAAGTTGAAGCCTTGGCCGGTATAGGTGACCACGGTACCGGCCCAGGCCGGTGCCGCTCCGATCAGCGTCAGCAGGAGAGCGGAGAGGAACGTGCCGAGCAAGCGTTTGATTTTCATGACCTGAGCTCCCTGAGGGACCGCCACTGCGGGGGGGAGCGCAGGATGCTGCGTGCGGATGGCCCGGTTGAATACTCCGCTCGGAGTACGCCGGCGTCGCGGGGGGCATACCCTTTCCTCACGCAGGTACGACACAATCGCAAGAAAACGGGCGCTGCAGGAGGGAGGCATGATCGGAATCGTGCTGGGCAGTCCGGAACCTGCCTTCCGCCGTTCGCTGGGCAGTGAGCTCAAGCGCCACAGCGACCTCGAGGTGCTCGGCGACACCGGCGCACCCGAGCGGCTGCGCCAACTGGTCGCCGCCCACCGGCCATCGCTGGTGGTGCTCGAAGCGGCCTGGGCCCATGCCTGCAGCGGCCTGCTGGGCCGCCTGCTGGCGCGGCCGGTGCCGCCACGGATCCTGTTGTACGCCGACACCCTGACCAAGCCGGAAGTCCTCGCCGCGGTAAAGCAGGGCGTGCACGGCTGCCTGCCGCGCGATGCGCAGCCGGCGACCTGGCGCCAGGCGATCCTCGCCATCCACGCGGGCGAGTGCTGGATTCCCCGCGTACTGATGGCCACCGCGCTGGCGGAGCTCAAGCATCTGCTGCACGCCGAGCGGCCAGCACCGCCGGGCATGGCCGAACTCACCCAGCGTCAGCGCGAAATCGTGCGATGGGTGGCGCAGGGCCTCAGCAACAAGGAAATCGGCCGCCGCCTGGGCATCAGCCCGACCACGGTCAAGACCCACCTGCACAACATCTTCGAACGATGCGGGGTCAACGGCCGCCAGCAACTGGTCCTGCGCGCGCTGCGGGAGACGGCCAGCGGAAGTGCCGTCGTCTCCTGAAGGCTGGAGGCAGACGGCGGGCGCGACGGGTCCCCGTCGCGCCCGCCAGGTCGGTCCTACATTTGGATCTTCGAGATGCGCGTCGCCCAGTTGCCCAGGGCACCGCGGGTGCCGCCGCAGGTGAACAGCGGCGGGGTCAGGTACTCGGCCAGCGTGCACGACTGGGCGATGTACTCGGAGGCGAGCCAGATCGTGTTCCCCTCGGCCGCGGCCGCACCGTAGTCACCCCAGCGCGGCCGGTTGCCGGCCAGGTAGGGGATGCCGGTGAAACCGTCCCACGGACCGGCGCCTGCCTTGGCGATGTGGACGTCGCCGGCGCCCTGCAGCGCATCCAGTCCGGCATAGCCCGCGCTCGGATGGTCGTTGGGCCCCACCACGGTGAAGGCGATCACGCCCCTCCCGCTCTGCGTGACGGCCGCGGCGCCGTAGGTGAGGTTCGCATCGGGCAACGACAGCGTGCCGTTGGCGAACACGCCGGCCGACTTCGGATCGATCACGAAATAGGCGATGCCCGAACCATGGCTGCCGTCGCCCAGCAGCACGTCGGTATCCAGCGTGCCCCACACCTTGCCGTTGGCGAAGCTGACCTGCTGCATGCGCGAGTCGTTCACCGCCATCGGGCGCGGCGCCGGATAGACGATGTTCGGATAGCCGAGATAGGTCGGCGCACAGCCGGGCGTGGCGAAGCAGTCGCGCAGGGGCGTACTGCCGGGCTTCTGCTGCGCCAGGCTGCTCGGCACGGCATAGGTCTGCACGTTCACCGGCGAGACGTCCAGCGTGAGGCTCATCGGCGCGGTGTCGATCGCACTGGTGTGCGAAACCGACCACAGCCAGATCGTGTCGGAGGTGCCCGAGTCGTAGAACACCGCGTCGGAGCTGAGCAGGTATTCGGTGCCGCCGTGCGCGCCGGCGTACTGCCCGCCGGAGGAGATCGCCGGCCACACCGTGAACGCGGGTGCCGGCACGCTCGGATCGCCGGCGTTGAACAGCACCACGTTGGGCGAGGCCGCGCCCGCGGCCAGGGCCCGCTTCGAGATGGCGTAGATCTGCGCGCCGTAGAAGCCGGAACCGAACAGCGCGAACTCGTTGGTGGTCAGGAAGATCGCGTTGGCGTCGGCGCCGATGTGCGGATAGTCGCCGAGGCAGAACCCTCCGTTGCAGCCGTGATTCGGCGTACCCTGCGTGCCGTTGTTCTGGACCGGCAGGTGATAGATGGTCCAGGCGCCGGTCGGGTCGGCGGTCTGGCTGACCGCGATGTCCAGGTGGTTGGTGCCCGACAGCGACGAGGTGGTGCCGACCCGGTCCAGGGTGAGCACGACGTGGAACCAGCGCCGCGTATCGGCGTCGTAGTAGCAGGTCGGATCGGTGATGCTCGGTCCGTAGGCGCCGGTGGTGCGATTGATCGCCGCGGGATAGCCGTAGAACGTGTTGAGGTCGACCGGACCCACCAGCTGGTGGCCGGCGCGGTCGTAGATCGCCAGGACGTCGTTGACGCTTTCGAGCACGTAGCCGTTGCCGGCGCACAGGCCCTGGTCGGGCGGCTCCACCGAGAACTGGTTGCCGCCGTTGGCGTAGCGCTGGTCGTAGAAGTCGAGACCGTCGAAGCCGCCGGCCAACTGCGGATTGGACTTCGCCCGCGAGCCGTGCCCCATGTGGTTGAGGCCCGCATGCCCGTGGGCGATGGTGCGGTTCACCACCGGCTCCTGGCCCAGTTCCTCGTCCTCGCCCGAGTCGGCATCGCCCGCACTCATGCCGGGATCCTGCTCCAGGCTGGCGAAGGGAGCACCGCCCACGGGCGTGGTCGCGGGCACCGTGGTGGCACCTTTCTGGAGCTTGAGGGTGGTCGGCGTGGCCCCCAGCGCGCACGTCGCAAACGTCATCGCCGCGATGGCGATGAGCAATCGAGTTTTCATGGCCGGTCTCCTGCTCGTCCGTTCGGTTAGGTGACCGCGTCCCCCCGTGAGACGCCGCGACGGCAAGGAGCCGGTGAGGCGCCTACGCAACTGCGCATGCTCGCAAGCATGCGCGCGCGCACGATACGCGCGTGCACGACGGATTGCTACAGGACAAAAGGAAAGGCCCCGCGCGGGCCCCGTAGCCGCCTGCGGTCGAGCGCGAGTCGCCCGACGGCACGCCCCGGTTGCTAGTATCGCGTGATGGAAACGTCAACCGCACCTTCACAAAACGGTCGCCGCGGCCGCCTGGCTTGCGTGGGTCTGGGCATGACCCTGGGCTCCCACCTCGCCCCCCTGGCGCGTAGCCACATCGAACAGGCCGACGTGGTGTTCGCGGCGCTGTCCGACGGCATCGTGGAGATGTGGCTGCAACGCATGCATCCGGACGTGCGCAGCCTTCAGCCCTACTACCGCGAAGGCAAGTCGCGGATGCGCACGTACCGGCAGTGGGTCGAGGTGATGATGGCCGAGGTGCGTGCCGGCAAGACCGTGTGCGGCGTGTTCTACGGGCACCCCGGCGTCTTCGCCTGGTCGCCGCACGAGGCGATCCGGGTGGCCCGCGCGGAGGGCTACGAGGCGCACATGGAACCGGGCATTTCCGCCGAGGACTGCCTCTACGCCGATCTCGGCATCGACCCGGGACGCTTCGGCTGCCAGCATTTCGAGGCCAGCCAGCTGCTTCTCTACGAGCGGCGCATCGACCCGGCGGGCTACCTGGTGCTGTGGCAGGTCGGGCTGGTGGGCGACCTCTCGCTCAAGCGCTTCGCCACCGGCGCGACGCACCGGCAGGTGCTGGTCGACCTGCTGAGTCGCGATTACCCGCTCGAGCACGAGCTGATCGTCTACCGCTGCGCCACCCTGCCCATCCAGCGGCCGCAGATCCGCCGGCTCGCCCTGCGCGACCTGCCCCACGTCCCGCTCGCCGCGGAGGAAACCGTGGTGCTGCCGCCGGCCATCCCGTTGCAGCCCAACCTGGCGATGCGGGAGCGGCTGCAGGCGCTTGGCGAGCATCGCGAACAGCCACTCGAGGATGCCGTGCCGACCCGGTAGAGCCGGGCCGACCCTCGTTCCCACCCCGTCGCCGGCAGTACCGAACGCGGCCGACGGCGTCCACCAAGATCACGACGCAGCCCATGGCAGACACGCTCGAACTGCTGGAGATGATCGGTCGCACCGCCTCGCTGCGCAGGGCCCCGCCCAGGGAGCTGGTCGAACTGCTGCGGCACATGGAGGCGACGGAGGCCCTCAAGGCCGCCGCGGCCTCGGGCGACGACGCCCCGCTTTGCGAAGAGCTCGGGCACAAGCCGATGCATTCGCCCCAGAGCACCCAGACGCACGGCTACGAGGACGACGGGAGCGGACAGGACCAGGCCGACCTCCCGCCAGCACCCGAGCCCGGCCAGCCCTCGCAACCCGGATAGGTGGCTCGCGTGCGGCGGTCGGTGCATCGGTGGTGGCTGTGGCGCGCACTGGCGTGCCTGGCAGCTTGCCCGCTCGTCCTGGTCCGCCCGTCCGCCGCGGCCATAGCGGATCCGGCGGCATTCCTGGAACAGGCCGAACAGCTGCGCACGCGCGATCACCCGCGTTTCGTCGGCATGCTGGCGCAGATCCACCGCGAGGCACCCCGCCTGACGCCCGGCGAACAATGGCACCTGCGCTACCTGGATGCATGGCAGACCTCTTTCCAGGGCGACTACGCGGAGGCCGAAGTGCGGCTGCGCGAGGTCATCGAGCGCTCCGGGGATGCCACCCTGACGGCCAAGGCATCAGCCCTGCTGATGAACAACCTGGGGCTCAACCGACGCTACGAGGAGGCCTTCACGCTGGCCAGCCGGCTCGTCGCGGACCTGCCGAAGATCCACGACAGGCTGGCCCGCTTCACCGTGCTGGCCAACCTGTCGCAGTCGCTCACCTCCGCAGGGCAGAACGACCTGGCCATCCGCTACGCGCGCATGATGCAGGACACCCTTCCGCCCGGCGAAACCCTGTGCAACCCGCTTTCCATGGAAGTGACCGCGCTCTACAACGCCAAGCGCCTGAGCTCGGCCAGTCCCGAGCTGCAGCGGGCGATCGCGACCTGCACGGCGGCCGGGCAGCCGGTCTTCGCCGAGACCTTGTGGCTGGTGGTCGGCAGCCTGCACCTGGAGGAGGGCCATCCCCGTGTAGCGCTGGACCTGCTCCGCCGACTCGCGCCCGGCATCCGCACCAACGGCTATTACCAGCACATGCTGTCCTCGCGGACGATGCTGGCGCAGGCCTACGCGGCGCTGGGCGACGACGACCACGCCCGCAAGGCGGCCCTGGCCGCCGTGGCCATGGGCCATCCGGACGACATCGGCGAATGGCTGCGCGACGCCTACGGGGTGCTCTACCGGATCGAAAAGAAGCGGGGCCACACGCAGGCGGCGCTCGACTACCACGAACGCTACGTCGCGCAGGACAAGGGCTACCTGGACGATATCGGCGCCCGTGCCCTGGCCTACCAGACCGTACAGCAGCAGGTGCTGTCCAGGGAGCTGGAGACCGAAGCGCTGAGCAGGCAGAACAACCTCCTGCGGCTGCGCCAGGCCCTGGACAGCAAGGCGGTGGAAACCGGCCGGCTCTACAACCTGCTGTTGCTGGTGACGCTCGTCTCCATCGTGTTCTGGCTGTACCGGCTCAAGCGCTCGCAACTGCGCTTCAAGAAGCTGTCGCGCCTGGACGGCCTCACCGGCATCTTCAACCACCAGCATTTCATCGGCCAGGCCGGCCGGACGCTCCGGCTGCTGGAAAGAAAAGCCGCTCCCGCCTGCCTGATCGCGCTGGACCTGGACCACTTCAAGCAGATCAACGACACCCACGGTCATGCCGTGGGCGACGCCGTACTGAGGCATGCGGTTGCCGTCTGCCAGTTGCAGTTGCGCCCTGCGGACCTGTTCGGCCGCCTCGGCGGAGAGGAATTCGGCATCCTTCTGCAGGATTGTCCGCGCGACCGCGGCATGGCCATCGCCCATCGCATCCGCGCCGCGCTCGAACGGAGCCCGCTGGCGCAGGACGGGCGCCTGGTGCCGGTTTTTGCCAGCCTCGGACTGGCCTGCACCGACACCTGCGGCCACGACGTGCAGCGGCTCCACGCGGAAGCCGATGCCGCGCTCTACCGCGCCAAGCGCGCCGGGCGCAACCGCGTGGTGGCCGATATCGAGGCCGATCGCCTGGCCAAGGCCTGAGTACCACGCTGCCGGCCAGGCTCGCGGTCGCCGGCGAGGCGCGCTTACTCTTTCCTAACGGCCGGGGGCGCATTGTCGGTCGCACGGGCTCGCTGGCACCTGGCCCTCTTCTCCGCCAACGTCCAGGAAGCGCCATGACCCATGCCACACGCCCCATTTCGCTGGCAGACATCCACAACATCTATGGCGGCACGCGTGCCGCCACCGGAACGGAGCCCACGCCCAGCTACACCAAGGCGTCCTTCTCCGTGCGCGAGGCAGGCCACCCGGGTGCGCCTCCGCCTCGCCCTCCGGTCAACGCGAAGCGGGCAGCCGCGCGAAAGTAGCGCGCCGTTGGGACCGTCCGGTGTGCCGGCGAACGCCGGCACGACGATGCGCGGAGACAACCGCGGTCAGAGGTAGCCGAAGGCGGGTGGAAACACGACCGCGACGAGCGCCCCCCACCCTGCGTAGACCGGCAGGTAGTTCGTCTGCCACCGCTCCAGGTCGGAGAACAAGGCGCGGCCGCGCAGAAAACGCAGGTAGAGCACGGCCGACCCGGCCAGGTTGACCAGCAGGATCACGTTTTCGCCCAGCGCCGCCACCCGGTTGGGGCTGAAGCCGAATTCGGAGATCCGCGCGGCGATCGCCGACAGCGCCACCGCATCGGCCAGCAAGGCGCTCACCACCAGTACGATCCGCATGACGTCGAAAAAGCCCGGCGCCGCGTGGCGGTCCCGCGCCGAGATCGAGTAGAGCAGCAGGCAGACCACCACCACCAGCAGCAGGTCGAAGCCGATCAGCACGTTGCGCTCGATGTCGACGCCACGGCCGGTCCACAGCCAGGCTCCCAGGAACGCGATCAGCGCCGCCGCGAACAGTGGCGTGAACAGCTGCGTCAGCACCGGCGCCATGTTCTCGATCACGCTCTGCTTGGCCTCCACCAGCCACGAGGCGACCAGCACCGCACCGGCGGCGCCGCACGGCAGCAGCCATGACTGGAAAAAGGGCTCGACCTCGATCCCGATGGCCGCGAAGACCATGGCCGTGAACGCCATCAGCACCGCGCCGCCGAAGCCGATCAGCGTGTAGTAGATGAACAGCTCGCCCGAAAACCGGACGAAGTCCATGCGCCCGGCCACCTGGCTCCAGCGACCGCCGGCGTAGGCGATGCCCACGACCAGCCAGAGCGCGATCGGCAAGTGCAGCGCCGCGAGGATCCCGGTGTCGCCGCCCTTTGCGAAGGGGTAGGCGTTGGCGAGAAGGAGTGCCGCCACGAAGCCCAGCGGCAACCAGCGGACGATGGCCGGCGACAGCCGGCGCTTCCAGGCGAAATAGCCCGTCAGCAGAGGCAGCACGAACAGGCTCGCGTTGCGCGCATAGACATCGGCGTCGGTGTCCAGCCGCAGCCCGAACAGCGCCGGCAGCTTGACCAGCACCGCAGCCGCCACGGCCAGGCCGAAGGCGACCATCGCGTCGAGCCACGGGATCGCTGAACCGCCGGATTCGCTGCGCGGCACCACCAGTTGCTTCCACAACCGCTCGGAGTGCTCGCGCGCGAACTCCCGCGAGAGCGCATCGAGATCGCCCATGCGCTTGACCGCCACCAGGAAGGCCTCGTCGTCGGCGAGGCCGGCCGCGCCCAGTGCGGCGATCTGCTCGCGCAGATGATCCTCCAGTTCGACGAGGTCGACCGCATGAATCGCCTGGCGACGCCCCAGGTAACTGCGCCACTGCGCGATCTGCTGTTCCAGCGACACCGCCTGGCCCGGAATCGACATGTCGGCGCCCTCCTCAGCGAGCCAGGGCCGGCGCGGCGCGGGCGAGTAGGTGCCAAAGGCCGCGCAGCGTGGCGTCCACCGCCTCCCACTGCCGCCGCTCGAGGGTGAGCTGGTCCCGCCCGCTCGGAGTGATCCGGTAGTACCGGCGACGACGGCCGCTCTCGGCGACCTCCCAGCGCGCCTCGATGTGGCCCAGCCGCTCGAGCCGGTGCAGCACCGGGTAGAGCATGCCGTCGGTCCACTCCATGTGCCCTCGCGACAGCTCCCGCACCCGCTTCAGGATGGCGTAGCCGTAGCTGTCCGCCTCGGCCAGGATCGCCAGCACGATCGGCGTCGAGGAAGCGGCCATCAGGTCCTTGCTGATTTCCATGGCATCACCCAGGGTCCGGCTGCGTCGTTACATGGCGCCACCATACATGGTTCTTCCATGTATGCAAGCCCAACGGCGTCCGGACCGAACGCGGCCGCTCCATCCCGTGGCCTGCCGGAGACCGGCATGCACCCGGTGGAACGGCTCCCGCGGCTTGCTCCTACACCTGCGCTTGTGCGGTGGTTGCGGAGCGGCTCGCCGGCACGTGCAGGCCCCGCGCGAGGAAACGTTCGACCTGCTCGAACGGGATCCGGTCGCCGGCATCGCCGCCGCAGTAGGCCTCGACCAGGTTGCCCTGCTCGTCGATGAGGAAGTCCGCCGGCATCAGGTTGGTCGTGTTCAGGCCCGCCAGGCCAACGATACGCAACCCTCTGACCATGCTCGGCACACGGGTGACGATGCCCTTGAGCTTGCGCCACAGCGACCGCTCGATGCCGTAGACCTCGTGCGCATGTGAGGTCGGGTCCGCCACGACGGCGAAGGGCCGCGGCTTGTGCGTGACGAAACGCTGCACCGCTTCGGGTGGAGGTGAACACGGCGACGATGTCCAGGCCGAGCGCACCAAGCGCCGGGTAGCGGTTGGTCAGATCGTGGATGCGTAAGCCGCATGGCGAAAGAAGCAGAGCAGCGTTCGGCGGCCGTCCTTCCCGATCTCGACCCGCTCGCCGTAGATGTCCACGAAGAGCGCAGCAAGGGCGCCTTGGCAGGTGCGCGCAGTCTCATCGGATCCCCCTGGCGTGAAAGCGGCACACGCTTGCAACCGCGTGCACTCGGCACGGTAAATGCCCGGAAGCCGGCTGGCGGTTGTGAGCCCGTCTGCCGGCGGAGCCCCTCACGGCGGTCCCCAAATCCGCCTCACCGCAGGGACACCCTCGCTTAACCACCGGTTTCCTAGCGTGATCTGCCGCGGCCGGAGACCGCCTACAGCGGCCGCGGCCGTATCGCCCCACGCAGGAGAAACGCATGAAGCTCGCACTGCCCACCCCTTTGGCCATGGGCGCATTCGCGGCCCTCGTGGCAAGCACCGTCGCCTTCGGGCAACCGGCCACACCCGCACAGCAGGCCTCGGCTTCGACCGCGGGGCAGTCCACCGCCAGTCCCAAGGCGGACAACTCCCGCATGAATCGCCGCGACCGCAGCGATGCCGCGGTCACGCCCATGAAGCAATCCAACAGCTCCGCCGCAGTCGACCTGGTGGCGCGGGTGCGCCAGGCCATCGTCCACGACGACAGTCTTTCGGTGAAGGCGCACAACGTGAAGGTGGTCGCCAACGGCGGTGTGGTGACCTTGCGCGGACCGGTCGCCAATGCGCAGGAGAAGGCACGCGTCGAACGGGATGTCGCCGGCGTCCGCGGCGTGACGCGCGTCGACAACCAGCTCGACATCGACACCGATACCGATTGAGGAGAACACCCATGTACGCATCCGTCTTCTGTACCGTCGCCGGCCAGGACAACGCCGAAGAGATCGTCAGCGACCTGAAGGACGCCGGCTTCTCCGGCAACGACATCTCCGTGCTGATGCAGGATCGCCGCGGCACGCGCGAATTCGCCACCGAGCAGAACACCAAGGCACCGGAAGGCGCCACCACCGGGGGCGTCGCCGGCATGGGCGTCGGCGCGGGCCTGGGCTGGCTGGTGGGTATCGGCACGCTCGCCATCCCCGGCATCGGCCCATTCATCGCGGCCGGCCCGATCATGGCCGCGCTCGGCGGCGCAGCGATCGGCGGCGCCACCGGCGGCATCGTCGGCGCGCTGATCGGCCTGGGGATCCCGGAAGTGGAGGCCAAGCACTACGACGAGCGCGTGCGCGAGGGACGCGCGCTGGTGACCGTGCACACCGAGGACATGGCCGAGCGCGATCGCGCCCGCGCGATCTTCGAACGCCACGGCGCCGAGGACATCTCGACCGGCACCGGCGCAGGCCTGGGCGCCACCCGCGGCAGCACCGGCACCAACCTCAACACCGGCCCGCGCTACTGAGCCATGTAGTGCCTCCGTCGAAGGCCGGCCTGTCCGGCCTTCGACGTGTCCGGGCCACGCGTCTCCTGCCGGTGGCCGTCTGCCGCCCAGGCTCGCCGCGCCGTGCGCAAGCAGTCGCAGAACGCCCCTGCTGTAGCGGCTCGAGTGCAGCTTCGGGCTGCTGTCCATGGTGGTCACGCGTAGCCGTTGCACCGCGGATGGATCGCCTCAGCCGCCCGGCGATGAGCGCCGAGCGGCGGATGCGCGCGAACCGCTGCACGCCGGCCCGCATTCGTCGTCCCGACGGCGGCTGCCTGCCCGGAATCCGGCACGGCCGCGTCGTGCATCCCGAGGGCGTCGGCGGGTGCCGGACCATGCGGCTGACCACGCGGTGAGGAAACCAGAGCCCTTCGGCTTCGGACGTCCATCCGGCCAGGCGTCGGATCGTGATCCGTGCCTCGTTTTCTGCGGGGCGGATTCACGGATCCGCAACGCGATTCTGCCTACGGTCGAACCACCACCCGGTAGGGGCCGACAGCGACGTCGGGGCCGGGTGCCATCGGGGGATTGCAGTCCATCTTCGGAAGATCCGCATCCTGCCCTCCACCTGCGGCAGCCGTGAACGCGCTGCCACCGTCAGAGGATCACGCATGCACCATCGTTTTGGCTTCAAGGCGCTGCTCGGCGCCTCCATCGCTCTTGCGCTCTCGGTTTCGGCCCATGCCGCCGACGCGCCGCCGACCAGCACCCGCTACAACATCAGTTCGCTCAGTGACGGCGGGCAGTACGACCGCTTCATCGTCACCTATCGCGAGGGGAGCACCGAACGCGCCGATCGCGCCGCGGCCGCGCAGAACATCCAGGCCGCCATCAGCCGCGCCGGCCTGGCGCAGGCGGCCGCCGGCCGCGCCGCGCCCCGCGCCATCTACCAGCGCAAGCTCGCCGTCGGGTCGGACCTCGTGCGCACGTCGCGCAAGCTCGACAAGGCCGAGGCGGTCGCGCTGATCAAGCAGATCGCCGCCGACCCGGCCGTGGCCAGCGTCGCGCCCGACGTGCTGCGCCACCCGGTGCGCGACATCGCCGCGCCCAGGTCGCTGCAGCCGGCCACCTTCGTGCCGAGCGACACCTACTACGGCAACTACCAGTGGGACCTGAAGGCGCCCGACGGTTCGGTCACCGCGTTCGGCCACCCCGACTACGGCGGCAGCAACGTCAACAGCGCCTGGGACCTGGCTGACGGCACCGGCATCGTGATCGCCGTGCTGGATACCGGCATCACCAGCCACGTGGACGTGGACACCTCGCTGGCCGACGCCGGCTACGACCTCATCACCGACTCGCTGGTCTCGGGTCGGTCGACCGACGGCCGCGCGCCCGGTGGCTGGGACCTGGGCGACTGGACCACCACCGAGCCGTACCTCTCCGCATGCACCAATGCGAGCAATCCGCCGGAGGACAGCTCCTGGCACGGCACCCACGTCGCCAGCACGGCGGGCGCGGAGCTCACCAACAACGGCCAGGGCATGGCCGGCATCGCCTACAACGCGAAGATCCTCCCGGTACGCGTGCTGGGCCATTGCGGCGGCTACGACAGCGACATCAGCGACGCCATCGTGTGGGCGGCCGGCGGCCATGTGGACGGCGTGCCCGACAACACCCACCCGGCCCAGGTCATCAACCTGAGCCTCGGCGGCTCGGGCACCTGCTCGTCGACCGATCCGGAAGGCCTGGCCGTGGCCAAGGCGAACAGCCTCGGCGCGGTGGCGGTGGTCGCTGCCGGCAACTCCAACGCCGATGCGTCCCGCTTCTCGCCGGCCAGCTGCCCCGGCGTGATCACCGTGGCCGCCACCGGCATCACCAGCCGGCGCGCCTACTACTCCAACTACGGCTCGGCCGTGGAGCTGGCGGCCCCCGGCGGCGGCGTCTACGAGAACGACGGCAGCAGCGGCACGCAGTCCAACGACGGCTTCATCTGGCAGGCACTCAACAGCGGCAAGACCACCCCGGTGCCGAACGACAGCACCTACGGCGGCTACGCGGGCACCTCGCAGGCCACGCCGCACGTCGCCGGCGCGGTGGCGCTGATGCAGAGCGCACGCCTGGCCTCCGGCCAGTCCCTGCTGACGCCCAGCGCGGTGCTGAACATCCTGCAGAGCACTGCCTATGCGCCCAGCGTGAAGCCGTCGCGACGCGCCTCGATCGGCGCAGGCATCCTGGATGCCCATGCCGCGGTGCAGGCCGCGGTCGGCGCTGGCACGGCCAGCGCGACCACCGCGTCGGGCACCGGCCACGGCGGCCGCTGACGCGCGACCGGAAAGCATCTCCGTGGAAGACGAAGGAGGCGGCGGAGCCGCCTCCTTTTTTGCACCTCAGGGGCCGCGCTCGACACCGGCCATGCCGCCGCCCGGGAGGCCGTTGTCGCGACGCCACGCCTCCAGCAGCGCGCGCTGCCGCTCGCGATGCGCCCGTGCCATCCGGTCCAGCGCCTGGAAGCGCGGATCGGTGCGCAGGTGCGCGTAGAGCGGGTCGTGTCCGGCGAGGTACCACCAGCGGTAGAGCTGGCCGTTCTCGACGCTGTAGCGCAGTTCCTGCAGCACCTGGTCATCGTCGCCCAGCACGGCGAACGCCGCGGCGCGTTCGCGGCTGAACCAGTGGCGGGCGCGCCCGATGCCGTGCGCATCCAGCAGCGCAAGGGTGGAACGGGCCAGCTGCCGCCCCTTCCCGGCTTGGCCGTCGAGCACCAGCGCATGGGCGTACACCAGTGCGTAGCCGCGGTACGCCATCGGCAACGGGTTGTGGTGTGCGTCCTGCACCGACTGCAGGCGGCGCAGCGTGGGCCGCCATCGCCCGGTCACCACGGCCGCATCGCGCACGGCCTGCGCCTTCGCGGCCTGCGGGCCCTGGTCGGACCACTGCCCGGCCGGCAGGGCCCCCAGCGCACCGGCCGCGCCCAGCCGGTCGCCTCGGTACTGGGCGAGTTCCACCGTCGCCTGCAGCGGTGCATCGGGGCCGAGCACGGATCGCGCCGCCGCCGGGTCGCCGAGGTCGAGGTAGATGTCGCGAGCCAGCGCCCTCGCCTCCAGCGAGCGCGGCTCGGCCGCGATCGCCTGCTCGACCAGTTGCGCGGCCTCGGCGAACTCGCCGCTGTATTCCCACTTGGAGTAGGCCAGCTGGTAGAGCGCCGGCGGGTAGTGCGGACGGATCCGCAGCGCCTGGCGCACGAGCCGGTCGTGCTCGGCAACGTCGCTGCGCACGACCATGACCAGGAACGCCTGGGTCAGGCACAGTTCGGGATCGAGCGGGTCGATCCGCCGCGCGCGTTCGATCGTCTCGATCGCCTCGCCCACGCGCGCCTGGCGGAACAGGAAGCCGGCGTAGTGCGCATACCCGGGACCGTCGTTGGGCGCCAGCGCCAGGCCCTTGCGATACAGCACATCGGCCTCCGCCGGATCGCGCGCGAAGCGTGCCCGCGCAGCCCATGCCTCGCCCAGCATGGGGTCCAGCGCCAGCGCCCGGTCGATCGCCTGGCGCGCCTCCGCCATCGTTCCGGGCGGCGGTGTCATCGCCACATCGGCCTGCCGCAGGAGGGCCTGGCCCAACCCCAGATAGGCACGGGCGAACCCCGGCTCCAGGATGGTCGCCCGGCGGAACAGCTCGGCCGCTTCCGCGGCGTTGGCGGCGTCGCCCCTGGCGAGGCGCTGCCGGCCGCGCGTGAAGACCGCGTACGCATCCAGGCGCAACCCATCGGCCGGTGCGTCCCTGGCCTTGGCGTCCAGCCGCAGGTGCAGCGCACCGGCCACGTCCCGAAGCACGGTGTTGCGGATGGCTGCCAGCTCGGTCACCGGCCGGTCGAGCGTGGCGGTCCAAAGCCGCCGCCCGGAGGATGCATCGACCAGCTGCAGCGCCACCCGCAGCCGTCCCGGCGCCCGCGTCGCCTGTCCACGCAGCAGGTAGCGCGCGTGGAGGCGATCGCCTGCCGAACGCGGGGCGACGCCGGGATCGGCCATGCCGGCGGTCGAGGTGCCGGCGACCACGACCAGACCCGGCAGCCGGGAGAGCTGGTGCCGAAGGAGGTCGGTCATGCCCTGCGCCAGCAGCACGCCGTCCTCGTCGGTGGCCGCCGGTTGCAACGGCAGGACGGCAAGCGTGGGCGGTGGCCGGGCGACCGGCACCGGTGCGGCACTGCGGCGCCACCCGAGCAGCACGGCCAGGGCTGCCAGCAGCACGAGCAGGAGCGGCGCCAGGCGCCACGCGCGGCCGTGCCTGCGCACGCCCGGCCGGTCCGCCACGACGTCCCGGTGCACTTCCCGCCCGTCGGACGAGTTTGGCGGCGTCAGCGGACCGAGCGGCTCGACCTGCGCGATCAGGCGATAGCCCTTGGTCGGCACCGTGGCGATGTAGGTCGGCGCGCGGGCGTCGTCGCCGAGCGCGCGGCGCAGTTGGGCGATGCAGCGGTAGACCGGGTTGTCGCCCATCGGCCGCCCCTGCCACACCGCTTCGATCAGCTCGCTCGCGCTGACCACGTGTCCCGGATGGCGCGCCAGGTACATCAGCACGGCCATCGCCTTGGGCTCGAGCGCGACTTCGCGGTCGGGCAGCACGACGCGGTCGAGGTCGGCTTCCACGCGGCAGCCGCCGATGCGTACGCGCGGCGCGTCGGCCCGGCCTGCCGGGCTGGCGGACGCAAGCAATGCGGTGGTGTCCACCTTGTCCATTGCCCAACTCCCGATCGCCGCCGCACCTTAGACCTTTCGACACGGCATCGCCAGCAGCCTCCTCCAGAAAAGCTCCAGAAAAACCGAAGGACCTTCGCGCGGGCGGCGACCAAGACTGCGCGATCCGGTCTGCGGACGCCTGTCCGATCCACGGCCGGGCCCGTCGCCGGGCACGGTCGCCGCGGCGATACCGGGGCTCCGCCCCGTCCCTTTGTCTGGAGAAGGAGAGCACGCACATGAGAAGCGCACTGAAAACACGCCCCGCCGCCCCGCGGCCGGCAGCGAACGCGGCGATGGGCACCGGCGGCAACGGCAACGCGGCTTCACGGCACGCGCGCAGCCGCGCCCTGCTGACCGGCTCGGCCGCACTGGTGCTGGCATTGTGCCTGCCCGGGCTGGCGCTCGCCGCCACCTGCAGCAACGCCACGCTGAAGGGTCGTTACACCTTCGCGACCAGCGGGTTCACGCGGCCGCCGTTCACACCGCCCGGCACACCGTGGGTGCCCAAGGCGATCGTCGAAACCCTGCGCTTCGATGGAGCCGGCGGCGTGACGGCCCTCTCCTTCACGGCGGCCAACCCGTTCGGCGACCTGGGCATCACCGTCCAGGGAACGAACACTGCCGGCACCTATGCGGTGCAGCCGGACTGCAACGGCACCGTGCAGTTCGCGGACACGAACGCCACCGCCTTCGCCATCCACCTCGGCCCGTGGGGCAACACCATCTACATGATCCAGACCAACCCGAACAACAACGTGTTCGAGGGCGTGGCCAAGCGCAGCTGGTGAATCGCCCGGCGCAGGCGCTTCGGCCCGGGTTCGCCCGGCGGCGGGTGCCGCCGGGCGAAGTCATCTTACAGGCTCGCGTTGAGGTTGCCGACGATGATGCTGCCGAAGCCGCTGGCATAGTCCCAGCCGGTCCCAGCGGATTCGCCGCCGTTGCTGCCGGAGGTCACGTCGTGGTACACGCTCGACGGAACCTGGTACAGGTGCGGACCGGCGAAGCCGAGCGACGCATGCCCGGCCAGCATGCGCGCCCAGGTCGCGGCGAACAGCGGGGCCGAGAGGCTGGTGCCGCCGTACTGGGCATTGCTGCCGTTGACGATGATCACCGCACCGGAGTTCGGATCGGCATCGAACGCCACGTCGGCGACGTCACGGGTGCTGCCGCCGCCCTGGGTCTGCCAGCTCGGCTTGGGCTCGACCGTGCTCGGGCTGCCGCCTGCCTTGCTCCACAGCGTCTCGCTGGCCCAGCTGTTGTTGCTGCCGGTACCGAGCGTGGTGCCGCTGACCGCCACCACGTAGGGCGAGCTGGCCGGGTAGCTCGGTGTCGTTCCGCGCGGGCTGCCGCCGCACTCGTTGGAGCCGTCGTCGCCGGTGGACACCGAGAAGGTCTGCCCCTGCGCCACCGCGACCGCGAAGATCTGGTCGTCCGCCGCCATCGAGCCGTCCTGGTAGGCGTAGGTCTCGCACTCGCCCAGGGACACGTTGATGACGCGCGCCTGGTTGTCGCTGACCGCGCGGTTGTAGGCGGTGGTGAGCGCACTGTTGCTGAGCGAGGTGGCGGTGTAGAAGATCAGCTTGCCCACGCCGCCGGACATGCCGACGATGTCCTGGCTGTCCAGGTCCCACTCGGCCGTGCCGCTGGTGTCGGTACCGGCGGGGCCGGCCACCACCACCTGCGTGTTGACCGCCGGCAGCCCGTTCCTGCTGGTGAAGCTCGCCAGGTCGTTGAGCGGCTGCGTCATGTCGCCGTCGCTGATGATGCCCACCGTCACGGTCGATGCGGTCGGCGTGCCGCCGGCGTTGTAGATGGTCGGGAAGGTGGTCGGGTTGTGGCCGGTGATGGTGCCGGCGCCACCGCCGCCGCTGCCCGGCTTGCCGGCCGTGCGGATCATGGTGTGCGCATGCGAGACCGTCTGCAGGCCGAGCACCGACAGCACCGTACCGGCGAGTGCGGCCGGCACCTTGGCATCGTCGATGTTGGCGTAGGCGGCATGGCCTTCACTGTCGTGCGCATGGATCAGGCGGGTGGCGAAGGCGGTCTGCGCGCCGGCGGCGGTGCCATCGGCGGAGACCATCAGCCGGTTCGGCGCCACGGTGATGTGCGTGAAGCCGGCCTTGGCCAGGTAGTCGACCACCGCCTGCACCTGCGCGTCGCTGGGCGCGAAGTTCGCCGCCACGTCCTGCGGCAGCAGCGTCGCCCCGTAGGTGGAACTGTGCGGGTTGTGCGCGTCGGCGATGAACGCATCGAGCACCGCCCGGTTCTGCAGCTTGAGCGCCACATCGATATGGATCGGCATCCCGGGCTCGGCCAGGTCCTTTGCGGAAGCCGTCGCCGCCAGCGCGTGCGCATGCGTCGCGGTGGCGACCCAGGCGTTGCCGCCGGCGGCCGCCTGCACTGGCATGGCCATCGAGCCCAGCGCTGCCCCCAAGGCCAGGCACAACATCGAAATCTTCGTCTGCATCAAAAATCTCTCCCCGTTAGATTCAAGAATGGCCGTGAGCTCCCCGGCATGCGCCGCCACCCACGAGTCACACCTGCCTCCAGGCAGGCGCAACCGGGCCACGCTAGCACGGAAGAGGCCCGCTCTCGCGCATCGGACGCAACGTAAGTTCTTGAACAGCGGAAGTTTTTGCGGAGCGGTCGCAGAGCCGTGGCGACCGGCCACGCGGTGGGCGCACGCCCGCGCCGACAGCCGGTAGCGAATGCCGCACGGGTTGCGGCCTATCCGCCCGCGCCACTGCGCAGGCCGTGCCATCGGCCGGCCTGCGCCTCGTGGTCATCTTCTTTCCACCGGCTCGCATGCCGGCGGTTCATGGATTCCGATCAGCCCCGCTCCTGCACGCGCAGCAGGTTGCCGGCCGGATCGCGCACGGCGCAATCGCGCACGCCGTACGGCTGCTGGGTGGGCTCTTCCACGATCTCGGCACCGCTGGCCTGGATCCGCTCGAACGCGGCGTCGAGGTCCGGCGTGGCGAGAAGCATCATGGCGTAGGTGCCCTTGGCCATCATCTCGGCGATGGTGCGCTTCTCCTCGTCGGTGACGCCCGGGCTCGCGGCCGGCGGGAACAGCACGATGGAGGTGCCGGGCTGGCCGGGCGGGCCGACCGTGATCCAGCGCATGCCGTGGTAGCCCACGTCGTTGCGCACCTCGAAACCGAGCGTGTCGCGGTAGAAGGCCAGGGAGGCGTCCGGGTCGTTGTGCGGGAGGAAGCTCGCGTGGATGGTGATGTCCATGGTGCTCGGGCTCGGTGGGATGGAGCCGTCATGCTAGGTGCGGCTCGCCTGCCGGCGCTTCTCGATTCCTGACCGGTTTGGTTACCTGCCGTGCCACGCAGGAGGGCATTCCCGCGACGGCCCACGCCGCCTCGCGCCGGTACACGCTGGGCGGCACTCCGACCAGCTCCCCGAAGCGGGTGCTGAAGGTGCCCAGCGAAGCGCACCCCACGGCGAAGCACACCTCGGTGACGCTGAGGTCGCCGCGACGCAGCAGCGCCATGGCGCGCTCGATGCGCCGCGTCATCAGGTAGCTGTAGGGCGACTCGCCGAACGCGAGCTTGAACTGGCGGCTCAGGTGCCCTGCCGACATGTGCGCGCCGCGCGCAAGCGCCTCGACGTCGAGCGGCTTCGCGTACTCCCGGTCGATCCGGTCACGCACGCGGCGCAGCCGGGCCAGGTCGCGCAGGTGCCGTGCGAGGATGGGTCGGCGGGTCACGGCGCGATCGTCCCATGGCGCCGCGGGGGGCTCAAGCCGTTCCGACTCGCGGCGCAACGTTCCGGGACGAAGCCGCGCCGCGCCTACCGCGCCGTCCAGAAGCCGGTCGAGGGCGATCCCCTCGCGCGGGCCGAACTGCGGTAATCGACCAGAGCGCTGCGAGGGCGCCGGGGAAAAGCCGGGCGGCCCGAAGCCGCCCAGCGCCAGTCCACCCGCGAGCCCGCGCCGTCTCCGCGCTAGCTGCGCGGCGCGATGATCTCGCTCAGGTAATCGGGCGTGCCCTCGACGCGTACCAGGTGCGGGTATTGCAGGCCGCCGTGGTAGTCCACCGGCACGGTGCGGTAGCCGCCCTGGAACTTCAGCAGCAGCTGGATCGGCGCCTTGCCGTCCCTGGCCGCGGCGATCGCATCCTTCAGCGCCTCTTTCGAATAGTCCTCGCCGTCCACTGCCACGATCGTGGCGCCGGTGCTGACGCCCGCCTTGAACGCCGGCCCGTTCCAGCGCACGTCGTTGATCTGGCCGTGCTCGTCCACGGTCAGGCCGATCGACCAGGCGAAGTTGAAGATGTGCCGGGGTGACTCGGGGCGGCTGTCGTACTGCTTCTCGTAGTCGCTCGGCTGGCCGGTGTAGACGAGCTTCCAGCCGGTGCCTTCCAGGCCGTCGAGCAGCGGCGGGTCGATCGTGTCGACGCGCGCGCGCAGGAAGCCCGCCCAATCGTAGGCGGCCACGCCATTCAGCGCCGCCACCACGTCGTCGAAGGTGTAGGTGCGGGTCACGTAGCTGCCGTCGTCGACGCCGAAGAAGGCGCGCGCGAAGTCGTCCAGCGACTTGCGGTCGTGGGTCAGCGCGCGCAGCTTCGCATCGACGGCCAGCCACACCATCTGGCCCGCGCTGTAGTACTCCTCGCTCATCTGCCAGCTGCGGTACGGCAGGCCCATGCGGTGGGCCGCGGTCGGATCGTTGGTGGTGTCCTCCAGCGTGCGCCACTGGAAACCCGCGCGGTTGCGGTCGTAGTTGGCGGCGACCATGGCGAGTGCGTCGCGGAACTGCTGCGGCGTCCACATGCCGGCGCGCGCGGTCAGCACGAAGCCCCAGTACTGGGTCTGGCCCTCGTACACCCACAGCAGCGAATCGCCCATCGGCACGTTGAAGTTGGGCGTCCACAGGTCGGCCGGCCGGCGGAACTTGCCGTTCCAGGAATGGGCGTACTCGTGCGCCAGCAGGTCGCGGCCAGGTGCGGCGTCCTTCCAGGCGGTGAAGTAGTCGGCGCCCAGGCCGTTCTCGCTGGACTGGTGGTGCTCCAGGCCGTTGCCGCCGAGCTGGTCCGACAGCGAGAACAGGAAGTCGTAGTGGTCGTAGTGGTGCGAGCCGAACAGCTTCACGGCCTGCGCCGCCAGCGCGCGATGCACCTGCACCTGCGCGGGCGTCATCTCCAGGTACCTGGGCGCGTCGGCGACGATGTCCAGGTGCACCGGCGCCTCGCCGGCCGGGGTGAGGTCCACGCGCTTGAAGTACTGGCCCGCGTAGATCGGCGAATCGACCAGCGTGTTGAACGGCACCGGCTTGAAGGTGGTGGTGTCGCCCGAACGCGAGGCCGTCTTGAGGGCGCTGCCGAACCGCCACCCGCGCGGCAGCGTCACGCTCGGCGCGAAGGTGATGTCGCGCGAGAAATGCCCGGCCGGGTACAGCGCCACCTTGTTCCATTCCAGGTCGAGCATGCGGTCGGTCATCTCGTACCCGCCGTCGCGGCTGGACAGGTACTGGAAGTCCGCGTCGATCGTGGCAACGCCCGCCGGCACGTCCAGATGGAAGGCGTACACGTCGTACTCGTCGCGGGTCCACTCGAGCGGCTTGCCGTTGGCGCGGAGCTCGAGACCGGCCAGCATGGCCACCGGACCGCTCGGCGAGTGGTCGCCGGGGATCCACTCGGGATAGAGCAGCGTAAGGGGACCGGCCTTGACCGGCAGGGTCTCGTGGACGCGGAAGATGCCCTGGCGCGTGTCGCTGGCGTCCACACGCAAGACGACCGTGCCCGGATAAGGCGTGTCCCGTGGCGGTGGCACCCGGGCGCCTGCCGGTGGCTGCGCGCCGACCGTACCGGCGGCAAGGGCCATGGACACGGCCAGGGCCAGAGAGGAGAACCGACGACGCATGGCCGGCGAACCGGCGAGAGGGGCGCGGGACATGGAGGACTCCGGCAGGTGGAAAGCCTGGAAACTTAGCACCCCGGCCCGCGGCGGGCATCCACCGGCACGCCGCACCGGTGGGGCCCAGCGCGCGTCCGCCAACGACAAAGGCCCGCCGTCGCCGGCGGGCCGTTCCGTGTCACGGCATCGCCAGGCGGCTCATTGCCGGCTGTGCGACAGCCCCGGGCAGGCCAGGTCGAGCACGAAGCCGTCGTGGTCGGACACGCCGATCGCCTTGCGCAGGTCGCCGTAGCCGGCCGCGTCGTCCTGCGTCTGGTCCGGCGCGTCGAGGTTGCCTCGGCCGTACTGGAAGCGGCGGAAACAGCGATGGGCCAGGCGATCGAGCAGGGCCTGGTCGAGCACCTGGGCGACCGGCACGTCGCGGCCGGAGTCGTAGGAACCGTTCCGGGCGTAGCCCTGGATCGCGCCCAGCTGCTCGGTGAACAGGAACGAGTAGCGGTCGTTCTGCGGCACCGACTGCACCGCATTCCACAACGCGGGCCGGACGATGTTGCCGCCCAGGTTCAGCAGGTTGGCGCTGTCGTCGTAGGTGCCCGCGATGGCGCCGACCACGTCGACCCAGCCGTCGGTGAACGGGTAGGCGTTGAAGTCGCCCAGCACCACCAGCGGCTCGTAGGCCGACTTGGGATCGGTCTGCAGGTTCTGCACGTCGCGGGCGATGTCCCTGGCCTGCTCGAAACGCTTGGCCCGGTTGCGCGGCGCATCGGTGCCGCTGTCCACGCCGATGCGCGACTTCGGGTGCACCGCCAGCAGCCGGAAGGAGAAGCCGTTGCGGTCCAGCAGGGTGCCCTCCAGCAGCAGCGGTGGGCGGTCGTGCAGGAAACCGGACTGGCCGGTCGCCGGATCGACCCAGGTGGTGTCCCCGCCGAGCTGGGTCACCTCCTCCACGCGCACGCGATCGGCGCGCACCAGGAAGCCCACGTCGATGCCGCTGGGGTCGTGACCGTCCACCAGGTGGGCGCTGTAGGTGACGTGATAGTCCTGCGCGAGCTGGTCGGCCAGCCGCTGCAGCACCGCCTGGCTTTCCACCTCCTCGGCGGCCAGCACGTCCGGCAGCTTCAGCACGCCGCCGATGTAGGCGGACAGGCGCTCGAGCTTGAGCTTCAGCTGTGCCTGCGTGGGCGTGCCGTGGTCGCCGCACTCGTACTGGCTGTTGCCGCCATCGGTATCGCACAGGCGCAACATGTTGAGGTTGCCCACGCGCAGGCCGTGCGGGTTGCCCGGGTCGTCGACCGGGCGCGGCAGCGTGGCCGGATCGAGGATGCGCAGCGTGGTCGGCTGGAACACGTAATCGCCGTAGTCGTAGCTCATCACGCCTTCGGCCACGAAGCGCGCACCGCCGTTGATGCCGGTGCCGGCGGGCACGGCGCCCAGCGCATCGGCGTCCATCTCGAACACTTCCGGATTGCCGTCCCACACGCCCGAGTGGGTGTCCGGGGCCGCGGTGCCGAACGGTACGCCCGGCGAGCGCAGCGAGCGGGTGCCGCCGGCGCTGACGAACACCTCGGCAAATGGATCCTTGCCGTAGCGCTGGTTGCCGCGGTCGACGATGCCCCGGTCCACCCGGATGCGCATACCCTCGAAGCACTCGAAGTTGGTGCTGCCGCACGAGAGGTGCCCGGGGTCGGTGGAAGGCGTATCGCGCCCGAAGACCACCGGCGCCGGCAGGCCGTTGCCGACGCTCTTCACGGTGACGCGGGCGCCGGTCAGCTCGGTCAGTCCGTAGTACTCGACCACCGTGCCGCGCACGTCGACGGCATCACCCACGCTCACCTGCGGGGCGCCACCGGTGAACACGTACACGCCATTGGAGGTCAGGCGGTTGCGGTCGTCCCGGCTGTCGGGCGTCTGCATGGTGAAGCCGGCCGGGCCGACGCTGGTGACGATGTTGTCGCGGGTGATCACCGGCTGCCCCACGTACGTCGAGGCATCGCCGCTGCCCTGGATCTGGAAGACCTCCGCCTGCGCCGCATCGTCGTTGAGGATGCCGCCGATCGCGTCACCCTTGGCGATGGCAAGGCCGGCGGACGGCTCGCTCAGGTGTACCGCGAAATCCTGGTCCGGCTCGACCGTCGTATCGCCGTGCACGGTCACCGTGACCTGTTGCGAGGTGTCGCCGACGCCGAACCGCACCACCGTGTCCAGCGCGTCGTAGTCCCCGTCGGCCACCGTGGCGGCGCCGTCGGCGGTGGTGACGCGCACCTGCACCGGCACGGGTGCCGGCTTGCTCAGGGTGAGCGTGAAGACCAGCGGCGTGGTGCCGCTGTCGCCTTCCGCCACCGCCGCATCGTCCACCGACACGCTCAGGCCCACGTCGGAACAGGCGCTCGCGCGGTTGCGCGGCTGTGATGGCGCTTGCAACACGAAGTCCGCAGCGTTGTCGCCGGTGTCCCGCACGTTGCCCGCGGCGTCGCGGATGCGCGCGTAGGACTGGTCGAGGTTGCCCGAACCCAGCGACACCAGGCGCGTGCCCTCGCCGTAGGCCGAGCCGCTGCTCAGGCCGACCTGGTCCACCAGCCGGCCCGCGCCATCGGCGATCGCCAGGCCACCGGTATCGGTGATGCCGGTGTTGTAGCCGAGGTCGCCGGCGACGCTGCCCGAATAGCCGCCGCTGGCCGTGTTGGTCAGCAGCAGGTAGCAGCCGGGCGCGATCGTGGTACCCGACGGCAAGACGGCCCGCGTGCCGGTGGTGCCCGACGCGTTGGAGGCCAGCAGCGCATAGCCGCCCACATCCAGCGGCGCACCCGAGCCGTTGTGCAGCTCGACGAACTCGTCGTTGCCACCCGCCGGCCCGCGCACGCGGAAGTTGCTGATCGTGAGATCGGCGGCGAGCACCGGCAGCGAGGCCGCAAAAAGACACAGCGCCATCCCCATGGCGCGATGTGATCCGAACATGTCCACTCCCCTTGGTTGTGACTCCATCCCCCTGAACCTAGCAATGCTGCGTGACAACGCCGTTGCATGCCAGCGGCACGCGCCGCGTGTGGCGGGTGCGCCCCGAGCAGAGACGGCATCCGGCGTGAAACGGATGTAGGGAAGCGATCGATCGCCCTGCCCCCACCCCGGGAACAGGCTATGGCGGAGATACGCCAGGAAACGACATGCCCACCACTGAGTCGTTGACGGGGCACCATATGCACCCGCACACGACGTTGCGCATTGAAACCGTACTGCACGTCGTTGCCCCGCCCTCCGCATGGGCAGCGCGGCCCATGAGCATGGTCGGGCCACCGGTGCCGGCCGCGCCGGTATCAGGCGATCAGGCTCTCAACGAAATCGCCGAAGGCCCTCACCTTGCGGGGCATCTGTCGCGTGCCACCGGCGATGAGCATGATCGGTGGACCGTCGTCGGCAAAGCCTGCAAGCACGCGGCGCAGGCGGCCGTCACCAAGGAACGCGCGGGCGGCGGCGTGGTCGACCTGGACCAGGCCCAGGCCTGCCGCAGCCGCGTCGAGCAGAGGATCGAGCGAATCCATCACCAGGTTGCCGGATGGCGCCAGTTCGATCGTCCGACCGTCGCACTGGAAGCGCCACGGCGCAGGCGCACGCGCGCCGATCGGCATGAAGCCCAGGCAATTGTGACGGGCGAGGTCCGCGGGGGTGGCCGGTTCGCCCGCGCGCGCCAGGTAATCGGGTGCGGCGCAGGTTATCCAGCGCACCGCCCCGAGGCGGCGTGCGATCAGCGAGGAGTCCGGGAGCGCCGCGATGCGGATCGCGCAGTCCCAGCCGCGCCCGATGAGATCCTGACTGCGGTTCTCCATCGACAGGTGCAGCGCCAGTTGCGGATGCCGCCCCAGGAACGCAGGCAGGTGCGGCGCGATCAGGCGCCGGCCCAGAACCACCGGCACATCGGCACGCAACACGCCTCGCAACGCCGGCCCGCGTGATATCAGCAGGCCTTCCACCTGCCGCATCTCCTCCAGCGTCCTGCAGCAGTGGTCGAAGTAGAGTGCGCCTTCCTCGGTCAGGCGCAGCGACCGGGTATTGCGCTCGATCAGGCGCACCCCGAGCCCACGCTCCAGGTGCTGCACGTGGGCCGTCACCGTGGCCGGTGAAACGCCGAGTTCGGCCGCGGCGCGCGCGAAGCTGCGCAGCGAGGCGACTCGCACGAAGGAATGCATGGCAGCGAAACGGTCCACTGGCTCCTTCAGCGCCGCCAAAGAGTGAATTCGGAAACCACAGCATAAGCAGGCGCATTCCCTGGATAAAGTGCTGCCGCCCCCCATCCGAGGCCACCCATGACCCGCATCCTCCTCTCCCTTGCCGCCAGCCTGCTGAGCACCGCCGTGCTGGCGCATGGCGCCATGCCCGAAGCGGTGTTCAAGCTCGAGCCTTACCGCAAGACCGTCGCGCTCCGCGCCAGCGTCGACGGACACACGGGCCTGTTCGTGTTCGACACCGCAGGAGGGATCACCCTGCTGGCCCCGGACTTTGCCAGGACCATTGGCTGCACGCCCTGGGGCCGGCTATCCGGGTTCCAGATGACCGGCAAGCGCCTGGACGCACCGCGCTGCGATAACGTGCGGATCGCTCTGGACGGCCATACGTTCGTGGCGCCGGTTACCGCCGTGATCGACCCCGCGCCGCTGATGGCCAAGGATGCGGCCCCTGTGGCAGGCTCTATCGCCTTGGACCTGTTCGCCGGCAAGGCGATCACCGTCGATCTGGTGCACCGGCAGCTGATCGTGGAGACGCCGGCCAGCCTGCATGAGCGCGTCTCCCACGCGACGCCGCTGCCGGTCCTGCTCTCACGCGAACTGCAGGGCCATGCGCTGGCTGCCTCGGTGGGCGTGTCGACCTCCCATGGCATGACCTGGTTCGAGCTGGACACCGGCAACGGCGGCACTCTGCTGGTCTCGCAGCCGTACGCGTCGCTGTTCGGCCTGGACGCCGATGCAAAAGGCCCGCAAACGGCGGATATCCCGGTCGCTCCCGACTTGCACGCCCGCGGCCGCGCGTTCACCCCCGACATGGCAATCGACGGCAACCTGGGCATGCCCTTCCTGCGCGGCAAGGTCGTGACGCTGGATCTGGCCGAGGGGCGTTTGTGGATCCAGGCCGCGGGAACGCAGAACCCCTGACCGGAAGCGCCTCGGCGCTTCACACCGTCTGGCGGCACGCACCCACGGTGCCTAGCCCATCCCGCGTCGACCCTACCCCGGCGCCAGGTGCGCCAGCGCCTGCTCGGTCACTGCCCGACGCAGATGCGTGAGCGCAGGCGAGGCTCCGCCGCTCGCGGCGTGCAGGCACACCTCGACGCTCGGCAACGGCGGCAGGCCGTGCCGTTCGTCCAGGCGCACCAGGTGGGAGGGCACGCCGGCGCTGGTACGCAGGGTGAGGCCCAGCCCGGCGGCCACGCCGGCCCACAGGCTCTGCAGACTGGCCGTCACGAAGGCCGGGCGCCAGACGATGCCGGCCTTGTCCAGCGCCTCGGTGCCGGCCTGACGGAAGAAACACGGCGGGTGGTAGAGCGCCAGATCGAGCACGGCGCCGGGGCGCAGCCCACCGTCCGTACCCGCCGGCCCCAGCCACGTCATCGGCAGCCTGGCCAGCAGCTCGGCGTCGCTGCGCCGGGCGTGTCCCATGGCCAGCACCAGGTCGAGCTCGCCGCGATCCAGCCGTTCCAGCAGGAGCCCGTTGCGCTCGACCGCCACGTCCACCCGCACCGCCGGGTAGGCCTTCTTGAACTGCCCCAGTGCCGCCGGCAGCCAGGACTCGGCGAAGTCACCGGGCAGGCCGAAACGGACCGTGCCGTCGACCGCGGCGCCGCGCACGCTGTGCACCGCCTCGTCGTTGAGTTCGAGGATGCGTCGCGCATAGGCATGCACCCGGTCGCCTGCCTCGGTCAGCACCACGCGCCGTCCCTGCTTGCGGAAAAGCGGCTGGCCCAGTTGCGTCTCCAGCTTGCGCATCTGCTGGCTGACCGCCGATTGCGAGCGCCCGACCCGCTCCGCAGCCCGCGCCAGGCTGCCCAGCTGCAGGATCGCGACCAGCGTGCGCAGCGCGTCCATGTCCAGGTTTGGCAATCGCATGCTGAAGCATTCCTGATCGATCGACGCCGAATTATTCCATTTTTCCGCAACGGCAGTCGGCCTAGGATGCGACCGTCCCCATGCAATCCCCGAGGAACGCTCCGATGCCCCCACGACCCGCGCGCTCCCGTCTTTTCGCCCTGGCATGGCTGTGCGCCGGCTTCGCCTGGACCTGCGGCGCCCTCGCCGCGACCGCCGCCGGCGATTTCCCCCTGGCCGGCACCTGGAACCTCGTCGCGGCCGACGTGCAGCACCCGGACGGCTCGCGCACGCGCGACTACGGCGCCGCACCCAGGGGACGGCTGATGATCGACCGGCAGGGCCGGTACTCGCTGCAGATCTTCCGCACCGACCGCCCGCGCTTCGCCGGCGGCGACAAGGCCAAAGGCAGCGCCGAGGAATACCGCGCCGCCGCGATGGGCTCGAGCACCCACTTCGGCACGATCCGGATCGACCCGGCCAGGCACCTGCTGGTCTTCCACATCGAGGGCGCCTCCTTCCCCAACTGGGAGGGGCAGCAGCAGAGCCGGCGCTACGAGTGGCAGGGCGACGTGCTCAGCTATCGCGTGCCGCCGCGTCCGGACGGCAACGTGCCGATCACCGTGTGGCGGCGCGTCGCACCGGCGCGTTGACCGGCGCCACGGCGCCGGATGCGTCAGGCACGGGGGCCGGTCCAGGCACCAGCCGAAACCGCGCCTCCGGGCGCCATCCGGCTAGGGCGCGTCCGCCGCTTCCGGTGCGCCAAACGCCTTGCTGTAGTACCCGGAGGGATCGAAGCAGCAGACCCGCCGTTTGCCGGAAGCCAGCATGTCGCAGGCATCGGCGATCCGCTTGGCCCGGGTGGCCGGCTGCTTGGCCGAGGTGATCCAGTGGATCCAGTCCACGCGCGCCAGGGTGGTCGTGCTGTCCCAGGCCGCCCGCGCCTCCGGCGCATCGGCCAGCGCATCGCGCAGGTCCGGTGGCAGGTCCGGCTCCGGCTCCTTCGCCACCGGCGCGATCTCGAGCACGACCGCGTCGCCGATCGCCACACCCGCAGCCTCACGCAAGGCCTCATCCACCTTCAGCCAGTGGCTCAGCCGGCCATCCGGTTCGAGCGTGGCGCGGAACGCCTGGCCGTTGAGCGTGCCCTCGACGGTGGTCCTCCCGCGCCGCGGGAGCCGGGCGCTGGCTTCAGCGGGCAGGACCACGAACGCCCAGGACGCGTCACGCGGTTCCACCGGGCGCCGCAGCCTTGCCTCGAATCGGGATGTGCTGTTCTTCTTGGCCATCGTTGTTCGCCGGCGGGATGCGCAAGGGTACACGGCCGTACGACCCGGTTCACCGCCCCTCCCGGCACGCGCGCACGAGCCATGCTCGGGGCAGCGCCCCGGGCCCGCGCCTTCAGGTGGCCTGCCGCCACCGTCGCCCGCGATAGACTTCGGCTTCCACCCAGTGAACCCGACCCAATGGCCCCATGAGGAGCGCCCCCATGCCTTCCTGGTTCGTGCATCAGACCCAACGTTGGATCGTCGTCCTGTCGCTTCTGCTGTCGTATGCGGCGTACGCAGGCGAGCCCGTCACGTTGCAGGCCAGCGACGATGGCACGGTCTTCGGTACCCTGAGCCGCGCCGGAGGACACACCGATACCATCCTGCTGCTGTTCCACCAGGCCGGCGCGAGCCGGCAGGAATACGACCCGCTGGTGCCGGTGCTGACCAAGATGGGTTACGACACGCTGGCCATCGACCAGCGTTCCGGCGACGGCCTGTTCGGCGGCCGCAACGAGACCGTGGCCCGGCGCGGCGGCTCGGCCGACTACCTGGACGCCCTGCCGGACCTGGAAGGCGCGCTGGCCTGGGCCCGGAAACACCACTACGCCCGCATTGGCGTGGTCGGCAGTTCGTACTCGGCCTCGCTGGCGATCCTGCTGGCCGCGAAGCACCCGCAGGCGATCGCCGCCGTCGCCAGCTTCTCCCCCGGCGAATACTTCGACGACAAGGACCTGGTCAAGCGCGCCGCCGCGAAGATCACGGTGCCCTTCTACATCACCACCCGACCCGAGGAAGAGGACAAGGTGCAGGAGGTGCTGCGCGACGCCCACGGCGCGAACGTCACGCACTACCGCCAGGCGGTCGGCGTGCACGGCGCATCGACCCTGGTGCAGGCGCGCGACCCGCAGGGTTACGCCGCTAACCTGCGCAGCTTCACGGATTTCCTGCGCCGGGCGCTACCGCCGGGAACGCCCTAGCGCGGTCCGCAAGCCGAATGCTCCGTCGCCGGTGCTTGGTGGCGATCAGGCCTTCCCGTCGGGATGAAGAACCCGGAAGCGATCGGGGCGAGCCGGATCCCGATCGACGACCTGGATGGGCGCCGTAGCCCATTGCCAGACATCGACGCCCGGCACGCGGGCGAAGCGGATGCGCCCGCGCGTGCCTTCGACGTCGATGTGCGGCCATGCGCCGGCCAGGCCCGCCCGGTCCGTGCCGTGCGTGCGCAGCGCGTCGGCAAGAACCAGGAGGGTGTCGTAGCCCTCGAAGGCGACGAAGGACGGTGCCTCGGCCAGCCGTTCGCGCAGGACGGCTTCGACGCGCGCCCCCAGTGGCGAGAGGCGCGCCGGCAGGTAGCGCAGGAACGGAACCGCGGCACCCTGGTCGCCCAGCGACCCCGCCCAGGTGGCGAATTCCGGTTGCCCGGCCGGCGCGCCCAGCAACACCCGGGCGAGACGCCGGTCGCGGCGGACGGCGTTGACGATCGAGACGGCCGGCTCGGGAAAGCCGACCAACAGCAGGAGCGCGGTCGCGCCGTGGTCGACGACGGCGTCGCCCACGGCCGCCGGACCCAGCGCGCGCGCATCGAGTTCGATCACCTGGCCGCCGCGTGGCGCGAGGTGCTCGCGCAGGATGTGCGCCCCGGCGTTCCAGTACGCACTCGGTTCGGTGGCCACGGCGATGCGCCGGTGGCCCGCGCGGAGAAGGACATCGGCGTAGATCGGCCAGCTGCGGGACTGTGGCGGCGCGAGGCGCGCAACCCGGTCCGTCGGTCGATCGGTGAGCGTATCGAGCACCGCCGAGGCGCAGAGGAACGGCACGCCGAGGGCATCGGCCCTGGCTGCCGCGGCGCGGGCGACGACGCTGTGGTACTCCCCGGCAAGCGCGGCCACGCCCAGGCCCGCGAACTCCTCGACGGCTGCGGCGGCATGCTGCGGATCGCCCCGGGTGTCGCGGACCACCAGCTCGAGCGGCCGTCCGGCGATTCCGCCCGTGGCATTGACGTCGCTCGCCGCCAGCTGCAGCCCGGCGAGCAGATGCCGTCCGGCGTCGATCCAGCCCGGCCGGGTGAGCGGGGCCAGCGCGCCGATCCGGACAGGCGCGCCCGCGAACGGCCCCGGCGCATCAGACCGCGCTATCGGCTTCATGCATCGTCTCGCGCATGACCATCGGGAACAGGCGGCCCGTGGCCGCGCCAGGAGCCCCGGCACGCGGCGTCGAGGACGTGCCTCGATCTTGCAGGATCCTCCGGGGACGAGCGTCCGCAAGCCGCCGCGCTGCGGGCCGTGCCACCGCCACCGACCGCACGCGACGAGTCATCACCCCCGGCACCCCGGCTCGTCACCCGCGCCAGTTGGCGTGCGTGCGCCAGAATTCCACGCTGCGGCGGTAGGCCTCCCGGTCCAGCGGCACGCCCGAGCCACCCTCTTCCACGCCCAGCGCGTTGCGCATCATGGTGATCGGCGCCATCGGCGTTTCCTCGGGCTCGGCGGTGTACATGCAGCCCACCACGCCCCAGTCGGCCTGGATGGGCGAACCCTCCTTCGCCAGCTGCTCGCGGCTGTACAGGATCGGGATCAGGTAACCGGCCACCGGCGGCTCCAACCCCTCGAACCAGCGCACCAGCACCGGCAGCTCGTCGCGCGTGCGCGCTTCGTAGTCCGAACGCAGCAGGTGCCGGTTGTCGTCGGTAATCGGCACCGCCAGGCAGCGCGTGGACGTCCAGTTGCGATGCACGTGCAGCTTGCAGAACGGCGCATAGCCGTCGAGCACCTTCAGCGGCGGGACCTCGTTGAGGTGGCGCTCGAACGCCTCGGGCGTGCAGTCCTGGATCGTGTTGCGGCGCGGCTCGCGCGGGAACAGCCGCGGGAGGGCGAAGTCGGTGAGGGCGATGGACATGCGGCGCTGGCCGTGGCTCGGGGCGCATGATTATTGCCTGATCGGGGCGGCCCCGACCAAGCAACCAAGACGCTACCCGCCCTCTCTCACGGCGGCAGCCACCGCCGCCTGGGCGGCGTAGGCGCGCTGGTAGGCGGGCCGCGCTTCGCCACGTGCGACGTAGGCCGCCAGTTCCGGAAATTCGTCCAGCAGGCCCGAGGGCCTCAGCCGGAGCAGCACCGACACCATCATCAGGTCGCCGGCGCTGAAGGCGCCATCGAGCCACTCGGCATCGCCCAGGCGGGCGGAAAGCTGGCGCAGCCGGACGCGGATGCGCTCCAGCACCAGCGGCAGGCGCTCCTGGGCCCATGGCTTGTCGCCCTCCAGGATCTTCACGGTGACCAGCTCGAGGACCGGCGGCTCCACCGTATTGACGGCAGCGAACATCCAGCTGATCGCCCGCGCACGCGCGTCGGGGTCGAACGGCAACAGGCCCGCATGGCGCTCGGCGATGTGGAAGACGATCGCACCGGTCTCGAACAGGGCGAGCCCGCCTTCCTCGTAGGTGGGAATCTGGCCGAACGGGTGAATGGCCAGGTGCGCAGGTTCCTTCATCGCCTGGAACGAGACCAGGCGCACCTCGTAAGGCTGACCCACCTCTTCCAGCGCCCAGCGGACGCGCGTATCGCGCGACAGTCCGCGGCCGCCATCGGGCGAACGTTCGAAGGCGGTGATGGTGATAGTCATGGTGAGGCTCCTCGTGGCAAAGATCGCATGACAGGGCGGAAAGCGGCCGGACAGCGCCGCGCTGGAAACGCCCCATCAGGCCAGGGCGGGCTCCCGATCGCAGGATGCCATCCCTACGACGATCCGCCCCCGCGCGGATCGACACGGCCCGGAGAACGCCGAGCGAACCTGCGCCGCCACCTGGCGCCTCCCCGCCGGCGCCTGTGCTTGAGAAAGGCGCATACCGCCCTGATCCATGGAACGCCACGACTTCCTCCCGCAGGGGCCATGCTCGACACCATCCGAAACTGGCGCGTACGCCGCGTCGTCGCCCGGCACCCCATCGCCGAACCGCTCTGGCAGCACGCGCTACGCCAGTGCGCCCCGGCGCGCCGGCTGGGCGCTACGGACCAGGCCGCGCTGCGCGTGCTGGTCACGCTGTTCCTGGAAGACAAGGCGCTGGAGCCGGTGCAGGGGCTGGAGCTGGACGAGGCCGACCGCGTCCTGCTCGCGACCCACGCCTGCGTCCCCATCCTGAAGCTGGGCCTGGACTGGTACGACGGCTGGCACAGCGTGATCGTCTACCCGGACGCGTTCATCCCGCGCCGCACGCACACCGATGAAGCCGGCGTGGTTCACGAGACCCGCAACGCGATGGCCGGCGAGGCGTGGGGGCGCGGGCCGGTGATCCTGTCGTGGGCGGACGTGCTCGATGCCGGCAAGGTACCGGGCCACAACGTGGTCATCCACGAGATGGCGCACAAGCTCGACATGCTCAATGGGGAGGCCAACGGCTTCCCGCCCCTGCAGCGGCGCATGGACCGCCGCGCCTGGACGCAGGTCTTCTCCCGCGCCTGGAACCGCCTGCGCGACGATCATCGCAACGGCCTCCCCTTGCCGATCGACCCGTACGGCCTGGAAAGCGAGGCCGAGTTCTTCGCGGTGGCCAGCGAGCAGTTCTTCGAGCAACCGGCCGCCCTGCGCGAGCACCTGCCGGAGGTCTATCGGCAGCTGGAACAGTTCTACCGGCAGCACCCGTATTGAGGCTCGGCGCCCGAGGCCGGTGGCGCCGCCGCGAGCGCGGTCCTGTCGCGGCTGCGGGTGGCGGCAGCCGCGCCGAAGCACGCTCCTCAATTCGCTGCTCGCGTGAGCGCAGCGCTCTCCGAAGCGCCGGCACACGGCAGCCGGCCCGGCGACGTGGCATGGAATTCGACCGACAGCCCGAGGTCGGCCTGCGTGGGCGCGAGCACGGATTCGCCGGACAGGCCGCGATAGGTGGTCAGCTTGCGCTGGTAGCCGCGTTCGGCCCAGCGCTGCGCGCGGCCCAGGTCGCTCACGCCGAAGCTCACGCCCAGCACGCGCGGGCCGCCGCTGGCCAGGGTGTCGGCGGCGATGCCCTGGCCAGCGGGCTGCAGCGCCAGCAGCGCGGTCGGGCCGACCGGTACGCAGAAGCCTGCGGCACCCACCTGGGGCAGCCTGACCGGCACCGCGTGGCCGAAACCCATCTTCGCCAGTTGGCGGCGGTCGGCGTCCGCGTCGCCCGACAGCAGCCAGATCGCCGACAGCTCGCGCGCGCCGTTGGGGTGCTCGCGCGTCACCCGGTGATCGCCGGCGTTGGCCGGGTCGAACTGGTCGGGTGCATAGTCGGCGGCGTAGTCGATGAAGAAGGTGTTGCTCGACAAGGGCGCGCGATCGAACGCGAACAGTCGCCAGCCGGGCCTGGCGCCATCCGGCCCGGTGAAGAACGGCGTGACCGCGTAGCCGAGCCCCGCCAGCCTGCGATGGATCGCATCGAGCGCGGCGGCGCGGAAGCCGAAGGTGCGCGACCCCGGCCCGCCCTTGAGCGCCTGCCGGTCTTCCTTCATGCCCGGGTCGAAGGCCGGATCGGGCCGGGTGATGCCGAGCAACTCGACGAAGCTGCTGTCCGCGAAGCGGACGTATCGGTTCTCGACGCCGCCGGGGTCGCGTCCGGGGCGCACCTGGAAGCCCAGCTTGACCGCCATCACCGCGGTCGCCTGGGATGCTGCGTCCCCACAGCAGGATGTGGTCCAGCCGCGTGGAGGATGCCGCTGGCGCGGGCGTGGGTGTCGAGGCCCCGGCGGTGCCCAGGCTCAGGAGCATCAGCGAAACGGACAGGATCAGGCGCATGTGGACCCTCGCGCGAAAGCTTCGGTTGTTCCCCGGGAGACGAGCGGCGGCCTGCGGGGATTGGCCACCCAGGTCCGTGGACGCCTGTTCCGGCCTCAGGGGAATCGGTCCGGACCGACGCTCGGGCGACGGCGCCCGAGCGGCCTTTTATCGGCGGTTCGAGCCGCGCCGGCAAGGACAATTTCCGGACAAAAACGGCCAACGCCGATGCGCGTGCAAGGCCGGCACCGCCGGCCACGACGCGCGATCAGACGCCCGCGCTGCGGCGCAACGATTGCGGCGACATGCCGAAGGCGCGCACGAAGGCACGGCGCATGCGGCTGGCGGTGCCGAACCCGGTCGAGGCGGCGATGTGGTCCAGGTCGCGATGGCTGGTCTCCACCGCGATGCGGGCCGCCTCCAGCCGCAGGCCTTCGACGACCTTGGCCGGCGTGGCACCGATCTCCGTCACGAAGGCGCGGGCGAAGTTGCGCGGGCTCATCGCGGCACGCTCGGCCAGGCGTTCGACCGTCATTGGCTCGGTCAGGCGCGCACGCATCCAGCCGATGAGTTCGACGAAGCGACCGGTGCGGCCGCCCCGCTCGACCAGGGCGGAGTACTGCGACTGCCCGACGTGCCGCCGCTGGTGCACCACCAGCTGCTGCGCCGTGCGTCGTGCGAGACCGGGGCCGAGGTCGTCCTCGACCAGCGCCAGCGCCAGATCGATGCCCGCCGAGATGCCCGCCGACGTCCACAGCTTGCCGTCGCGGACGAACATGCGGTCGGCATCGAGACGCACCCGGGGATAGCGCAGCCGGAAGCGCTCGGCCACGTCCCAGTGCGTGGTGGCGAGGCGGTCGTCGAGCAGGCCGGCCTCGGCGAGGAAGAACGCGCCGGAGCAGACGCCCGCCGCGCGGCGCCACGCCTCGTCGCCGAGCCAGGCCACGATGTCGCGCTGGCTTTCCTCCAGCTGCGCCAGGGTGCCGCCCGAGACGATCACGGTGTCGAAGCGCTCCTGCGCCAGCGGCTCCGCGGCCAGGCTCACGCCCGCGGAGCTGCGTACGACACCGCCGCGCGGGGCGAGCACGCTGACCGCATAGCTGCCGGGCCGGAAGCGCTCGGCCGTCTCGAACACGGCGACCGGACCTGCGGCATCCAGCAGCTGGAAGCCGGGAAAAACGACAATGGCGATCTTGCGTCGCATGGCTCCGGTCGTCCGAGTCGGTCCGGCCGGGAAGGTGGCGGAGCGACTAGCCGCGCGTCAAGCTGCAAGTGGGCAACACGCACTTGCACGCGCTTGCGGGGATTCGCCGGCGCGCAAGCCGCGGCGAGCGGACCTGCCCCGTCGACTCCGGCGGTAGCGGGCACGGAAGGCCCGGTGCGTGCCCGCCCCGCTCAGCCGATCACGGCGCGGTCCTGCCGATCGACCCGCCGCCGTCGACGAACAAGGTCTGCCCCGTGATGAAGCCGGCCTCGTCGGACAGCAGGAAGGCGATCGCCGCCGCGATTTCCTCAGGCTTGCCCAGGCGCCGCATCGGGATCATGGACAGGAACCGGCCCTCGGCCTCGCTTCCCGCCGGCGTGTTGCGGCGGAACATCTCGGTCTCGACGGGGCCCGGCGCCACCGCGTTGACCGTGATGCCGGTCTCCGCCAGCTCCATCGCCCAGGTGCGCGTGAGGCTGTTCACGGCGGCCTTGGCGGCCGCATACCCGCTGCGGTTGGGAATGCCCACCGTCACCAGGCTGGTCACGTTCACGATCCTGCCCCAACCTTTCGCCTTCAAGGTGGGCAGGAGCGCCTGCACGGTCTGGATGGTGGAGTGTACGTTGACGTGCATCATGGCGTCGACGTCGCCGAGGTCGATCTGCCCCAACGGGTGCAGCCGGGCCAGGCCCAGGTTGTTGACCACGCCGTCGAAGGCATAGCGCCCGGCGAGGTCCGCCAGCGCGCTCGCCAAGGCGCGGGTGTCGCCCATGTCGATCGATACCAGCGTGCCGGGGAAGCTCGCGTCCGGCTCGCGGGCGATGCCCACGACGTGGTGGCCGGCGTCGGCGAGCCGCTGCGAAAGCGCACGCCCGATGCCCTTGCTGGCGCCGGTGACGAGGAAGGTGCGAACGGCCATGATGGGCTCCTACGGTGAAAGCGGCGGTCAGGTCGGCCAGGCCGAGCCCAGGATCATCGAACAGAAGTTCCGGCGGACGTAATGGATGTCCTTGAGCGCCAGCACGTCCGCCTTGACGTTGCCGAACGTCGTCCGCGGCTTGCCGATGAGGCCGTTGGCGAGGTGGTCGATGATGTTCTCCTTGAAGTTCGCCTCGCGCGGGTGATGCGCGCAGACGTGCTCGCGCTGCTCCCGCGTGAAGTCGTCGTAGGCGATGCCCAGCACGTCCATCTCCACGCCGGCCGTCACCAGCGCGATCGTCGGCCGCATGTGCTCGGGGATGCCGGGCGTCGTGTGGAGCGCGATGGCGGTCCAGACGTCCTCGATGTCCCGCCCGGCCATGCCGTGGCTGCTCATGAAGTCGCGCGCGGCGTTGGCGCCATCCACCTCGAACCGCAGGTCGGGACTCGCATGGCGAGGCGTGAGGCCCATGTCGTGGAACATGGCGCCGAGGTACAGCAGCTCGGCGTCGAAGCTCAGGCCACGTCGGGCGCCGGCGAGCGCACCCCAGAAGAACACCCGGCGGCTGTGGTTGTACAGAAGGTCGTCCTCCGTATCGCGAACGAGCTGGGTCGCCGCGCGGGCGATCGCGCTGTCGGGCACGCGGACACCGGCGATGACTTCGGGCATGGGAATGGTCCTCCGAGGGGCGGGGGCACGAAGGTGGCCGCGCGCGCTCGTGCTGCGAGGCCCCGGGGCACCGTGCCGGGTGCGCGTCATTGTGGGTGCGCACCCGCGGGCGACCAATGGGGACGTCACCGCCGATCCGGACAAGCGCACGTCGTTTCACGACAACGCCGCTGGCGGTGTCTCCGTGCGGGACAGCGCGACCGCGTGTCTCCGAGCGAAGAGCTAGCGCGGACCCGCCGGCCGGAAGTTGGCCCGGTACTGCGCCGGGGTGACCCCGAGGCGAGCGGAGAAGACGATCCGCATGCGGTCCGCGGAACCGAACCCGCAGTCGTAGGCCACCGTCTTCAACGGCCGGTCGCTTCCCTCCAGCAGCATGCGTGCCGCATCCACGCGCACGCGCTCGACGAATTCATGCGGCGTCACGCCAGCCTCCCGCACGAAGTGCCGCGCGAGGTTCCGCGCGCTCATCCCGACCACGGCGGCAAGCGACGCCAGCGTGTGGCGCGCAGCGACGTTCGCCATGACATGGGCCTGGATCCGCGCGATCGGCGAGTCCCGGTCCGCCGGCGCCGCAAGGTAGGGGCTGAACTGCGACTGCCCGCCCTGGCGCTGGGCCACGACCACCAGCCGCTTGGCGACCTTCAAGGCCACATCCGCGCCGTGGCGCTCCCCCACCAAAGCCAGCGCCAAGTCGATCCCGGCGGTGACGCCGGCCGAGGTCACGAGGCGGCCATCGCGGATGTAGATCGCATCCGACTCGACCCTGGCCGCAGGGAACCGCGTCGCGAGCGCTCCGGAGATCTGCCAGTGCGTGGTGACGCGCCGCCCATCGAGAAGGCCGGCGTGGCCAAGCAGGAAGGCGCCCGTGCAGATCGATCCATAGATCTCCGCGCACTCCGGCATCGCCCGCACCCAGCGGGTCAGGCGCGGGTCGGGCTCGGCCCCCGGCAGCGCCGGCCCGCCGGCAACCAGCGCGACGTCGTAACCGCCGACGGCTTCCTCGAAGGCCAGATCGGCCAGCATCTGCATGCCGTTGGACGCACGCAGCGGCTGGCGGTCCGCCGCGACCAGCCGGACCTCGTAGCGATCATCGGCAGCCAGGTAGGCGTTCGCCTCGGCGAACACGTCCACCGGGCCCGCGAGGTCCAGCGCCTGCACGCCCTCGTGAATGACGATCGCGACCGTTCGCGCCGGCAAGGGACACCACCTTGTCTACACCGTAGCCTCGGCCTATATGCGGGCGAGCGATAGGCTTTCCAGCACGCCCACGCGAACTCGCGCGCCGGCGTGGGAGGCAGGCTGAAGACCCGGCGAGCCATGAACAGGCTGACCGGCCGCGCGCATGCACGGGCTGTTCGTGACCCGGGCCTTCACCGCGTTTCGCCGCAGTCACGACACGGCCACCGCTAATCGAAAACTCAGCCCCGAGGGTCATCGTTGGTAACCGCTGACCGGGGCCTGCGGTCTGCAGCCTTCCGGTGTCGAGGTTGTCCGTCCACCGAACCGCTCGGAGGGCGCCCGGTCCGCTCGGGTTGCCCGGTGCCGCCGGCTGCCTCGACCGCTTTTGTCGACCTTCTTCCGATGCGGTGACGACGATGATCGGGATGGACCACGCGTGGCTGACCAGGCGACGGGTCGCACTCGCCTCGATCGCCGTGCTCGCTCTGCTGCTGATGATTCCGAACGTGGCGCTCGTGGTCGCGAGCACGCACGTCAAGAAGCCCTCGTGGGTCGCGGCCAGCCTCGTCGCGCCGGCGGCCATGCTGCTGGCCTACTTTGCCGTGCTCGGGCGCCGCCCCCGGCTGGCCTGCCTGCTGATGGCGCCTTTTGCCGCGCTGGTGCCGACGGTGGCGCTTTACATCCTGCGCTACCGCTCGCCCGTCACCGAAGCAGTGGTGGGTACGGTCATGGCGACCAACCCTGCGGAGGCCGCCGACTTCCTGGGCCCCTGGCTGTGGGTCCTGGTTGCCCTGTCCCTGGCCGCCGGCGCGTTCGCCATCGTCGCCGGCCGGCTCGGCGCGCGCGCCGGCCTGCAACTGGTGAGCTCCCGACGCGTCCATACCACGCTGATCGCGCTCGCGGCGGTGCCGGTGATCGCGTTCGCCAGCTTGCAGGTCGCGGCGAGCCGCGAGCCGCCCGCCGCCCGGCTCGCGGGCGGCGACGACGTGGACTCGCGCTCGTTCCGGATCGCGCAGGACAGTTACCCGTTCGGCATTCCCCTCACGCTAGGCGTCTGGTGGAGCGACCGCGTCCGCGCGCAGGCAGCGATCGCCAGGACGCAGCGCTTCCGGTTTCACGCCTACCGTGCCGTGCACCCGGACCGACGGCAGATCTACGTGCTGGTGATCGGCGAAAGCAGCCGGAGCGACCACTGGCAACTGTTCGGCTATGGCCGCCCCACGAATCCTGAGCTGTCGCACACCGGGCACGTGATCCCGGTCACCGACATGGTGTCGCCCTGGCCGATGTCGATCGGCGGCGTGCCAGCCTTGCTCACACGCAGGCCGCCGCAGCTGGGCCTGTTCCAGCCGTTCGAGGAGCAGTCCGTCGTCGGCCTCATGCGGGAAGCCGGCTTCGACACCTGGTGGCTTTCGAACCAGAGCCCGAGCGGCGACTGGAACTCGCCCATCACGGTCTACGCCGAGGAAGCGCAGCACCTGGAGTGGCTGACCCTGCAGAAGTACGACAGCAGCCTGCCCGAGCGGCTCGCCGAGATCGTGCGCGAGACCCACGGCGACCTTTTCGTGGTGCTGCACACGATCGGGAGCCACGGAAACTACGACAGCCGTTACCCGGACGCCTTCAAGCATTTCGTGCCCACCGTGCAGGACGGCGGCCCGCTCGCCACCGATTATCAGCGTGTCACCAACAGCTACGACAACACCGTCCGCTACACCGATCACGTCTTGAGCCAGACCACCGACGTGCTCGAGCGGACCGACGCGGTAACAGCCATGTGGTACCAGTCCGACCACGGCGAAACCCTGCCGACGGCCACCTGCGCCATGACCGAGCATGGCCACGGCTTCCGCTACGAGTTCCCGGTTCCGACGCTGTTCTGGTACTCGGATGCCTACGCGCAGGCGTTCCCGGGAAAGGTTGCCACGCTCCGCGCCAACGCGAACAAGCGCGCGACCAGCGCCGACACCTTCGCGACGCTCGCCGACATGGCAGGCGTCGGCTTCCCGAGTCACGACCGCTCGCGCAGCCTGTTCAGCCCGACCTGGCGCTACCGGCCGCGCATCATCCATCCGGTGTGGCAGGAAGGGAACGCGTGGGTCGACTACGACCACGCGGACCTGGGGAATGGCTGCGAGCTGGTCAGGGGCCGGGCGGGCTGAGCCCGGCATCGCGATCGTCGTGATCGGCCAGCAGCCGCTCGCCGGCCAGGTGCAGCTCGCCGGTCGTCATCCCCGGCCTCGCGGCATCGAGCATGGCCTGCAGCGTCAGCGACACGACCGGGCCGACCCGCTTCAGGGCGTCGACGTCTTCTTGCGTTTCGATGGTCACGCAGGCACTCCACGGTTGCGATGCGCGCAGTCTGCCTTGCGGGGCGAGGGTCGGTCCGAAAGCGCCTGGTGCAGCCGCAACCGTGACCGGCCGGGGCAGCACTCGAGGGGGAAGTCGAGTCTGCCCCGGTTCTCTCGAACGGCCCGGCACGTGGGGGAGTCACCGGTCCGTACGATCAGTGCATCCGGCGCCTTTTCATGCACATCGCTGCCTAGTCGCGCAGATCCACCTCGGCGACGCGGGGATAGACCGCCTGCGTCGATGCCACGGGCCGGCTCTCGACGCCGGACTGCATCAGCCGCGGAGCCAGGGTGCAGCGCGCGCCCCCCGAGGGCATCGTCCGCTTGCAGTACACATCGACGATGGACACCGTGTTGCGGGCGCCGTCGATCAGCTGGATCCGCTTGGCCACGCCGGGGCCCGACGCGTTGTCGATGGCGACAGCGACATGCGTCACGGGGACGCCGCTCATCCGCGCGGACTCCGATCGGTCGGCCGCCTGCCGTGCCTGCACGTACTGCCTGTGCGTGTTGCCGACGAGCGCATGCAGTGTGTAGCCCGTGTGCAGGTTGGCCACGTAGGTGTCGTACTGGCCCGGGACCGCGTAGACCGTGACATCGCGCAAGTTGGTGGCCTGGGTCTGGTCCTGGGCCGCGCTGGCGCCGCCGGCGGCGACGAGACCGAGCGCAAGTGTGGTGGCATTGATCAGGTGTTTCATGGAAGCCTCCCGACGGACGCCGATGTCCGTGGGAGGATTCTGGGTCGGGGGCCATGCCGCTTGCTTGAGGAACCCCGGAGGGATCCGCGCGGATTCCCTGAGGATTTCCGACGCGGTTGTTCCATGGGCAGGGAAGGCCCTGCGGGTGCCGCTTCATCCGGTCCAGACGGTCGCGACCCGACCCTTCGCCCGCGATCGACGCATGCGTCCCCTGCCCACTCACCAGGGTGCATGACCGGCGCCCTGCCCCCGCCCGCACCGCATGCGCGCCGACGCCCACACCGATCGAGCCTGGAGGAAATGTCGCGCCGGGTCCGCTTTTCGCCGCCGCACCGCCCGCCCGCGCGTTCGATCCCTCCTTGACCGCCGCTGTGATATGGCGGCCTCGTGGCCATAGAATCGAACAGTCCACGGGTCGACTACGCGTTCGGCGACATCCGCGTCGAGCCGGCGGCCCACCGCGTGCTGCGCGATGGCCACGAGCTCGAACTGGAGCCCAAGGCCTACGCCGTGCTGCTTCAGTTCGTCACCCATCCGGGCGAGCTGATCCGGCACGACGACCTGCTCGAACACGTGTGGGGGCACAAGTGCGTCACGCCGGCATCGCTGAGCCGGATCATCTCGCAGTTGCGCCAGAAGCTCGGCGACGAAGCGGCGGAGCCGCGCTACATCCAGACCGTGCACGGCCTGGGCTACCGCCTGATCGCCGGCGTGGTTGAAAAACATCCGACGGAGGCCTTCGCGGCCGAGCGCGACGCGCCCCGTCCACGCCGCCATCCGGACGGCGACCCCGACCGCCGCCGCATCGCCGTGCTGCCGTTCGTCAACATGAGCGGCGACGTGGAAAACGAGTACTTCAGCGACGGCATCGCCGAGGAGATCCTCAGCCTGCTGACCAAGCTGCCGCAGCTCAAGGTCTCCTCGCGCACCTCCTCGTTCTTCTTCAAGGGCAAGGAGGCCGACCTGCAGACGATCGCGGCCAAGCTGGACGTCGGCACGGTGCTCGAGGGCAGCGTGCGCCGGGCAGGCAACCGCGTGCGCATCACCGCCCAGCTGATCGACGTGGCCTCCGACTCGACCCTGTGGGCCGAGACCTACGACCGCGAGCTGCGCGACGTGTTCGCCATCCAGGACGACATCGCCCAGAGCATCGTCGATGCGCTCAAGGTCACCCTCTCGCCGAAGGAGCGCCGCGCGATCCAGTACGTCGCCACCGCCGACGTGCAGGCGTACGACTTCTACCTGCGCGGGCGCAGGCATTTCTACGCCTGGAACCGCCGCGACTCGCTGCGCGCCATCGCCATGTACGAGCGCGCCATCGCACGCGACCCGAAGTACGCCGCGGCCTGGGCCGGCCTGTCCGATGCCTACGTCATGCGCCACCGCTTCCTGGACCGGAACCCCGAGCACGTCGACCGGGCCATGGAGGCCAGCGAGCGCGCCCTGCAGATGGACTCGGACTCGGCCGAGGCGCACGCCTCGCGCGGCCTGGCGCTGTACATCAGCCAGCGCTACCAGGAGGCCGAGCGGCAGTTCGAGACGGCCATGATGCTCAACCCGAACCTGCTCGAGGGCTGCTTCATGTACGGCATGATCTGCAGCTCGCTGGGCAATTTCCAGAAGGCCGCCTGGCTGTACCTGCGCGCCGCCGAGGTCAGCCCCACCGACTACCTGCCGCAGGTCTACCTGGCCCAGGCGTACAGCGAGATGGGCCGCAAGGACGACGAGACGAAGACACGCCATCGTGCGCTCGAGCTGATCGAGCGCGCCCTCGCAGCCAATCCCGACGACGCGCGCGCCCGCTACATGGGCGCCGCGAGCTTCGCGGCGCTGGGCGAAAAGGCCAAGGCCATCGAATGGGCCAACCTCGCGCTGCGCTCGAGCGAGGACGAGCCCATGATCTTCTACAACGCCGCCTGCACGTTCGCGGTGCTGGAGGAACACGACCGCGCCATCGACCTGCTCGAACGCGCCGTGCAGCTCGGCTGGGGCGACCGTGCGTGGATGGCCAACGACAGCGACCTCGCGTCGCTGCGCGGCAAGCCCCGCTTTGAGGCGCTGCTGACGAGCCTGAACTGAAGCGCGCGGGCGGGCGCTGACCGCGTTGGCCCCCGTCGCGTCAGGCTGGGAGTCCCAAGCGCCACCGGAAAAGACGCGAGCGCCAAGCTGAGAGTCCCACGCGCCACCGAAAAAGACTCAAACGCCGCACTCAGAGTCCCGCCCGTCGCCCGGAAAGACCCAAACGCCGCGCTCAGAGTCCCGCGTGCCGCCGAAAAGCTCCACGCACCCGGCTCCGAGAGCTTCGCACCGGACAAACCACCCGCATGCACTTCGATCAAGGCAACCAAGTGCGTTTGACCCGCCCGACTCTGGCAGGCTTGGAAGACCGCTCGCCGTCAACCACAGGGGAACCGACATGGAAGAGTCAGCACTTGCCTTCGTCTCGTTGGACGACCGCATAGAAGCGCTGCCCGAGCATCCTTCTTATCAGATCATGCCCACTCGCCGCGTGCGGTGGGGATACGCACTCGTGGCCGTTGCGGGCACGTTGGGCCTGCTCCTCGGGAAAATGCGTTCGCACGCGCCCTGGGTGGCGTTCGTCATGTTGGCGCTACTAGCCATCGAGGTCGCGGGAGCGGTCCTAGTTGTTACCGCGCAGCTTCCGACTTCAACTCACCGTTGCCCACGAACGTCGGGCATACGCCGAAACCCTGGATTTCGACATGCCGCACCATGAAGGCCTGATCTCTTGGCTGCGCTCATTCCCACCGGATCGCCTGACGGCGATGAGCGCCTTCGCCAGCCATCGGCTGGAACGCTTTCGCAGCAAGCTGCCTTTGGCAACGGGCGGGATCGAGAAGCTCGGTGCGTTGCCTGCTCTCGCCGCGCTCGTGGTTCAGTTCAAGGACATGCAGTGGCCGCCACACCCGAGCTGGACGCAGATCGTCCTGTTCGCGGGGCTGATGTTCTTCTATTGGTTGTGCATGCTGCTGCTCAGCCAGCGATTCCGACTCGAGCTCTACGACGCTCTCTTGAGGAAAGCGCTTGATGCAGGCGCCGCAGGGAGGGTAATCCCCCCGCCGATTAGCTGACCCCAGAAGTGGAATTTTCTCGTAGTCTTTCCCGAGGAGGTTCCATGAAGAAGTCCCGCTTCACCGACAGCCAGATCATCGCCGTACTCAAGCAGGCGGAGGCCGGCACGCCCGTACCGGAGCTTTGCCGCGACCACGGCATCAGCTCGGCGACGTTCTACAAGTGGCGCAGCAAGTTCGGCGGCATGGAGGTATCCATGG
>NZ_JBBBNY010000007.1:0-6442 GCF_037137055.1 Fulvimonas yonginensis
CTGGAACCACAAGCGTGTCTACCGGATCTACCGGGAGCTGGAGTTGAACCTGCGCATCAAGCCGAGGAAGCGCCTGGTGCGCGAGCGCCCCGAGCCCTTAGCCGTGCCGGCGCGCATCAACCAGGTATGGTCGATGGACTTCATGCACGATCAACTCAGCGACGGCCGCAGCTTCCGGCTGTTCAACGTGCTGGATGACTTCAATCGCGAAGGGCTCGGCATCGAGGTCGACCTGTCGCTGCCTGCGGGGCGGGTGATTCGCGCCCTGGAGCAGATCATCGAATGGCGTGGGAAGCCCGAAGCGATCCGCTGCGACAACGGCCCGGAGTACATCAGCGGGGCGCTGCTGGCCTGGGCTGAGCGCCGCGGCATCCGGATCGACCACATCCAGCCGGGCAAGCCGCAGCAGAACGCCTACGTGGAGCGCTACAACCGCACCGTGCGCTACGCCTGGCTGGCCCGCATCCTGTTTGACTCGATCGAGCAGGTCCAGGACCACGCCACCCGCTGGCTCTGGACGTACAACCACGAGCGCCCGAATATGGCACTCGGTGGCATCACGCCGATGCAGAAATTGGCGCTTGCCGCATAGCTCCACTTTTGGCGTCCGCTGAAAGCGGGGGGATTACCCGTGAAGTCGTACCACTCCACCACCGTCGACAGCGCCGCGACGACCATGGAGGCGCGCGAGACCCCGTCGCCACTGTGCGATCGCGTAATGGACATGCCGAGCGGCGCCGGAAGTTGCGGTGGTTCGATGGTAGCGGCGGCAGGACGAACACGGGGCGGCCCACGCCCGAGGTTGCCGGTTTCCGGCCATTGGCCCATCGGGCCCAAAAAGAGTGGGCGGGGTCCGCTTGAATCCCGGCGAGGGTACGCCGGAAAGCCTGTCGATTCGCGAGGGACTGAAGGCAAGGTTTTGACTACGATGCCGCCATTCCGGATGCTCGATCTTCCCGCGTAGCGGATTGCGGAGGACGTATGGCTACCGATCGAGACTTCGTCGACTACGTGGCCGAACAGATCGGTCTCGGAAGCCGCCTGACCCACAAGAGGATGTTCGGCGAGTACGCGTTGTACGTCGATGAAAAAGTAGTCGCCTTCATATGCGACAACAGCCTGTTCGTGAAGCCGTCCCCGGCCGCGCAGAAGCTTGAGCCCGATTTGCCGCAAAGATCGCCTTACCCGGGTGCCAAGCTGTATCCGGTAGCGGATGAATTGCTCGATGACTCGGAAGCCGTGCGCCGCCTCATCGTGGAAACCGCCGCGCTCATGCCGCCGCCGAAGCCCAAGCGTCCGCGCAAGACCAGGCCCAGGGGGGGTAGGGCGCCACGCACCAGGTTGAAGGGGAGGTGGCAGATAAGTTCCGTTCGTTCGCACCCCGACGGGACCTGGCTACCCCCGGATGGGCTCGAGTTCGGTGCTCCGAGCGGAGCCCGGCGGATGAGCCCTTTCGAACGCTCGGCGCGCGAGGCACTCGTTCCTCGCCTTTCGTTCGCGGGGCGCGGGTGCCTCGCAGCCGATCAGGCGTCGAGGCTGGAGGTGTGCGCCACCACCTTCCACGCGGAACCCTGCCTCAGGTCCCCGTGTAAGGCCCCCCGGTCTCACCCCAGCCCCACGCCGGCATAGGTGCATCGGCCGGCGGCGGGGCGCCTTCCTGCGAGTTGATGACGGCCAACCGAGTGCCCCATTCCAGGTAAGCGACGAACGCGGATCGGAATTCGGGGTCGTCGGGCAAATCCGCTTCGCCGGCACAGTCCAGCAGCAGCGCCATCCAGCGGCGGCGAAGGCGTTCATCCAGGTGCCGGCCTACGTGTCTGCCGACCATGGCGCGATGGCCGCCGCGTTCGCGGCTGTATTCCTTCGGTCCGCCGAGCACTTCGGCGATGAAGTGCGCCACGTGGCGGGGATGGTCGGGATCCATGCGGGCGAACAGGGGGCCCAGGTCGGCGTCGCGGGCGACGCGCCGATAGAACACAGAGGTGAGACGCTCGAACACCGGCATGCCGCCGGCCCAGTCGTACAGGGAAGGCACTGCCGCGGGCCTGCTCATGCCTGGCTGCTCCGTATCTCGGTTCGTTCGTAGTGGCGCATTTCCTCGATCGCACCGATGTAGGGCCTGATGGCGGCAAGGAAGGGCTGGAACAGGTCGCTGCCGCGAAAGCCGCGCAGATGTCCTTTGGCCGAAACCCACTCGATGCGCAACATGTAGCAGGCGGGCTCCTCCTGACAGCGGGCCAGTTCGTAGCCGAGGCAATGCTGTGAGGCATCGAGGCTCTTTGCCGCCTCGGCATAGTCGCGTTCGAACGACGCGGCGTCGGCGGGTGCGATGCGATAGCGAATGTATTCGACGATCACGTTGGGTCCTGTGTGGAGTGCGGTCGGCTATCTTTTCTAGCGCATGCGCCGGTCGCGCGATACGCACCGGAAAGTAACCGCCCAGGAACCGCCATGGCCCGCCCTCGCAGCAAGCTGTTTGCCTGTCCCGTCGACGTCGCCCTGAGCGTGATCCAGGGCAAGTGGAAGCCGGCCATCTTGTGGTCGCTTGCAGGTGGAGCCCGGCGCTTCCGCGATTTCCAGGCGGCGTTGCCGCAGGTGGCGCACAAGGTGCTGAGCGAGCAGTTGCGGCAGCTCGAGAGGGACGGGGTGATCCTGCGCCGCGAACGCGAGGGTGCCGATGGCGGCCCGGACTACGTGCTGACGGACTTCGGCCGCAGCCTGCGGCCCGCCCTGAATGCCCTGGCGCGCTGGGGCAAGGCGCACCATCGCAAGCTGGGTGCGCAATACGTCCTCGGAAACGCGGGGGACCTGGGCCGGGACGGGACGGACGGGGGCGCGGCCAAGCTGCCCGTTTAGCCTCGAACCGGCGGGGGTACCGCCCCACCGGGACAAAGAGGGCAGGTCCGGGACCGGTCCGGCACGCACTTTCCAATGAGCCCTCGCCCACGGGGCTTAGACGGACCCGGCGGTACCGTGGCTCGGCCCCGGGGTTCAGACGGCCAGTCGCTCGTCACGCTGGCGCCAGTCGATAACCGGGGTACCGGGTCGGACCCGACAGAGCATCCCATGCCGGCGTTCCGGATGGAGGGCTGTGACGAGTTGCGCGGCTTCAGCCCCGGCGGACGGCTCCCGATGAACGGCCTGGGCGGCTATCGTTCGTGGGCCTGAACCTTCGGAATGCGCCATGATCGTTTCGTCCGGCCACCTCGACGACCCCAGGGTCGTCGAACTGCTGCGCCTGCACCTGGCGGCCATGCACGTGCATTCGCCGCCAGGCACCGTGCATGCCCTGGACCTGTCCGCTCTTAAGCATCCGGACGTGTCCTTCTTCACCGCTTGGGAGGGGGAGGAATTGCTCGGCTTCGGTGCGTTGCGCCGGTTGTCGGATACGCACGGCGAGATCAAGTCGATGCGCACCGCGCCGCGGCACGTACGGAAGGGCGTGGCGGCGTCCCTGCTGCGGCACATGATCGAGGTGGCGCGGCGGCGCGGCTACCGGCGGGTCAGCCTGGAAACGGGGTCGGGCGAGGCCTTCGTGAGTGCCGTCGCGCTGTACGGGAAGTTCGGTTTCGTCAAGGGCGAGACGTTCGGCGGCTACGTGGCCACCGACTTCAACCAGTTCTTCCACCTCGACCTGCAAACGGCCGGGGCAGGCGGTGCGGCTTCCTGATCCGGCGGCCCCTGCTCCCACGTGTCCGTGTGCGTCGGCGGGGCGCAGCCGGCGTGCCGCGCCTGCCGCGCCGGGCATGGCAAGGAGAAGGAGGTCAGGTCCAACGGGCCTTTCTGCGGAGGCGAACCTGGGCCCGGTTACGCTAATGCGCCGGGTCTCGCGCTCACTGGAGCCAGTCGTGAACACCTTTCCCAAGTATGCGCTCGCCGAATGCGAACGCCGATGGCGTGTGGATCCGCGAAGGACGGAATGGGTGGCGTCGCTGCCTTTCCGCGAGATCGACGATCTGTACCTGCGCGGCACCCGGTTGCGGTTGCGCAGGGTGCGCTCGGCGGAAGGCGTGGTGTTCAAGCTGGGCAAGAAGTACGGCAAGGCGCCGGATGGCGCCGAGCCCATCACGAACATCTATCTGACCGAAGCCGAATACGCCGCTTTGTCGCAGTTACCCGGGTACGCGGTGAGCAAGCGGCGCTATGCCGTCGGCGAGGGGGCGCTGGACATCTACCAGGGCCCGGTGCCGGCGGCCATCTTCGAGAGGGAGTTCGCTTCCGCGGCGGACGCTGCCGCCTGCGCGGCGCCGCCGTTCGCGATCGAGGAGGTCACCGACATGCCGGAGTACTGCGGCTTTGCGCTCGCGGTAGCTGCGACGCAGCGGCGCTGAAAGGCGCGGACGCCTCCCGGGTGACCTATCCTTTCGCGGCCGCATTCGTTGTGCGGTGGTAACAACCGCACAACGCAGGGGCGCAAAACGGGCCTGCTAGACCGGCGTCAGACGCCAAGGAGACATCGTGACGGTCAGGCGCATGGACAACGTTGGCATCGTGGTCGACGACCTCGACGCCGCGATCGGATTCTTCACCGCGCTGGGCCTCGACCTCGAGGGGCGCGCGCCGATCGCAGGGCAGTGGGCCGACGGCGTTACCGGTCTGCAGGACATGCGCGTCGAGATCGCCATGATGCGCACGCCGGATGGCCATGGCCGGCTGGAGTTGTCCCGGTTTCTCGCGCCGCCCGTGGTCGCCGACCATCGCACCGCTCCGGTGAATGCGCTCGGTTACCTGCGCGTGATGTTCACCGTGGAGGATCTCGACGCGACGCTCGCCCGGATCGGCAAACATGGTGCCCAGCTCGTTGCAAAAGTCGTGCAATACGAAGACACGTTTCGGCTCTGCTACGTCCGCGGGCCCGAAGGTATCCTCATCGGACTTGCCCAGGAGCTTGGGTAGCCGAGGAGCGGAGAAAGGCGCGACGGGACCGAGCGGAACGACGAACAGGCGGAACGCCACGAGCGGCTCGCGCCGCACGATCCTGCGCAACGGGAGCCGTCAGATGACACGCGCCGCCCGGCACGGCCGGAAAGCAAAGGTGTACGCGGTCAAGGCGGAGATCGCCGATCCTGCTGCCGCCCGCTTCGTCTTTGCCCAGCAAAGACGATGTACGGCGGAAAACATGTCGCCGAAGGCGATCGGGTCTTCCTCTTCGCGAGCGAAAACGAAGGAGGGCAGGGCTTGTTCGCGAGCGGCATCGTGACATGGGCCGCGCCGACACCCCCCAAGCCCGGCCTCGCCCGGCAGACGCCGCGCGTCAGCATGGCCGTGGAGCGCACCGCCATGGCACGGAGCCGCCTCGGAAGGGGCGAGCTGAAGCGTTTTTCGACGTGGGGCGACGGCCGACCGGAGACGGAACTGAACTTCAAGTTGTACCGCCAGGCGACGAACAAGGTCGTCGGTCTCTCAGCCGAAGCGGCCGCCTTCCTGCAGCAGTTTTTCTGAGCCGCCAGGGAACGGGGTTTTCCGAGCAAGGACCGGTCGAAGCCCTGTATCTTTCCCACCGGCTGTGTGGGTCGGCAGCCTTCATCCCCTCACTCCAGGACGGCAGCCGTGCGCCTGTCGCGTATCGAGAAGCAAGTGATCGTGGCCGCCGGCGTCGTCGCGTGCCTCATCGGGGCGCTGGCGGGATACGGGGCATTGTCCAGGGCGCTGGAGGACCAGTTCCACGGAGGGGTGCTGGACGAGGACCGCGTCGGCGTCCTCTGGCGGAACGCCTGGGACACCCTCGCCGCGTTCATCGAGGCGGCAACGGTCGCCTGGAGTGCGTTGGGTTTCCTGCCGGTAGGCTTGTCTCGCCTGCTCTTCAGGCGGGGGGGCTGAGCCCAGGAGCGTGGAAAGCCGGCCGGAGGGCACGCTTACGTGCCGCCCGGCGGTGTCGAAACCGGCCCGCCCCGTGCGACATCCCGTGACGGCACGCTTGCCGCCGCGAACCTCGAGGAGCCTTCCATGGAATACCTGCTGATGATCCACGCCGACCCGGCCGAACTGCAGCGGCTGCGTGAAGCCGAACGGTCCACCACGCTCGCTGCCTACACGGCCTATACCGAGGCCCTGCAGCAGGCCGGTGTCCTGCGCGGCGGCAACCGCTTGCGCACCGCCGATACGGCGACCACGGTGCGCGTGCGCGACGGCAAGACCGAGTTGCTGAACGGCCCGTACGCCGAGACGCGCGAGCAGCTCGGCGGCTACTACCTGATCGACGTGCCCGACCTCGATGCTGCGCTCGCGTGGGCCGCCCGTTGCCCGGGCGCGAGCCACGGGGCGATGGAAGTGCGGCCGGTCTGGGCGGTCTGTGATGCCTGAGCACCGGGCCGCGGCGGGGGGGGGGGGGGGGGGGGAAAAAAAAAAAAAAAAAAAAAAGGGGGGGGGGGGGAAAAAAGGAAAGCGCTTGCCAGGGGAGGGGAAGGGGGGATAGAGTGGGGGGGGGGGCGCAGAGTAAAAT
>NZ_JBBBNY010000007.1:6452-160223 GCF_037137055.1 Fulvimonas yonginensis
ATTTCGGTTGCTCTGGGCGTTCTGTGGTTCCTGGGCACTGGGCCGCGGCGCGTGCGGCCGATACGGCCGCACGCCACAGCTACGGCAAGCTGGTGGCGTTGCTGGCCGCGCGCACGCGCGACATCGCCGGCGCCGAGGACGCGCTGGCCGAGGCCTTCGCCTCGGGCCCTGGCGGACTGGCCGCGCCAGGACGTACCGGCGAACCCCGAGGCCTGGTTGCTGACGGTGGTACGCCGGCGCCTGGTCGATGCCACGCGGCGTCGCGCGCAGGACGAGCGCCGCGCCGCGCAGCTCCAGCTCCTGTCAGACGGGGCCGTGGAGCCCGTGCGGCAGGAACTGCCGGACCGGCGCCTGGGCTTGCTGTTCGCCTGCGCGCATCCGGCGATCGACGCCGCCGTGCGTGCACCGCTGATGCTGCAGACGATGCTCGGTTTCGATGCCGCGGCGATCGCGTCGGCCTTCCTGGTGGCTCCGGCGACCATGGGCCAGCGCCTGGTGCGGGCGAAGCGGCGCATCCGCGAAGCGGGCATTGCGCTGGAGTTGCCGGCCACCGACGAGCTGCCGGGCCGGCTCGATGCGGTGCTCGACGCGATCTACGCCGCCTATGCCGAAGGCTGGCTCGATGCCGACGGCACCGATGCACGGCGCCGCAACCTGGCCGACGAGGCGCTCTGGCTCGGCCGCGTCGTGGCCGCGCTGCTGCCCGGCGAACCCGAGGCGCTGGGCTTGCTCGCATTGATGCTCTACACCGATGCGCGGCGCCGCGCACGACGCTGCGAGGCGGGGCGCGATTACGTGCCGCTGGCCGAGCAGGATCCGCGGCGGTGGGACGCCGCGCGCATCGACGAGGCGGAGGCGCTGCTGCAACAGGCGGTGCGCGCCGGTCGCCCGGGGCGCTTCCAGCTCGAGGCCGCGGTGCAGTCGGCGCACTGCGTGCGCCGGTTCGGCCGGGCGGTCGACTGGACGGCGATCGAGCAACTGTACGCCGCGCTCGAGACGCTGACGGGCTCGCCCGTGGTCGCGTTGAACCGTGCGGTCGCGCTCGCCCAGTCGCGTGGCGCCGAACCCGCGCTTGCCGCGCTGGACGCACTGCGCGGCGACGCGCGACTGGCCGACTACCAGCCCTACTGGGCGGCGCGGGCGGCGTTGCTGGCCCGCTCGGCGCGGCACGACGAAGCGTTCGCGGCCTACCAGCGCGCGATCGGGCTGGAGCGCGACCCAGCGGTGCGGCGGTTCCTGCAGCGCCGACTGGAGCAAACCGTGAAGGGCCCGGGTGGAGCGGACAGGCCCTGAGCGCAGGCCGGTTCATCGCATGCGCCGCAGCGCACGGTGCGCCACCAGCCATCCCGGCAGCATCGGCAACCAGGTGGTGTAGCCCCGCAACAACAGCGTGGCCGCGAGGGCGCCCTCGATGGGTACGCCCTGCGAGGTGAGCGCGGCGACGCCGGTCGCCTCGAAGGCACCCAGGCCCATCGGGATCGGCGCTACGGTCGTCACCATCAGCGCCAGCAGGTAGCCGGGCAGGGCGTGGCGGAACGGCGCGGGCAGGCCGAGCGCGTGCAGCATCGCCCACAACGTGGCGGCGTCCAGCGCGATCAGGGCCAGGTTGAGCGCCGCGATGGCGGGCAAGCGCCGTTTGCGCAGCATGCCTGCCGGTACGTCGGCGAGGGTTCGGGCGAGGGGGGCCATGCCGGGCAGGCGCAGCAGGCTTCGGGGCAGGCGACGACCCAGCCGCAGCACCAGCACCATGACCAGCGGCGCGGCGACGCAGACCAGCACGAACGCGCCCGTGATGCCGAGCATCCACGCATGGGCCTGGTGGGCCAGCCACAGCGATCCGGTCACGCCGCCGGCGGCCACCAGGTAGGCGAGGTACTGTCCGAGCAGATTGAGCACCAGGGTGCCCAGGCAGGCGCCGTGCGGCACGCCGTGCCGGTGCAGCGTGGCGACCACGAACGCGGTACCGCCGACACCGCCGACGGGAACCGACTGGTCCACGAACAGCTTGCCCAACGCCAGCGCGAGCAGTTCGCGCACCGGACGATGGATGCCGTTCTGCCGCAGGCCCAGATCCCAGGCGAGGGCAACGCAGGCGTACGTGCCCGCTTGCAGCACCAGCCCGAGCACCAGCCAGCCGGGAGCCAGCGCATGGAGCAGGCGCGCGAATCGCTCGATGTCCCCGCGACGGGCCACCACACCGGCAAGCGCGGCCAGCGAAATCAGGCCGAGGAGCCAGCTCGCCCCCTGCCACGCCTGGGTGCGTCTCGGTGAGGATTGCATCGGGTGCTTCGCCGGGCGACGTCGGACGGCGAGCACAGCACGGTGGGCGAGGGGATGGGGTGACGTATCTCGACGGCAGCGCAAAGACCGTCCACCGCCGAACCCGCATCCCGACGGGTGTCGGTTCGATGCGACCAGCTGCCAGGGACCGCTTTCGGACTAGCGAACCGGACCCACGCCGGAGGGCGAGCCCCGAAGCTGTTCCGCGATCGGGCGGGTCTTGTCGGTCACGACGTCGCCGGTGTGCAGGGTGGACTTCCGTTCGATCAGGAGCACGAGGCATTCCTCGTCGGCCACCGGGTTGTGCCGCGTGCCCTTGGGCACTACCCACATCTGGCCTGCACCCAGTTCTACCGTGTCGCCCTCCAGTTCGATGCGCAGCACGCCGCGGAGCACGTAGAACAATTCGTCTTCGGCATCGTGACTGTGCCAGGCGAGCGTGCCCTTGATCCGGGCGACCTTGACGTAGGCGTCGTCGACCTCGCCGATCACGCGGGGCGACCACAGTTCCGGCAAGGCGGCGGCGATGGCTTCGGGTGAGATCGGCTCGGGCATCGGGGCGTGTCCTGCAACGAAACGACGATCGTCGTCCGCCGCAGGGGCGCGATCAAGTGCTGCTACAGAGGGTCGGGCCGGTCAGGAGACGGGCAAAGCGGCCCCGTCGACGTAGCGAATCAGCGGGCCGGCCGGGTGCCCTGCAGCACGTGCATGTCCAGCCGTTCCATCGGCCGGATGCTGACCGCCCGCAGCCCTGCGGCCTCGACCGGCTCGCGCAGGCGGCGGAGATCGAAGCGGCCGTGCGGCCCGTGCCGGGCCATCAGGCTGGCGCGCTCGGCAAGGGGACCGGCGTAGTCGATCAGCACCCGCCGGCCGGCAGGAGCCAGCACGCGCGCGAGTTCGCGGACGCAGGGGAACCATTCGGCCTCGGGCAGCATGTGCATCGCCATGCACATCAGCACGCGGTCGAACGAGCGGTCGGGGAACGGCAGTGCGGTCGCTTCCGCCAGGCGGAACTCGATCGGCACCCGCGCCCTGGCCGCCTTGCGCCGTGCGACCGCGAGCATCTCGGGAGCCACGTCCACGGCGGTGACCGAGCCGTCCGGCCCGACCTGGCGCGCGATGGCCACCGCCTGCGTGCCGGTGCCGCAACCCACGTCCAGCACGCGCTGTGCGGAAGCGATTCCGGACAGCCTGAGCACGTCCCGGCGGAAGCGTCGCTCGCGGCCGCCGGTCATGCCGAACACGAGCAGGTCGTAGAGGCGCGGCCAGCGAATGCCTTTGGCGGCAGGCACGGGATGGTCGATGGAGGGGTGCATGGGGGCTAAGCTCCTGTTACCGGATCGGCACACATCCTTTCGCCGGTGTCCCGCCGTCGATAGGGGCCAACCGGCCCGGCCCGGGGTGGCGTGGTGGCGGTTTCGCCCTTGATGCGCGAAATGATCCTGGCCCTGTCCGGCGAGCGAGCCGGTCCCGATGACCTCACTCCGCTGCCGCGTATCGGCGCCACGCTCGCCGGCCAGTTGCGGCTGGCAGGCCACCCCCCGCTGTCGCTGCCACCGATCCGGGAAGGCCGCTTGCGGCGCATTGCCGACGCGCTCGGGGCCGATCCCGGCGACGCGCGTACGCTGCAGGACTGGGCGAGGGAACTGGCGACCTCGACGCGCACGCTTGCCCGTGCGTTCCAGCGCGAGGTGGGCATGCCGTTCCGCGAATACAGGCGCCAGGTCCGGCTGCATGCGGCGATGGAGCGGCTGGCCCAGGGGCGCTCGGTGACGACGGTGGCCCACGAATTGGGCTTCGGCGCGGCAACGAATTTCAGCACCATGTTCCGCCGCGCGACCGGCATGGCGCCGCGGGCCTATTTCACGCGCCGCCCGGGCGGTTGAGCGCATCGTCTCGTCGGGTGAAGGCCGCATGCCGCGGAAGAGTGGGCCGTCCCTGGCCGGTGTCGCTCCGCAGTCGTTTCGGCCTCCGGTGCGGCGGCACCGGGCGCATCCCGCAGGCAACGGACGACGCAGCGCGCAGGCGGCAAGAGGCGCTGTGTTTGTCCGATGGAGTGGTCCGTACCCTGGCGCGATTTTCCCGCATCGTGCGTGATCGTTTTGCATTCGTTCAGGTTCAGGCCGCTCGCACTGGCGGCCGCCGGTTTGGCACCGGGCGGGCGGCAGGCCGTGCGCTGGGTGACAATGGTGCTTTGCCGCCGAGCCGACCATGACCTACCTCTGGATCAAGACCTTCCACCTTCTGTTCGTCATGGCCTGGATGGCGACGGTGTTCTATCTGCCGCGCATTCTCGTGAACCTCGCCGAGGCCGGCGGCGACGCCGCGGTGCGCGCGCGGCTGCTGCTGATGGGGCGGCGTCTGTACCGGTTCGGGCACAACATGTTCGGCCTCGCCTTCGTGTTCGGCCTCGCGCTGTGGCAGGGGTGGCGACTGTTCCCGAACGCGTTGCCGAACGTGGTGGCCGGCATGCACTGGATCGACGCCAAGCTCGGGCTGGTGGCGGTCCTGCTGGCGTACTTCATTGGCGTGGGGCGAATGCTGAAGGGGCACGAGGAGGGGCGCGCATTGCCATCGGCCAAGGCGCTGCGATGGCTCAACGAGCTGCCGGTACTGTTGCTGCTCGGCGTCATCTTTCTCGTGCTCGCCAAACCGTTCTAAATCGATCGAGGGCGCGGCGACAAAACGTTGCTCGAGCGGCCGGGATAAGCCCGGGAACATCCCCGACATAATCGGCGAAGAGGACGCTTAGCGCTCGCGTCCATGACTTTCATCGACCGGATATCGACGTACAGGGCGTTCTACTTCGCCGCGGTGCCGCGGGGTCGCGCTGCACCCGGTTTTCATCCCGTTCAATCCACGTAAGGCCCGGCATACCGCGAGCGTTTTTGGCGCGTTGTGGCAGTGCCAGCGTTTGCGGCATGGCAGGGGGCGGAAAACGCAATCGGCAAACCTTTTCGCGCGATGGCGAAAAGCATCTCCGCGTCACCGGAGCGCGGGGCGTGGCCACGACGTCCCCGAAAGACGGCTTCGTGTCATCCATTTTCCAGTGCCATGCCTGCGATGCGATACCCGGCAGTGGCCCCGAGCGAAACGCGGATGTCCCGAACACGACAAAGGAGCACGGCCCGGACGGATGGCGAAGCCGACCCGCGGCTATGACGCCGCATGTTGGAGTGGCCCTTGCGGGTTGCCCCACCTTTCCACGGGTCGACACATGAACTTCTTCTCTCACCCCGTTGCATTCGAAGGGTCACCAAGCAGCCATGGTCCACGGGCGCCGGGTGTCATCCCCGTCGCCGCCGCGCCCGCCGCCTTGGCCGTTACGGAGATCTTCCATCCCCACGCAGGCAATCTGCTGGCCTTGAACGTCCGGCTCTGGCTTGTCGTCCATTACCTGCAGGTACCCCTGTTCGCCTTGTCCGCGTTCGCGATCGCGCGGCTGGTGCGTGCGCGGGATGATTTTCCGGCGCGGGTGTGCCGGGTGGCCTTGTTCGTATTCGCCTTGTGTTTCGTGGTGTTCGACACCGCCGCGGGGCTGGTGGTCGGCAGCCTGGTCGAGTCGGCCCACGCCTCGGGCAGGCCGGGTGCATGGCTGGCGCCGATCCATGCGATATGGACGCATCCGATCCTGGGTGGAACCAACCGGCCGTTGCTGGCCTTCGTCGGCCGTGTCGCCCTGTCGGTCGGGGCGGTCGCCGCCGCAGTGTCATTGCGGCGTGCAGGTCGCCCCTGGCTGCCGCTCCTGCTGTTGGCGGGTTCGGGCTGCGTCATGTACGTCTTCCCCAGCCACGCCTGGCCCGGCGGGCCACTGACCTTCGGCGGGTTGGCGATGGCAGGGGCCTGGCTGCAATGGCCCCGGGCCCACGCGCTGCGCAGCCAGCACGCGCTCTGGAGCCGGGACGCCGCCGCGCGGACGGGCTGGCGGTCCGCTGCGCATGGCCAGCGGGAAGCGGTGGATGGCGTGCGCCGTGACCCGCAGGAGCAGCGTCCCGCGGGCCGCGCTCCGTTCGGCGCGAAGGCAACCGCCGCGGACGTCACGCCGCGCCCGCACGAGCGGGGCGAGCCCGGGAGGCGCAGCGGGTAGCGGGCGAAACCGGTATCGCCGCGCAACGGGTTGTCGGGGCAGAGGCCTACTTTGCCGGCCGGCTGATCCGCGCCGTGCCGTAGGTGCCCGGAAGCCGTCCGGTCTTGGCGAAATCGGCGAGCATGCGGAAGTAGCCGCCCGGATAGCGGGTGGACACGCGCTCGCCGTTCCTGCCCGTCTCGAATTCGAGCATGCCGTGCTGGGCGCGGGGATAGAGCGCCAGGGTGATCGGGCGGCCACGGGCGATCAATCCTTTCAGCCGGCGCGATGTTTCGGCGCTCGGCGCCTCGAGGTCCTGTCCGCCGAGCACCCACAGCTGCGGCACCGTCACCGCGGCCAAGGTCGGCATCGGGTCGTAGTGGAACGGCGTGTTCCAGCGAAAGTCGGGCGCCTTGGCCCGCAGCGCCTCGCGGCTCAGCGGCAGAAGCATCCAGGTGTAGTTGCCGTGCACGTCCTGGTACCAGGGGGCGTGGCGATACCGGGCGCGGATCGCGTCGAACGCGTCGAAACCCTCGGTAAAGCCACTGGCGATCACCCGCTCGGCCGCCGCGCCGATGGCCTGGGCCTGGGCGACGACTTCCGGGCCGTAGCCTTTGAGGCGCATCTCCAGGGCGATTTCCTCCTGGTCCTCGTCGATCACCGAGACGGCGAGGCCGAAGCTGACGATCGCGAAATCGACCGGCTCGCGGCGGGCGGCGATCGGGACCACCCAGCCACCCTGGCTGCCGCCCTGGTAGCCGATGCGGCCCAGCCGGTCGCCCGCCAGGCGGCGGGCTTCGTGCATCGCGGCGATGGCGTCGTCGGCCAACAGCCCGAAGTCCTGCGTGTAGCGGCCGCCCGAGTCGCCGGTGCCGCGCTTGTCGTAGACGAACGCCCCCACGCCCTGGGCCGGCAACAGGCGTTGCAGGGCGTAGATGCGGCGTGCCGAGTCGTGCTCGGCGCCGTGCACCAGCACGACTACCGGGACACGCGCGTGGCCGGGCGGCAGTAGCAACCGGCCGGCCAGGCGTGTGCCGTGCGAAACGAACGTCGTCTCGGCGATCCGCAGCGGAATGCGCCGCCCGTGCTGACCGGCGAAGCGAAGGCTTGCCGAGGGGCAGCTATCGAACGTCACCACGAGGCCGTCGGGCCGGCCGGTCCAGCCGTAGCTGCTCTGCCAATAGCCCGGCGTGACCTGGCGAAGTGCACCGGTGCGGCCATCCAGTTCACGCCAACGCATCGTGTCGCCGTCGGACGGCGCGATGTCTACCACCTGGCCGTCGGCCAGGCGGTAGACGCCGACTTCGCAACGCTCGCCGGCGTGGACGGCCAGCGGCACGGTCGCAAGGAGCAGGGACAGGCCGCGTGCGAGCAGGGCGTGCCTGGGCGGACGTCGCGCAAGGGCGAGGATCATGAGTGGCTCCGGAAGGGTGGTCGCGGGCACCAGAGAGACGCCCGGCCGCTTCCCGGTTGCAACTCGCCGAAGCGGGTCAGTCCAGCGAACGGTATTCCCGATACCACCGCACGAAGCGGGCGACGCCGTCCTCGATCGACGTATCCGGTGCGTAGCCGACGTCACGGCGCAGCGCGGACACGTCGGCCCAGGTGTCCGGCACATCGCCGGGCTGCATCGGCAGCAGACGCTTCTGCACCGTGCGGCCGAGGTTCTGCTCCAGCAGTTCGATGAAGCGCAGCAGTTGCACCGGCTGGTCGTTGCCGATGTTGTAGACGCGGTAGGGTGCGCTGGAGGTGCCGGGGTTCGGCTGCTCGGCGTCGTAGGCCGGGTCGGGCTGCGCGGGGTGGTCCAGGGTGCGGATCACGCCCTCGACGATGTCGTCGATGTAGGTGAAGTCGCGGCTGTGGTGGCCGTGGTTGAACACGTCGATCGGCTCGCCGCGGCTGATGCGCTCGGCGAACAGCATCGGCGACATGTCCGGCCGGCCCCAGGGGCCGTACACGGTGAAGAAGCGCAGGCCGGTGGTGGGCAGGCCGTAGAGATGGCTGTAGGCGTGCGCCATCAGCTCGTTGGCCTTCTTGCTGGCGGCGTACAGGCTGACCGGATGGTCGACCGCGTCCTCCACCGCGAACGGCAGCTTGCGATTTGCGCCGTAGACGGAACTGGAGGAGGCGTAGACCAGGTGCTCGACCCGGCCGTGGCGGCAGCCTTCCAGGATGTTGAGGAAGCCGTCCAGGTTGCTGCGCACGTAGGCGCGCGGGTTCTTCAGCGAGTAGCGCACGCCGGCCTGCGCGGCCAGGTTCACCACGCGCTGTGGCTGGAACTGGGCGAATGCGCGGTCGACCGCGTCGGCATCGGCCAGGTCCGCGCGCAGGTGGGTGTAGGCCGGGTGGCCGGCGAACTGCGCCAGGCGCGCTTCCTTCAGTGCCGGATCGTAGTAGTCGTTGTGGTTGTCGATGCCGAGGATTTCGTCGCCACGCGCCAGCAGGCGCTGGGCGAGCGCGGAGCCGATGAAGCCGGCGGTGCCGGTGACGAGGATGCGCATCCGTTACGGTTCCTGGAGAGGATGGGTGATTCTAGCGGGCGCGACCGTGAGCGCCGGGCGTAGAGCGTTCACGCGCCGGATTCTTCGGCTAGACTAGCGGCTCTGCCCGGATGCGAGGTGGCCCGCGCGTAAGCGCCGGTCGAGCGTGCGACATGGCGACTACCGTTTTCCATCGCTGATCTCCCGACGCCTTTGTTCCGTACACGAAAGGGCGTTTCGCCCTTTTTTGATTTCTGGGGTTTCCATGATCGAAGTGACGCTCCCGGACGGCAGCAAGAAGCCGTTCGACCATCCCGTGACCGTGCAGGACGTGGCTGCCTCCATCGGCGCCGGCCTGGCCAAGGCGACGCTCGCCGGCAAGGTCGACGGCAAGCTGGTCGACGCCAGCTTCCCGATCGACCATGACGCCCGCGTGGAGATCGTCACCGAGAAGAGCCCCGAGGCGCTGGAGATCCTGCGCCATTCCACCGCGCACCTGCTGGCGCAGGCCGTGCAGCGGCTGTATCCGGGCGCCCAGGTGACGATCGGCCCGGTGATCGACAACGGCTTCTACTACGACTTCGCCTACGAGCGGCCTTTCACGCCCGAGGACCTGGGCAGGATCGAGGCGGAGATGGAGAAGATCGTCAAGGAGGCGCTGCCGGTCACCCGCTCGGTGAAGTCGCGCGACGAGGCGGTGAAGTTCTTCCGCGACCTGGGCGAGATCTACAAGGCCGAGATCATCGAGTCGATTCCGGCCAACGAGGAGCTCTCGCTCTATACCCAGGGCGAGTTCACCGACCTATGCCGCGGCCCGCACGTGCCCAACACCTCCAGGCTGCGCGCCTTCAAGCTGATGAAGGTGGCCGGCGCCTATTGGCGCGGCGACGCCAACAACGCCATGCTGACCCGCATCTACGGTACCGCCTGGCTCAACGACAAGGATCTCAAGGCCTACCTGCACCAGCTGGAGGAGGCCGAGAAGCGCGACCACCGCAAGATCGGCAAGGCGCTGGACCTGTTCCACCAGCAGGAGGAAAGCCCCGGCATGGTGTTCTGGCACCCCAACGGCTGGGCGATCTGGCAGCAGGTGGAGCAGTACATGCGCCGCGTCTACCGCCGGAGCGGCTACCAGGAGGTGCGCTGCCCGCAGGTGCTGGACGTGTCGCTGTGGAAGAAGTCCGGCCACTGGGACAACTACGCCGAGAACATGTTCTTCACCGAGTCGGAGAAGCGCACCTATGCGCTCAAGCCGATGAATTGCCCGGGCCACGTGCAGATCTTCAACACCGGCCTGCACAGCTACCGCGAGCTGCCCGTGCGCTATGGCGAGTTCGGTGGCTGCCACCGCAACGAACCGTCGGGCGCACTGCACGGGATCATGCGCGTGCGCGCCTTCACCCAGGACGATGGCCACATCTTCTGCACGCCGGAGCAGATCGAGCCGGAGGTGACCGCGTTCCATCAGCAGGCGATGCAGGTCTACGCGGACTTCGGCTTCCAGGACATCGCGCTGAAGATCGCCCTGCGCCCGGACAAGCGCATCGGCTCGGACGAGGTGTGGGACCGTGCCGAGGAGGCGCTGCGCAAGGCGCTCTCGTCCGCCGGCGTGCAGTGGGAGGAGCTGCCCGGCGAGGGCGCCTTCTACGGCCCCAAGATCGAGTACCACATGAAGGACTCGATCGGTCGCGCCTGGCAGGTCGGCACCATGCAGGTGGACTTCATGATGCCCGAGCGCCTGGGCGCCGAGTACGTGGACGAGCACTCGCAGAAGCGCCACCCGGTCATGCTGCACCGCGCCATCGTGGGCTCGATGGAGCGTTTCATCGGCATCCTGATCGAGCACCACGCCGGCAACCTGCCGGCCTGGCTGGCGCCGGTGCAGGGGGCCGTGTTCTCGATTACCGACGCCCAGGCCGGTTATGTCCGCGAGGTGACGCAAGCCCTTGTGGACAAAGGCTTCCGCGTCCAGGCCGATTTGCGCAACGAAAAGGTCGGCTATAAAATCCGCGAGCATACGTTGCAGAAGGTCCCTTATCTCCTCGTGGTCGGTGACCGCGAGAAGGAAGCGGGGGCCGTTTCCGTGCGTACGCGTTCCGGTGAGGATCTGGGCAGCATGCCGCTGGCCGCCTTCATCGAGCGCCTAGAGACCGAGACGCGACGTTGATCGTCCGCCGGGTCTAATTCCGTTACTTCTTCTGGAGGATAGTGGTATCGCTACCACCGACAACAAGGGCAACCGCCGCAACCATGAAATCCGCGTCCCGCGCGTGCGCGTGATCGGGCCGGATTCGGAGCAGCTGGGCATTCTTTCGCGCGACGAGGCCTTGCGCACGGCCGAGGAATTCGGGCTCGACCTGGTCGAGATCCAGCCCAACGGCGACCCGCCGGTCTGCCGCATCATGGACTACGGCAAGTTCAAGTTCGAAGCCCAGAAGAAGGCCCAGGCCGCCAAGAAGAAGCAGAAGCAGGTCGAGATCAAGGAAGTGAAGTTCCGTCCGGTCACGGACGTGGGCGACTACCAGATCAAGCTGCGCAACATGCTCCGCTTCCTGGAAGAGGGCGACAAGGTCAAGGTCACCATCCGCTTCCGCGGTCGCGAGATGTCCCACCAGGACCTGGGCCAGAACCTGGCCCGGAAGATCCAGGAGGACGTCGGCGAGAACGGTCAGGTGGAATCCTTCCCCCGACTGGAAGGGCGCCAGATGGTCATGATGATCGGACCGAAGAAGAAGTGAATCGAACGGCGGCCTCGGGGCCGCCGTTTCGCTTGGCCCGCGGAGCGGGCTCCTACCTCGTCGGGAGGCCTTCCCGGGATCCCGGTCGCGTGCACGGTGCTGGCGCTGGCCGTGAAGCGCCCGTATAATCGCCGGTTCGACCCACATGGACGGGTCGTGAACCGATGTCGGCAGGATGGAAAGCGTGGCCCCCCGGCCACCGCCGAATCAGTCAGAAACCGGGCACCCAGCCCACTCATGGAGCATTCCCATGCCCAAGATCAAGACCAACCGCGCGGCCGCCAAGCGGTTCCGCAAGACCGCGTCGGGCAAGTTCAAGGCCGGTCACGCCTTCAAGTCGCACATCCTGACCAAGAAGTCGACCAAGCGTAAGCGCAACCTGCGCGCCACCAATCACGTCAAGGCGTGCGACACCAAGGGTGTGGCGCGCATGCTGCCGTACGTCTAAGGCGAGGAGAACACCATGGCTCGTGTCAAGCGTGGCGTCACCGCCCGTCGTCGTCACAAGAAGATCATCGGCCGCGCGAAGGGCTACTACAACGCCCGTCGCAAGGTCTTCCGCGTAGCGAACCAGGCCGTCATCAAGGCCGGCCAGTACGCCTACATCGGCCGCAAGCAGCGCAAGCGCCAGTTCCGCGCGCTGTGGATCGTGCGTATCAACGCAGCGGCCCGTCAGTTCGGCCTGTCCTACAGCCGCCTGATCAACGGCCTGAACAAGGCCGGCATCACGATCGACCGCAAGGTGCTGGCGGACATCGCGGTGCACGACATCAAGGCGTTCGGCGCGATCGCGGAAAAGGCGAAGGCCAGTCTGGCGGCGTAATTTGTGCGCTCATCCTGAAGATCAGGAGGCGGCCCTGCGTGGCCGCACTCCGAAAGGAAGAGCGGAACGTTCGCGGGGAGAAGGCCGACGCCTTCTCCCCGTTTTTGTTTGATAACGTCGCTTCTCGCTTTTGCCTCCTCTCCCCGTCCTTGATCAAGGAAGGGGGAGAGGATCGAGGTCAAGGGCCAGGGCATGCCCTGGATCCATCGAAGCAAGAGCGGCCCCTGGCCCCATCCTCATCCCCGGAGGGGACAGGGAGCTCGAAAGCCAAACCAAGCGGAATTCGCACCGATGGACGATCTGGATAGCCGCGCAACCCAGGCGCTGGCCGACATCGAAAAGGCCGCCTCGCTCGATGCGCTCGAAGCACTGCGCGTCGGCCTGCTCGGCAAGAGCGGCATCGTCACCGCCGCGTTGAAGTCGCTCGGCACGCTCGCGCCGGAGGAGCGCAAGGCTCGCGGCGCCGAGGTCAACCGTGTGAAGGACCGCCTGGCCGACGCGCTTGCTGCCCGCAAGCAGGCGCTGGAGCAGGCCGAACTCGATCGTCGCCTGGCCTCCGAGAAGCTGGACATCACGTTGCCGGGGCGCGACGGCGTCCGTGGGGGCATCCATCCGATCACCCGCGCGCTCGAGCGCATCGCGGCGATCTTCGCGCGCCTGGGCTACCAGCGCGCCGAAGGCCCGGAGATCGAGGACGACTGGCACAACTTCGAGGCGCTGAACTTCCCGCCGCACCATCCGGCGCGCGCCATGCACGACACCTTCTACTTCGGCGACGGGCGCCTGCTGCGCACGCACACCTCGCCGGTGCAGGTCCGCGCCATGCAGGGCCGCCAGCCGCCGATCCGCATCATCGCGCCGGGCAAGGTCTACCGCAGCGACTCGGATCAGACGCACTCGCCGATGTTCCACCAGATCGAGGGCCTGCTGGTCGACGAGACCTCCAGCTTCGCCGACCTGAAGGGCACGCTGGCCGAGTTCGTGCGCGCGTTCTTCGAGCGCGACTTCGAGATGCGCTTCCGCCCCAGCTATTTCCCCTTCACCGAGCCCTCGGCCGAGGTGGACATCCGCTGGGACGCGGAGGACGGCTCCCCTCGCTGGCTGGAAGTGCTCGGCTGCGGCATGGTGCACCCCAGCGTGCTGGCCAACTGCGGCATCGATCCGGAGCGCTACACCGGTTTCGCCTTCGGCCTGGGTGTGGAGCGCTTCGCCATGCTGCGTTACGGCGTCTCCGACCTGCGCGCGTTCTTCGAGAACGACCTGCGCTTCCTCAAGCAGTTCGCGTAAGCCGGCAAGGGATCCTGAACGATGAAATTTTCCGAGAACTGGCTGCGCGAGCTGGTCGAGATCGAGGCCGACCGCGAGCGCCTCGCCCATACGCTGACCATGGCGGGGTTGGAGGTGGAAGACTTCACCGTGCTGGGCGAAGGACTGGCCGGCGTGGTGGTGGGCGAGATCCTCGCCGCCGAGAAACACCCGGAAGCCGACCGGCTGAAGGTCTGCAGGGTCGCCGCGGGGCAGGGCGAGCCGCTGCAGATCGTCTGCGGCGCGCCCAACGCGCGCGTGGGGCTGAAGGCACCGCTGGCGACGGTCGGCGCCGTGTTGCCGGGCGGCATCACGATCAAGGACGCCAGGCTGCGTGGCGTGGAATCGGCCGGCATGCTGTGTTCGGCCAAGGAGCTGGGCATCGACGCCGACACCTCGGGTCTGATGGAGCTCCCGACGGACGCGCCGGTCGGCCAGCCGCTGGCCGAGTTCCTCGGCCTGCCCGACGCCAGCATCGAACTCAAGCTCACTCCCAACCGTCCGGACTGCCTGGGCTTGCTCGGCCTGGCACACGACGTGGCCGCGCTGTTCGGCAGCCGCGTGCGGGTGTCCGCGCAGGCGCCCGCGCCGGTGACGTCCGACGCCCGCCGCGGCATCCGCCTGGAGGCCGGCAAGGACGCGCCGCGCTACCTGGGCCGCGTGATCGAGGGCATCGATGCCGCCGCGCGCACGCCGCTGTGGCTGGCCGAGCGGCTGCGGCGGTCCGGCCTGCGCCCGATCAGCGCGGTGGTCGACGTGACCAACTACGTGATGCTGGAGCTCGGCCAGCCGTTGCACGCCTTCGACAACGACCGCCTCGAGGGCGACGTCGTGGTGCGCCACGCACGCGCCGGCGAGACGCTGAAGCTGCTCGACGGCAGCGAGGCGGCGCTGGACGAGGGCTTCCTGCTGATCGCCGACGACCGGAAGGGCCTGGCCGTGGCCGGCGTCATGGGCGGCCACGATTCGCGCGTGACCGACGCCACCCGCAACGTGTTCCTCGAGTCCGCGCACTTCGCACCAGCGGCGATCATGGGCCGCGCGCGCAAGCTGGGCCTGCACACCGACGCCTCTCACCGCTTCGAGCGCGGGGTCGACCCGGAGCTGCCGCGCCGCGCGCTGGAGCGGGCCACCGAGCTGCTGCTGGCCATCGCCGGTGGCCGGGCCGGTCCCGTGCTGGCTGCCGAGAACCCGGCCGACCTGCCCCGGCCCGCCACGGTCGCCCTGCGTCGCGCGCGCCTGGCGCGCGTGCTGGGCCTCGGCGTGCCGGACGCGGAAGTCGCCCGCATCTTCACCGCGCTGGGCATGGCCGTGCAGGCAACGGCAGAAGGCTGGCAGGTCACCGCGCCGACCAGCCGCTTCGACATCGAGCGCGAGGAGGACCTGATCGAGGAGGTCGCGCGCGTTTACGGCTACGACCGTATCCCCACCCACACGCCCGCCGGCGCTTTGGCACTGTCGCCCGAGCCCGAGGCGCGCATCGGCGAACTGGCGCTGCGCGAGCAGCTCGCCGCGCGTGATTTCTACGAGGCGGTGAACCTCTCCTTCGTCAGCGCCGAGCTGCTCGCACACTGGGGTTACGCGCACGATCTGGTGCCGCTGGCCAATCCGCTGTCGGCCGACCTGGCCGTAATGCGCCCTTCGCTGTTGCCGGGCCTGGTCGAGGCGCTGCGCCACAACCGCGCTCGCCAGCAGGAGCGGGTGCGGCTGTTCGAGGTCGCCCGGGTGTTCGCGGCCGGCGATCCGCCGGCCGAGACGCCCAGCCTGGCCATCGCCGCCTGCGGCAGCGCGCATGCCGAGCAGTGGGCCGAACCGGCCCGCGCCCTCGACTTCTTCGATCTCAAGGGCGAGCTGGACGCGCTGCTGGCCTGGGGCGGCAAGGCGGACCGCTGGTCGCTGCACGCCGATGGCCTGCCGGCCTGGCTGCATCCCGGTCGCGGCGCCCGCGTCGCGTGCGATGGTGAGACGGTGGGTTACCTCGGTGCGCTGCACCCGCAGCTGGCCAAGGCGCTGGATCTCGGTCCGGACGTGCACGTCCTGGAGGTGGCCCTGGCCCCGCTGCTGGAGCGCCGCCTGCCGCGAGCGCGGCCGGTGCCGCGCTTCCCCTCGGTGCGCCGCGACATCGCCGTCGAGGTGCCCGAAGAGGTGCGCTGGTCACAGATCGAACAGGCGGTTCGAGGCAGCCTCGGCAGCGTGCTGAAGGAAGTCAAGCTGTTCGACCGCTACAGCGGCAAGGGGGTCGAGACCGGCCGAAAGAGTCTCGCTATGGGCTTGATTTTGCAGGACGCTTCACGCACGCTTACCGACGACGACGCGGACCGCTGCGTGCGTGATGCGGTGGCCGCGTTGGAAACGACATGCAAGGCAAAGTTGCGAGGTTGAGATGGCGCTGACCAAGGCGGAGATGGCCGAGCGCCTTTTCCTCGAGGTAGGCCTCAACAAGCGTGAGGCGAAGGAATTCGTGGACGCCTATTTCGAGGTCGTCCGCGAAGCGTTGGAAAGGGGCGAGCAGGTGAAGCTGTCGGGCTTCGGCAACTTCGACCTGCGTCAGAAGAACCAGCGACCCGGCCGCAACCCCAAGACGGGCGAGGAGATTCCGATCTCTGCCCGCCGCGTGGTGACGTTCCGTCCGGGGCAGAAACTCAAGGTGCGAGTCGAGAGCTATGCTGGACCAAGGGAATAACACCGAACTGCCCCCGATCCCGGCCAAGCGCTACTTCACCATCGGTGAGGTGAGCGAGCTGTGCGGGGTCAAGCCGCACGTGCTGCGCTACTGGGAGCAGGAATTTCCCGCGCTCAACCCGGTCAAGCGCCGTGGCAACCGCCGCTACTACCAGCGCCACGACGTGCTGATGATCCGCCAGATCCGCGGCCTGCTGTACGACGAGGGCTTCACCATCACCGGTGCCCGCGCGCGGCTGGAAGGCCCGCAGGCGCGCATGGAATCGAGCATCTCCCACCAGATCGTGCGCCAGGTGCGCATGGAACTGGAGGAAATCCTCGCGCTCCTGCGTCGCTGAAAACCGCGAAGCTTCTGCTATAGTTTCTCTTCTGCTTGAGGCGCCGCCTCCCAAGGCGCCATCCCTGCGATCGCACGGTCGCTCAAGCCGAGTCCAAGTCGGGGCGTAGCGCAGCCTGGTAGCGCATCTGCCTGGGGGGCAGAGGGTCGTCGGTTCGAATCCGGCCGCCCCGACCATTCCACCCTTCTCCCGGGCGCGTTCCGACGCGCCGTCGCTGGCCTCCGCGCACGGGGCGTCACCTGCCCGTGTCCGGGCATAACCACATGTCCGAGCAGCTTTCCTTGCCCCGTCGAGGGAAGAGGAACCGGTGCGCACGATTCGTAAGATCTTGTTGCAAGAAATTACGAAACATGGGAGCTTGGATAGGCCGGGTGAAAGGGGCGTGGAGCTTCTGGCTGGTGGGCAGGGGTGTCGACAGGCACCAGACCGGACGAAGCGTCACTTTCGAGAAAGGCTCGGCGCAAGGCAACGGCACGTTGCCGTCCGATCACTTTTTCACGGGGAGAACCCATGCATCACCGCCTTTCCGATCCATCGCGCCGGCCCAGATTGACCAGGCTGGCGCTCGCCTTGGCCTTGACCATGGGCAGCAGCGCCGCATTCGCCCAGTCCAACGCCTCCGGCGTCATCTTCGGCCACCTCGCCCAGCCTGAAGGCGCGACCGTGCGCATCCAGAACCTGGACACGGGCCTGACCCGTGAAATCGGCGTGGACAGCCAGGGCCGCTACCGCGCGGCGTCGCTGCCCGTCGGGCGCTACCGCGTGACCATCGAGCGTGACGGCCAGACGGTGGAAAGCCGTGACAACGTGCAGGTCACGCTGGGCGGCGGCGTGGACGTGTCGTTCGAGGAGGGCGCCGCGGCCGCCAAGACCCTGGAAGGCATCACCGTGACCGGCAACTCGCTGCCGGCGATCGACGTCTCGTCGGTCGACTCGCGCACGGTGCTCACCGCCGAGCAGCTGCAGAAGCTGCCGGTGGCACGCGACGTCACCGCCGCTGCGCTGCTGGCGCCGGGCGTCATCGCCGGTGACAGCCGCTACGGCAACGTGGCCTCGTTCGGCGGCGCCTCGGCTTCGGAGAACCAGTACTACATCAACGGCTACGCGGTCACCAACGCGCTTACCGGTCTGGGTTTCACCAGCCTGCCGTTCGACGCCATCGACCAGCAGCAGATCTTCTTCGGCGGCTACGGCGCGGAATACGGCCGCTCCACCGGCGGCGTGGTCAACATCGTGACCAAGCGCGGCGGCAACGAGTGGAAGGCAGGCGTCGGCATGTACGTGACGCCGCAGTACTTCGCCCAGTCGCCGCGCAGCGTCTACCGCACCAACGGCCAGCTCTACCAGTATCGCGGCAGCAACAAGACCTCCGCGATGCAGTACACCGGCTACCTCAGCGGTGCGCTGATCAAGGACAAGCTGTTCTTCTATGGTGCCGGTGATTTCACCCGCACCACCGGCCACACGGTGGGCACCATCCTGGCGCCGCAGGACGCCGGTGAAGTCTCCAAGGCGACCAAGTGGCTGGCGAAGGTCGACTGGAACATCACCGACAACCACATCGTCGAGTTCACCGGCATCTCGGACCAGACCGACATCGACCGCAGCATCTACGCGTACAACTACAGCACGCTGCAGGCGACCAACTACCTCGGTACCGACAAGCTGAAGAACTACGACGCGGGCCCCGGTTCGGCCCCCGGCGGCGACGTCTACATCGGCAAGTACACCGGCTACCTCACCGACTCGCTCACCATCAACGCGCTGTACGGCCGCAGCGAGACCGACCACGAGCGCAGGCTCGGTTATGCCGGCTCCTCCAACTGCCCCTGGATCACCGACTCGCGTTCGGATGCGTCCAGCGTGATCGTCGGCTGCGGCATGGTCAACGGCACCGTGCTCGGCCCGGGCGCGAAGGACAAGACGCACGGCTGGCGTTTCGACGTCGAGTACCAGCTGGGCTCGCATGACCTGCGCGCCGGCGTGGACAACCAGACCCTGGAGTCCTACAGCGGCCGCCAGTACGAGGGTGGCTACCGCTGGGTCTACCGTAACGCGGGTACCGTGCCGGGCCGGCCCGACATCCAGCCGCCGGCCGGCACGCAGTACTTCGTCGAGAAGCGCCTGTTCCAGACCGGTGCCGCCGTGCGCACCGAGCAGGAAGCGCAGTTCATCGAAGACCGGTGGCAGATGAACGACCGCTGGATGCTGTACCTCGGCCTGCGCAACGAGCAGTTCAAGAACCTCAACGGCGACGGCCAGACCTACGTCGCGCAGCGCCACCAGCTGGCACCGCGCCTGGGCCTGACCTGGGACGTCTTCGGCGACTCCTCGTTCAAGATGTACGCCAACGCGGGCCGCTACCACCTGGCGATCCCCTCCAACGTGGCGATCCGTGGCGCCTCGGCCTCCACCTACTACAGCGAGTACTACCTGTACGACGGCGTGGGCCCCAACGGCGAACCGCTGAATCTGCAGCAGCTCGGCAGCCGCATCTACCTCAACGGCGAGGACGGCACCACGCCGAATCCGCAGACGGTGGCCGCCAAGAACCTCAAGGCCTACTACCAGGACGAGTACATCCTCGGCTTCGACAAGACGCTGGGAACCGACTGGACCTGGGGTGCCAAGCTGACCTATCGCAAGCTGCTCAGCTCGATCGACGACTTCTGCGACTCGCGTCCGTTCGAGAAGTACGCCGAGCGCAACGGCATCGACATCAGCAACGCCAGCATCCCCGGCTGCTACCTGTTCAATCCGGGCGAGAGCAACACCTTCCTCGTCGACGTCGACGGGCAGGGCACGCTGGTACCGTTCAAGCTCACCAAGCAGGACTTCGTGACGCCCGAAGGCGTCGGCTTCCCCGACCTCAAGCGCAAGTACTACGCGCTCGACCTGTACCTCGAGCACCAGTTCAACGACAAGTGGTACGGCCGCGTCGACTACACCTTCTCGCGCAGCTACGGCAATTCGGAAGGCCAGCTCAAGTCCGACATCGGCCAGCTCGATCCGTCGGTGACGCAGGACTGGGACGCTCCGGAGATCATGCAGTACACGAACGGTCCGCTGCCGAACGACCGCACGCATCAGCTGAAGGCGTACGGCTACTTCCAGGCCACGCCCGAATGGCTGTTCGGCGCGAACGTGTCGGTCGCCTCGGGTCGTCCGAAGAACTGCATCGGCGTGGATCCGGTCGATGCCATCCAGTACGGCGCCTCGTACTTCGAGTGCAACTTCCAGCCGAGCCCGCGCGGCTCGCGTGGCCGGTTGCCCTGGACCTACCAGCTCAACCTCAACACCGAGTATCGCCCGCTCTGGGCCGGCGCCTCGCAGCCGCTCGCCTTCACGGTGAACGTCTACAACGTGCTCGGCAAGCAGGAGGAGATCGGCATCATCGAGGTGGGCGAGACCGGCGCGGTCGACGCCCAGGGTCGCCCGATCAAGAGCCGGGAGTACCAGCGTCCGATCGCTTTCCAGAAGGCGCGCTACGTCCAGTTCGGCGTGCGCTACGACTTCTGAGCACCGCATAACAAGAAGTGGAGGCACCGCGACGCCGTCGCGGTGCCCGATCTCCCCTGAGCTGGGCCGCCAAGGACATGGCGGCCGTTTTTTTTTGAAGGAACGGTCAGTACAGCACGCGCGTGCGCAGCGTGCCCGGGATCGCCGCCATGCGGTCCTTCAGCGCCTGCGCCTGCACCACGTCGGCGGCCACGTCGATCACCACGTAGCCGACCTCGGCGTCGGTCTGCAGGAACTGGGCGTCGATGTTCACGTTGCCCGCCGAGAACACCTCGTTGATGCGCGAGAGCATGCCGGGCACGTTGCGATGGATGTGCAGCAGGCGCCGGCTGTGCGGATGCTCGGGCAGCGCGACCTCCGGGAAGTTCACCGCCGACAGCGTCGAGCCGTTGTCGCTGTAGCGCACCAGCTTGCTGGCCACCTCGATGCCGATGTTCTCCTGTGCCTCGAGCGTGCTGCCGCCGATGTGCGGCGTGAGGATCACGTTGTCCATCCCGACCAGCGGCGAGGCGAAGCGGTCGTCGTTGCCCTTGGGTTCGATCGGGAAGACGTCCACCGCGGCTCCGGCCAGGTGGCCCCGCAACAGCGCCGCGGCCAGGGCATCGATGTCCACCACGGTGCCGCGCGAGGCGTTGATGAGCAGGGCGCCCTGGCGCATGCGGGCGAGCTGCTCGGCGCCGATCATCATCCGCGTCGCGGGCGTGTCGGGCACGTGCAGGGTGACCACGTCGGCGCATTCGAGCAGGTCGTCCAGGCTCGCCGCGGCGCGTGCGTTGCCCAGCGCCAGCTTGGCCTCGATGTCGTGGAACAGCACGCGCATGCCCAGGCTTTCGGCCAGCACGCCCACCTGCGTGCCGATGTGCCCGTAGCCGACGATGCCCAGCACCTTGCCGCGCGCCTCGTAGCTGCCCTCGGCGGACTTGGTCCAGCCGCCGCGGTGGCACAGCACGTTCTTCTGTGGAATGCCACGCAGCAGCATGATCGCCTCGGCGACCACCAGCTCGGCCACGCTGCGGGTGTTGGAATAGGGCGCGTTGAACACCGGCACGCCCAGCCGCCGTGCGGCGGCCAGGTCGACCTGGTTGGTGCCGATGCAGAAGCAGCCCACCGCGATCAGCCGCCGCGCCTGCTCCAGCAGCGCAGGCGTGAGCTGCGTGCGCGAGCGGATGCCGACGATGTGCGCCTCGGCCAGGCGCGCCTTGAGCTCCGCTTCCGGCAGTGCCTTGGGGTGCAGCTCGACCTGGCTGTAGCCGGCCTGGCGGAAGGTCTCCACCGCGCTGCGGCTGATGCCTTCCAGCAACAGCACACGGATGTCCTGCTTCGGAAACGAGGTCTTCATGGGCGGTCCACGGGTGGCGAGCGGCTACTATGCCAGAGGTCCCGCCGGCTTTGCCGCAATGCAGCACTGGACCGCGGCGGCGTGCCTCTGGCAGGCTGCGCGTTCGCCTCCGGAGCGTCCATGACCGATCCCCGCCTCGCCGATCTCGCCGCCCGCGTCGCCGGGCTGCGACTGCTTACCGAGCTCGCCGACCTGATCCATTACGGGCGCGACTGGACCCGCCGCTGGGGGCCCGCGCCACTGGCCGTGGCGTTGCCTTCGACCATCGCCGAGGTACAGGCGACCGTGCGCTGGGCGAACGAGCGCGGCGTGGCGATCGTGCCTTCGGGCGGTCGCACCGGCCTCTCCGGCGGCGCCGTGGCCGCCCGCGGCGAACTGGTGCTGAGCCTGGAACGGATGAACCGCGTGCTCGGCTTCGACCCGACCGATCGCCTGCTCGAGGTGGAAGCCGGCATCACGCTGCAGGCGGTGCACGAGGTGGCGCGCGGACACGGGCTGCTGTATCCGGTGGACTTCGCCGCGCGCGGTTCCTGCACCATCGGCGGCAACGTGGCGACCAATGCCGGCGGCATCCGGGTGGTTCGCTATGGCACCACGCGCGAATGGATCGCCGGGCTCACCGTGGTCGCAGGCAACGGCGAATTGCTGGAGCTCAATCGCGGGCTGGTCAAGAACTCCAGCGGCTACGACCTGCGCCAGTTGATGGTCGGCTCGGAGGGCACCCTGGGCGTGGTGGTGTCGGCGCAGCTCGAGCTCACCGACCCGCCGCCGCCGGCGCAGACCATGCTGCTGGCCTTGCCGCACATGGACGCGCTGATGAAGGTGTTCGGGCTGTTCCGTGCGCAGCTCAGGCTGCAGGCGTTCGAGTTCTTCACCGACGTGGCGCTGCGCTACGTGCTGGCGCACGGCGCACAGCGCGCACTGGATGCCGACCAGCCGTTCTATGTGGTGGCCGAGTACGACGCGACGGAGGAGTGCGACCAGCAGGTGGCGCTGCTGGTCTTCGAGGACGGCGTGCGCGAGGGTTGGATCGCCGACGGCGTGATCGCGCAGAGCGAGGCGCAGGCCGCCGCGCTCTGGCGCCTGCGCGAGGGCCTCACCGAGAGCCTGGCGCCGCGCCAGCCGTACAAGAACGACATCGCGCTGCGGATCAGTGCGATGCCCGCGTTCCTGCACGAGATGCAGGCGTTGCTGGCGCACGAGTACCCGCGCATGGAGGTGGTCTGGTTCGGCCACGTCGGCGACGGCAACCTGCACATCAACGTGCTGCCGCCGGAGGACATGGAGCAGGCCGCCTTCCTCGCCGAGTGCGAGCGGGTGACGCGGCTGCTTGCGGACACGCTGCGGCGCCACGGCGGCAGCATTTCCGCCGAACACGGCATCGGACTGGTCAAGCGGCCCTACCTGGACAGCACGCGCAGCGCCGCGGAGATCGCCCTGATGCGCGGCGTGCGCGGCGTGTTCGACCCCCACGGCATCCTCAACCCGGGCAAGCTCTTCGACTGAGCCGGCCCCCGGCTTCGGTCCGGGGCCGGGCGTGCTAGCCTCTGCCGTTTCCCACTCCACGGAGACCCGAGGCATGTCCCAGGAGCGCCGCGCGCTGTATCCGGAGATCGAGCCCTACGACAGCGGCATGCTGCCGGTGTCCGGGCTGCACACGATCTACTACGAACAGAGCGGCAATCCCGACGGCAAGCCGGTGGTGTTCCTGCACGGGGGGCCGGGCGCGGGGGCCAGCCCGCGCTGCCGGCGCTTCTTCGACCCGGCCGCCTACCGCATCGTGCTGTTCGACCAGCGCGGTTGCGGCCGGTCCACGCCGCACGCCGAGCTCACCGACAACACCACCTGGGACCTGGTCGCCGACATCGAGCGGCTGCGCGAGCACCTGGGTATCGCGCGCTGGCAGGTTTTCGGCGGCTCGTGGGGATCGACGCTCGCGCTCGCCTACGCGCAGACCCACCCGGACAGGGTCGCCGAGCTGGTACTGCGCGGCATCTTCATGCTGCGCCGCTGGGAACTGGAATGGTTCTACCAGAAAGGCTGCGAAGCGCTCTATCCGGACGCCTGGGAGGCGTACCTGTCGGTGATTCCGGAAGCCGAACGGGGTGACCTGATGAGCGCCTACCATCGCCGCCTGACCGGCACCGATGCGCAGGCCCGGCTCGCCGCCGCGCGCGCCTGGTCCACCTGGGAGGCCGGCACCAGCTTCCTGTACCAGGACCCGTCCTACATCGCCAGCAGCGGCGAGGACGAATTCGCGCTCGCCTTCGCGCGGATCGAATGCCACTACTTCGTGCACGGCGGCTTCTTCGAGCACGACGACCAGCTGCTGCGCAACGTCGGCCGCATCCGCCACATTCCTGCCGTGATCGTGCAGGGCCGCTACGACGTGGTCTGCCCCATGCGCAGCGCCTGGGACCTGCATCGTGCCTGGCCGGAGGCCGATCTGCGCATCGTGCAGGACGCCGGGCATTCGGCGTTCGAGCCGGGCATCACCCACGAGCTGGTCGGGGCCACCGACCGCTTCAGGCCCTGAGCGCGGTGGCCGTGTAGGAGCGGGCTTGCTCGCGATGCTTTGGCTCTGGCGTTCGTGTGCCAGTGAAGCTTCGCGAGCAGCTCGCTCTTAAAAAAAAGCCGTGCGGACCGGGGTCAACCGGGCAATTGCCTGGTGCCGAAGATCTTGTCGCCCGCGTCGCCCAGTCCGGGCAGGATGTAGCCCTTGTCGTTGAGCCGCTGGTCGATCGAGGCCGTGTAGATCTCCACGTCCGGATGCGCCGCCTCGACCCGCGCGAGGCCTTCGGGCGCGGCGACCAGGAACAGCCCCTTGATGCGCCGGCAGCCGGCCGCCTTGAGCATGTCCACGGCGGCGACCAGCGTGCCGGCGGTGGCGAGCATGGGGTCGACGATCAACGCGGTGCGCTCGTGCATGCTGCCGCTGAGCTTTTCGTAGTAGGCGACCGGGGCGAGCGTGGCCTCGTCGCGCTGCACGCCGACCACGCTGACCTTGGCCGAAGGGATCAGGTCGAGCACCCCCGGCAGCATGCCCAGCCCGGCGCGCAGGATCGGCACGATGGTGATCTTCTTGCCCTTGATGCGCTCGACGCGGACCGGCCCCGCCCAACCCTCGATGGTCTCCTCCAGCGTCTCCAGGTCCTTGGTCGCCTCGTAGGTCAGCAGCGCGGCGACCTCCGAGGCGAGCTCGCGGAATTCCTTGGTACTGATGCCTGCGCGGCGCATCAGGCCCAGCTTGTGGCGGATCAGCGGGTGGCGGACTTCGATCACGGGCATGGTCGATCCTCGATGGTGGGGCGGGAGCCGGGCACGAAAAAGGGCGCGCCGTCGCCGACGCGCCCCGGATGCCTGGCGCTCAGGCCGCCTCGGCGGTCTGCTTGCGCGGCCCCTTGAGCAGCGCCTGGCGCACGTGGTCGATCACCAGGTCCACTTCGTCGCTGGTGATGTTGAAGTGCGGGGTGAAGCGCAGCGAATTGGCGCCGCCGTGGATCACGCCGATGCCGTGCTCGCGCATGTACTCCTCGGTGGAGTTGGCGCCGTAGCACTTGAACTGTGGCGCCAGTTCGCAGGAGAACAGCAGACCGGTGCCCTGCACCTTGGTGATCAGGCCGCCCAGTTCGTCCTTGAGCTTGTCGAGCTTGGCGACGAATTCTTCGCCGCGGGCGCGGATGTTGGCGCGCACCTCGTCGGTGAGCAGCGCCAGCGTGGCCAGCGCCACGTCCAGCGCGCGCGGGTTGGTGGTCATCGTGTTGCCGTAGATGCCCTTGCGGTACAGGCCCGCGGCACGGTCGCCGACCGCCAGCACCGAGAGCGGGTACTGGCCTGCGTTGAGCGCCTTGGAGAAGGTCTCCATGTCCGGCGGCGGCAGGTTCTCGAAGCCCGGATAGTCGACGATCGAGAGCACGCCGTGCGCGCGCAGCCCGGCCTGGATCGAGTCGACCAGCAGCAGCGTGCCGTGCGCCTCGGTCAGCTCGCGGGCGGCCTTGTAGAACGCAGGCGTCACCGCGCGGCCCGGGTCGCCTTCGCCCATCACCGGCTCCAGGAACATCGCCTCGATGAACCAGCCGTGCTTGTCGGCCTCGGCGAACACGGCTTCGAGCTGCGCCACGTCGTAGGGCGCCACCGTGAGCAGGGTGTCCTCGTGGCGATAGCTCGCCAGGTGCTGCAGGTAGGTCTTGCGGGTGGAATCCGAGTACAGCGCCGGCCGGTCGGTGCGGCCGTGGAAGGCGCCGCGCACGGACAGGCGCTTGATCGTGCGGTTGGCATAGCGGCCGCCCGCATCGGTCATCAGCTTGGCGTTGACGTCGGCGATGCGGCAGGCGAGGCCGACCGCCTCCGAGCCGGAGTTCAGGCACAGGTAGTGGTGGTAGGGATTGGCGCCGCGGCGATGGCCGAGCTCCTTCTCCATCGCCTGGGTGAAGCGCAGCTGCGAGACGCTGGGCGACATCACGTTGGCCATCACCTGCGGCCTGGCGAGTGCCTCGAGGATCGCCGGCTGGTTGTGGCCGAAGCCGAGCATGCCGTAGCCGCCGTTGTCGTGCAGCACCGCGCCCTTCAGGGTGACGATCCACGGACCGCGCGCGGCGGCGGGAAGGTACGGGTTGATGGCATCGTCCGGATAGAAGTTGACGTAGCCTGCCTGGGCCTTGGCCAGCTGCTCGGCCTCGTCCAGCTTGAGGAAATCGCCCAGTTCCGCGCGCAGTTCGCGGTGGCGCGCCACCGCCTCGTCGACCGCCTGCACCAGCTCGGGGTGGCGCGCGGCCATGCGCTCGATGCTGGCGTCGTCCAGGCCGACGGTACGCGGCTTGCCGCCGAATTCGCGCAGTTCGCGCAGCTGGTCGATCACACCCATGGCAGTCCTCCTCGATGCCGGCGGCGCCCCGGGCGCGGCTGGCGGTGAATGCGGGCACGCGCGGCAGGCGCATGCGGTTGCGGAGCCCGTCATTGCGCCGTGAAACAACGCGTTGCGGGCCGGACGAGGGCTCAAGGATAGCGTGCCCCCGCCTTCGCCGTAACCCCGCATGACGGCTGTCACGCCCGCGGGCTGACGTCGACCAGTGGTTGCAAGGCGTTGGCGCGCCTACCGTTTGCGACATACCAAGGAGGTTGCCATGGATACGTCCGCCATCCCGGTTGCGCGCCTGCACGGCGCCGTCAAGCGCTACGGCGGGCTGACCGCCGTCGACGGCCTGGGCCTGACCCTGCACCACGGCGAGCTGCTCGCGCTGCTGGGGCCCAACGGCGCCGGCAAGTCCAGCGCCATCGCGCTGTTGCTCGGCCTGCACCGCGCCGATGCGGGCCGGGTCGAACTGTTCGGCCAGGACCCCCAGCGCATCGAGGCGCGACGGCGCATCGGCGTGATGCTGCAGAACGCCTCGCTGCCGGCGACCCTGCGCGTGCGCGAGCTGCTGCGGTTGACCGCCAGCTACTACCCGGTGCCGCGCGTGCTGCAGGAGTCGGCCGAACTGGCAGCGATCGCCGACCTGCTGGACCGGCCCTACGGCAAGCTCTCCGGCGGCCAGCAGCGCCGCGTGCAGTTCGCGCTGGCCCTTTGCGGGCGCCCGCGCCTGCTGTTCCTGGACGAGCCGACCGTCGGCATGGACATCGAGGCGCGCCAGGCGCTGTGGGCGGCGATCCGCCGGCTGGTCGACGAGGGCTGCTCGGTGCTGCTGACCACGCACTACCTGGAGGAGGCCGAGGCCCTGGCCGACCGCGTCTGCGTGATGGCGCGCGGGCGTGCGATCCACGAAGGCACGGTGGACGAACTGCGTGCCCGCGTGTCGATGAAGCGCATCCGCTGCCTCAGCACGCTGCCCCCGGAGCTGGTCGCCGGCTGGCCCGAGGTGGCCGAGGCACGCGTGGAGGCCGGGCGCCTGCACCTGGCCACCGCGGAGGCCGAGGTGGTGGTGCTGCGCCTGCTGCAGAACGACGCCTACCTGCGCGAACTGGAGGTGCAGCGCGCCGGCCTGGCCGAAGCCTTCACGGAACTGACCCGCGATGCCGCCGAGGCGTCCACCGACCAGCGCGAGGCTGCCTGACATGGACTCCCTGATCACCGCCGTCCCGTCGGACGAGATGCCGTCCCGCCGCGTACTCGGCGCCTACCTGGCCGAGGCGCGCAGCGAATGCCTGCGCTACCTGCGTGCGCCGGGCTTCATGCTGCCGATCATGCTGTTCCCCGGCATGTTCTACCTGGTGTTCGGCGTGCTGATGGCCAGGGGCGGGGGCGGCGAAGCGGCGCGCTACCTGCTCGCCAGCTACCTGACCTTCGGCGTGATGAGCCCGGGGCTGTTCGGCTTCGGCGTCTCGCTGGCGCTGGAGCGCGACGGCGGCCTGCTCACGCTCAAGCGGGCGCTGCCGATGCCGGCGGGTGCCTACCTGCTCGGCAAGATGCTGATGGCGATGGTGGCGGCCGCCTGCGTGGCGTTGCTCCTGCTGGTGCTGTCGCGGGTCGGTCACGTGGCGCTGGCGCCGGCCCAGGCCGCCGCGCTGCTGGCGACCGGCGTGCTGGGCGTGCTGCCGTTCTGCGCGCTGGGCATGTTCGTCGGCACGCTGATCAAGGGGCAGGGCGCGCCGGGCATGCTCAACCTGATCTACCTGCCGATGTCCTTCCTGTCCGGGCTCTGGTTCCCGCTGCCGATGCTGCCCAAGGGGCTGCAGCAGCTGGCGCCGCTGTGGCCCAGCTTCCACCTGGACCGGCTCGCGCTGGCGGCGGTGGGCATGGGGCAGGGCGCGCTGTTGCCGCACGTGCTGGCGCTGCTCGGCTTCACCGGCGCCTTCCTGCTGCTGGCGGCGCGCCGTCTGCGCCGGATCGGTTGAAGTAGCATGGCGGCGGTTCGCAACATGGATGGGGCTCCATGAATCGCCTGACTGCCTGGTTTTCGCCCGAGCCGGGATCGCGCATCAGCGAGGTTGTCCAGCAGGGCAAGTCGCCGCGCATGGAAGCGGTGCACCTGCTGTGGTCGGTGTGGATCTTCGTCACGCCGCTGTTCGATCGCGGCTACACCTGGCGCTGGGCGCTGCTCACGCTGCTGACCTATCCGCTGTTCGTGGCGCTGTTCGCCAAGTCGATGCTGGCCTCGCGCCACACCGCCTCGCGCTACGGCATGGGGCTGGCGATGTTCGGCATCGCGCTGGTGCCGTTCTATTCGGGCGCCGTCAGCTACTTCATCTACGGTTGCGTTTCCTGCAGCCTGAGCAGCCGGCGCGTGGCACCGTTCCTGCTGCGCCTGCTCTGCCTCAACACGCTGTTCCTGCTGATCGCCTGGCAGACGGGCTACCCGTGGCAGGCGCTGGTGGCCTTCCCGCTGATGACGGTGACCATCGGCCTGGTGACCCACGTGGAGCGCATCGGCCACGAGAAGGACGCGGCGCTCAAGCTGTCGCACGACGAGGTGCGCCGCCTGGCCGCCACCGCCGAACGCGAGCGGATCGGCCGCGACCTGCACGACCTGCTCGGCCACACGCTGTCGCTGATCACGCTGAAGCTGGAGCTGTCGCGCAAGCTGTTCGACCGCGACACCGCGGCGGCACGGCGCGAGGTGGAGGAGGCGGAGAAGGTCGCGCGCCATGCGCTGGCCCAGGTGCGCGCGGCGGTGACCGGCATCCGCGCCACGGACTTCGCCGCCGAGCTGGCTTCGGCGCGGCTGCTGCTGGAATCGTCTTCCGTTCACCTGGATTACGGCCAGCCGCCCTGCATCCCCGCCGAAATCGAGCGCGCACTGGCGCTGGTGCTGCGCGAGGCGGCCACCAACATCGCGCGCCACGCGGCGGCGACGCGGGCGGGCGTGACCTTCGAATGCATCGACGGCGGCCTGTGCCTGACCATCGCCGACAACGGCCGCGGCGGGGTCGAGGAGGAAGGCAACGGCCTCACCGGCATGCGCGAGCGCATCCGGGCCCTCGGCGGTCGCCTGCAGATCCATTCGCAGCAGGGACGGGGCACGCGCCTGCGGGTCGTGGTGCCGCTGGCGGTCCAGGTACAGGCCACGGCGCCCCACGGCGTGGCCACGGTGAGCGGCGGCAGCTCGATGGCGGCGGAGGCCCGCCCGTGAAGCGGCTGTTCGCGCCAGCGCCGGACTCGCTGCTCGGCCAGCTGCGGTCGCCGCTCTACATGCGCTGGCAGGCCGGTCTCTCGCTGTTCGCGCTGGTGGCGGTGTTCCAGGGACCGTTGGCGCTGCGGCATCCCGTCGGGGCATGGCTGGCGCCCACGCTGCTGGCGGTACCGCTGTTCGTGTACCTCTACTCGCGGGTCTACCTGGCGCCACGCCGGTACGTGCAGTGGTACGTCGCCGGCATGACCGCCGTCGCGCTCGTGCTGTGGGTCAGCAACCCGTTCGCCTTCGTACTGCTGGCGCTCGCCGCCGTGCTGTCGGCGTTCGCGGAGTCCTGGCGACGCTGGCTGGCCAACGTGGCGGTGATCGGCGCACTGGCGCTGGGCAAGGCATGGATCTTCGGCGACCCGCTGGGCCAGGCGCTGGCGGTGGCCATGGCCGGGCTGTTCGGCGGCTTCAGCAACGTGGCCTATGTGTGCAGCGCCCGCAAGGATGCCGAGCTGCGCCTGTCGCAGGCCGAAGTGCGGCGGCTGGCGGTCCTGGCCGAGCGCGAGCGCATCGGCCGTGACCTGCACGACCTGCTCGGGCACACGCTGTCGCTGGTGGCGCTGAAGTCGGAGCTGGCCAGGCGCCTGGCGCTGGCCGAACCGGGACGCGCGCAGCGGGAAATGGCCGAGGTCGAGCGCGTGGCGCGCCACGCGCTCACCGAAGTGCGCGCGGCGGTGACCGGCATGCGCCGCGGCGATCTGGCCGCCGAGCTGACCTCGGCCCGGCTCATGCTGGAGGCCTCCGGCGTGGCCTTCGAAGGCGGCCTGCCGGACGGTTTCGAGCTGCCGCAGGCGATCGAGGCACCGCTTGCGCTGGTGCTGCGCGAGGCGGTCACCAACATCCACCGCCACGCGCGTGCCGGTCGCGCCGCCGTGAGCGTTTCCATCGAGGACCATATGCTCCACATGCGGATCGGCGATAACGGGCGTGGCGGACTGACCGCCCACGGCAATGGCGTGAGCGGCATGCGCGAGCGCGTGCACGCGCTGGGCGGCACCTTGTCGATCGATTCGCCGCCGCGGCGGGGCACGATGCTGTCGATCCGCGTACCGCTCCCGATGCAGGCGGCCGTACCCGTGGAAGCCCGAGGCATCGCGAGGCCCGCCCTCCCCGCCACCGGGAGCGCCGCATGATCCGCGTGCTGCTGGCCGAGGACCAGGCGATGGTGCGCGGCGCGCTGTCGGCGCTGCTCAACCTGGAGAGCGACATCGAGGTGCTCGGCTCCTCCGCCGACGGCGAGGCGGCCTGGCGCGACCTGCAGCGGCTCAAGCCGGACGTGCTGGTCACCGACATCGAGATGCCGGGGCTGACCGGCCTGGAGCTGGCCCAGCGCATCCAGCGCCACGAGCTGCCGATCAAGGTGATCATCGTCACCACCTTCGCCCGCCCCGGCTTCCTGCGCCGCGCGCTGGACGCGGGCGTGTCCGGCTACCTGCTCAAGGACGCCCCGGCGGAGAACCTGGCCGAGGCGCTGCGCACCGTCCATCGCGGCGGCCGCGCGATCGATCCGCAACTGGCGCTGGAGGCCTGGACCGAGGCCGACCCGCTCAACGACCGCGAACGCCAGGTGCTGCGTCTGGCCGGCGAGGGGCTGTCCGCCGGCGACATCGCCACGCGCCTCAACCTCTCGCACGGCACCGTGCGCAACTACCTTTCCGAGGCGATCGGCAAGCTGGGCGCCGGCAACCGCATCGAGGCATTCCGCCTGGCGCGGCAGAAGGGCTGGCTGTAACAGCGACGGGTAGGAGCAAGCCCGCTCCTACAGGGTCAGGGGGCGGAGGGGATCCATGCGGGGGCGCGTTTGCCCAGGAATGCCCCCAGGCCTTCCTGGCCCTCCTCCGACACGCGCAGTCGTGCGATCAGCCGTGCGTTCCCGCGGTCGACCCGCTCCGCGTCCGCCGCCGCGATCCCGCCCATGCGCAATGCCAGGTCCTTGGCCTCGCGCTGCGCCTGCGGGCCGGCCTTGGCCAGCAGTTCGAGGGTGGCATCGACCGTGGCGTCCAGCACCTCGGCCCCGACCACGCGGTGCAGCAAGCCGATGCGGCAGGCTTCGGCCGCGTCGAAGATCTCGCCGGTGAGGAACAGCCGGCGCGCCTGGCGCACGCCGACGGCCGCGATCACGTAGGGCGAGATCACCGCCGGCACCAGCCCCAGCTTCACCTCGGTCAGGCCGAACTTCGCACCCTCCGCGCCGATGGCGATGTCGCACGCGGCGATCAGCCCCACGCCGCCGCCGTAGGCCGCGCCGTTCACGCGGGCGAGGGTGGGCTTGGGCAGGAACTGCAACGTGCGCACCAGGGCGGCCAGGCGCAGCGAGTCCTCGAGGTTCTCCTGCTCGCTGGCGGCGGCCATGCCGCGCATCCAGTTCAGGTCGGCGCCGGCCGAAAAGCTCGCTCCCGTGCCGGTGAGCACCAGCGCGCGCACGGCCGGATCGTTGCCGGCCTCCACCAGCGCGGCGGTCAGTTCGGCGATCAGGCCGTCGTCGAACGCGTTGTGCACCTCGGGCCGGTTGAGCGCGATCTGGCGGACGGGGCCGCGGTCGGTGACGAGGATGGCGGGCATGCGATCGGCTCCTGCGAAACGCCCGATTGTAGAGCCCCGCGGCACGGCTCCGCGCAAGCCGCTCGGGGCGCGACGCAGCGCTGCGGTGACGAGGAACCCGCGGCCCACCTTTTGGTCTTATAATGCGAACCATTCTTATTTGAGAATGCGCCCGTGCGCCTGTCCGACCTGCCCAAAGGTTCGCCCGCCTTCGTCGACCGCGTGGATGACGCCCGCGCCGGCGACCCCATTGCCCAACGCCTGCGCGACCTCGGCTTCGTCGATGGCGAGCCGGTGCGCGTGGTGGCCTGCGGCCCGCTGGGGGCGGACCCGTTGCTGATCCAGATCGGTTCCACCCGCTTCGCGCTGCGCCGCAGCGAGGCGGCGCGCGTGCTCGTGCGCGGGCAAGCCGCATGAGCGCGCAGGGCCTGCGCATCGCCCTGGTCGGCAATCCGAACTGCGGCAAGACCGCGCTGTTCAACCTGCTCACCGGCGGACGACAGAAGGTCGCCAACTACGCCGGCGTCACCGTCGAACGCAAGGAGGGCCGCTTCGTCGCGCCCTCGGGACGCGTGCTGCAGCTGCTCGACCTGCCCGGCACCTACAGCTTCGACGCGGCCAGCCCGGACGAGCAGATCACCCGCGACGTCTGCGAGGGCCGCTACCCGGGCGAGCCGGCGCCGGACCTGATCGTCTGCGTGGCCGACGCGACCAACCTGCGCCTGCACCTGCGCTTCGTGCTCGAGGTGATGCGCCTGGGGCGCCCGGTGGTGCTGGCGCTCAACATGATGGACACCGCGCGCCGCCGCGGCATCGTGATCGACGTGCCGGAGCTGCAGCGGCGGCTGGGCGTGCCGGTGGTGGAGACCGTCGCGGTCCGGCGTGGGGGTGCCAGGGCGCTGGTCGCGCGCGTCGACGGCGAGCTTCCGCCTGCCGTGGCCGCGCAGCCGGACGACCCGGCCAGTCGCAGCGACCTGCACGCGCAGGTGCGCGCGCTGCTGGCCGCCACCGTGACCATGCCACGCGCCACCGACGCGCTGGACGACGCGCTGGACCGCTGGGCGCTGCACCCGGTGTTCGGATTGGGCATCCTCGCCGTGCTGATGTTTCTGGTCTTCCAGGCGGTGTTCTCCTGGGCTCAGCCGCTGATGGATGCGATCGAGGCCGCTGTGACCACGCTGGGCGGCCGGGTCGCCGCGCCGCTGCCGCCGCACAGCGCGCTGCACAGCCTGCTCGACGACGGCATCTTCGCCGGCCTCGGCGCGGTGCTGGTGTTCCTGCCGCAGATCCTGATCCTGTTCCTGTTCATCCTGGTGCTGGAGGAGTCCGGCTACCTGCCGCGCGCGGCGTTCCTGCTCGACCGGCTGATGTTCAAGGCGGGGCTGACCGGACGCGCCTTCATCCCGCTGCTGTCGAGCTTCGCCTGCGCGGTGCCCGGCATCATGGCCACGCGCAGCATCACCGATCCGCGCGACCGCCTGACCACCATCCTGGTGGCGCCGCTGATGACCTGTTCGGCCCGGTTGCCGGTGTACACGCTGCTGATCGCCGCCTTCATTCCGCAACGCACGGTGTGGGGCCTGTTCAACCTGCAGGGCGTGGTGCTGTTCGCGCTGTACGTGGCCGGCATCGCCAGCGCGCTGGCGGTGGCCTTCGTGATCAAGCGCATGCGCCGCGACAAGAGCGAGCATGCGCTGCTGATGGAACTGCCCTCGTACCGGCTGCCACATCCGCGCGACATCGCGCTGGGCCTGTGGGAGCGCGCCAAGATCTTCCTCAAGCGCGTGGGCGGCATCATCCTGACGCTCACCGTGCTGCTGTGGTTCCTCTCGAGCTTTCCCGCGCCGCCGCCCGGCGCCGCGGGGCCGGCGATCGACTACAGCCTGGCCGGGCGGCTGGGCCACGCGCTGCACTACGTGTTCGCCCCGGTCGGCTTCAACTGGCAGATCTGCATCGCGCTGGTGCCGGGCCTGGCCGCCCGCGAGGTGGCGGTATCCGCGCTGGGCACGGTGTACGCCATGGCCGGCAGCGACGACACCCTGGCCAGCCAGCTCGGGCCATTGATCGCGCACGACTGGTCGCTGGCCACCGCGCTCAGCCTGCTGGCCTGGTACGTGTTCGCGCCGCAGTGCATGTCCACGCTGGCGGTGATCCGCCGCGAGACCAACTCGTGGCGCAACGTGGCGATCACGGCCGGCTACCTGTTCGGCCTGGCCTACCTGGCCTCGCTGCTCACCTACCAGATCGCGCGGGTGCTCTCGTGACCGTGTTCGACACCTTGCAGGCAGTCGTGCTCGCGCTGGTCCTGGCGGCCAGCCTGCTGGCCGCGTTCCGCAAGCTGCTGCCGCAGACGGCCAGGCGCATGCAGGCGCGGTTGTCGTCCGCGCTCGATCGTCCGGGACGCAAGGCGTCCGTACGACGGCTCGGTCGCTGGCTGCAGCCGGCCGAGGCGAAGAGCGGCGGCTGCGGCAGCGGGGGCGGTTGCTCCACCTGCGGCGGCTGCGCGCCGCCGACCGTGCCGCGCGAGGTGACCATGCCGCTGCAATTCCGCCCGCGCGGTCGCTGACTCAGCGGGCCCGCACCAGCCGCCACGGGCGCCGGCGGGCCAGGTCGACACCCCAGGCGCCCAGTGCAACGGCAGCGAACAGAGCGGTGAACCATGCCGGCCGGACGTCCGCCTCGGCCAGCGATCGCGCCAGCGGCGAGGCCAGCACGAAGCCGATCCACAGCAATCCGCGCGCGCCGGGCGGAATCGCCCGGCCACGCAGGCTGCGCGCCACGGCCAGCCATGCAGTCAGCAGCAGCACCGGCCAGCCGGCGAACGGAGCGTCCGCCAGGGCGCCGATGGCCAGGCCGACGCCCACGAGCAGCGGGATCAGGCCCGCATGGATCCGGCCGGTCCATCGTCCCGCGGGCATGGGATCCGCCTGCCACCGCACCAGTTGCGCCCAGGCGGCAAAGGCGAACACCAGCAAGCCGAGGAAAAGCACGCAGGTTGCCGTGACGCCGACCGGTCCCGGGTCGATGCCTGTGCCCGGACCGTTCGCGACCCAGCCGAACAACAGGCCCAGCGGCAGGCTGGACAGCAGTGCCGCCAGCATGCGTGCGCCCGCCAATGCCAGGCGCGGCCGGCTGACGTGGCGAGCATCGGCGGCCGCCAGCCAGAAGGCCAGCTGGCGCCGGTCGACGCTGGCGGGCAGCAGGTCGAGGTGTCCCCCGCACAGGCGCTGCACCAGCCGGGCCGTGCCCTGTACGAAGGCCGGCGGGAGCCCCCGAAACAACGCCTGCGACCAGTGGAACGGTCGCTGCAGTTGGCGCAGGGCGGCGTCCAGCTTGCGCCGCGCGGAGCGCTCGCTCATGCGCAGTGCCAGGGCGAGCCGGCCGCGCTGCGCGGGTGCCAGGTGCCAGGCCAGGTCCACACGGCGGCGCAACTGCTGCAGGGCCAGCGGGTCGTGGCCGGCCCGCGCATGGTCCAGGCCGAAGAACGCCAGCAGCGTGTCCAGGCAGGCCTCGGGCATCGGTGGCGCCTGGCGGTAGATCGCGGTCACCAGCGCATGGCCGGCCTGCGCCTTGGTATCCAGCGACCACAGCGCCTCGACACCGTGCAGCCAGCGCTCCAGGGCGGCCGCATCGCCCGCGCCGGCCCGCGCGATCGCTTCCTGCACGAACGCGCCGAGCTCGAAGCGGGGGACGGGTAGCGGCGGCACGGCGAGGCGGCGCGGGACCGGCGCGGTGGCAGGCGGGGCGCACGCCTCGGGCTGGATCGGTACGGGTGCCGGTTCGGGCGCGGGGACCGGCACCACCGGTCGTGCCGCCTCCGCCGCGACCGCCCCGGATTCGCGCTGCCGGCAGTGCGCCAGTGCCGCCTGGTAGGCCGCATGCAGCGCCTGGAAGCCCTGCGGGTCGTCTTCCGGCCGGGTCTGGCGCAGGCGCGCGGCATAGGCGCGCTTGATCGCGCGCTCGTCGGCGTCGGCCTCGAGCCCGAGCTCGGCGAACGGCGACATCAGATGGTCTCCAGCGCGTCCAGGGCGCGCCCCAGCTCCAGCCGGTGTTCGCGGATCAGCATCTCGTCCTGGGTCTCGAGTACGGCGCGAAACTGGGCGATCCAGGCCTGCACCTGCGCGCGGGCGTGCAGGTATTCCTCGTAGAGCCGCTCGGCGCGCGAAAGCACGGCGAGGTTCTCCTGCTTGCTGCGCGGATGGATCTTGATGTCCTGCAGCGCCTGCAGCCGCTGGCGGATCTGCGCCGCGTCGAGCAGGCCCGGGTTCTGCTCCAGCACCAGCTCGTAGCGCTGGCCGCTGGAACGCACCTGGGCTTCGACCTGCAGCACGCCGTTGACGTCGTAGGTGAAGCGCACGGCGACCGCGTTCTCCTGGATGGTGCGCGACGGGTCGATCGCCACTTCCAGCTCGCCGAGCTTGATGTTCTTTTCCACCAGCGGGCTTTCCCCCTGGTAGACGTCCAGGCGCAGGTGTTTCTGGCCTTCGCTGATCGGCAGGAACTCCTGCTCGCGACTGACCGGCACCACCGTGTTGCGGTGGATGAGGGGCTCGAAGAAGCCACCCTGGATCCGGCCCTGCGCATCGCGCCGCGCCACGGCGGTGCCGAGCGAGTAGGGGCACACGTCGGTCAGTACCACCTCGTCCAGGCGCCGGTCGCGCGCCTTGAGGCCGGCGGCGACGCAGGCGCCCAGGCCGATCGCCTGGTCCGGGTTGACGTGGCGCAGGGGCAGGCGGCCGAACATGCGCGAGACCATGCGCGCGACCAGCGGCATGCGGCTGGCGCCGCCGACCAGCACGATCTCGCTCAATTGCGAGGGCTGCAGCCGGGCATCGCGCATGGCGCGCTCGAGCGGGGCGCGCATGCGCTGCACCAGCGGCTCGGCCAGCTGGGCGAAGCGCGCCTCGTCGATGCTCCACTCCTGCGTGGTGTCGCCCAGCGTGACGCGTACCTCCGCCACCGGCTGGCCGGCCAGACTGCGCTTGGCGGTCTCCAGGCGCTGGCGCAGCGTGCCGCGTGCCGTCGCGTCCAGATCCTGCGCGCGCAGGCCCCGGTCGGCCAGGAACGCCTTCTCCAGCAGGTCGAGGAAATCCTCGCCGCCCAGGAAGTTGTCGCCCGCGCTCGCGTGCACTTCGACCACGCCGTCGAACATCTCGAGCACGGAGACGTCGAAGGTGCCGCCGCCGAGGTCGAACACCAGGAAGCGCGAGCCGTCCGGTCGCTCCTGCAGGCCGTACGCGAGGGCGGCCGCAGTGGGCTCGTTGATCAGGCGTTCCACGCGAATGCCGGCGAGCGCGCCGGCGGCCTGGGTGGCCTTGCGCTGGGCGTCGGAAAAGTAGGCAGGCACGCTGATCACCGCCTCGGTGACCTTCTCGCCGGTGGCCGCCTCGGCGTCCGCCAGCAGGGAGCGCAGCACCAGCGCCGAGAGCTCCTCCGGGCGGAACGTGCGCTCGCCCAGCCGCGTCTCGCGTGCAGTACCCATCCAGCGCTTGAAACTGGCCACGCTGGCGTGCGGATGACTGACCAGGCGATCGCGGGCTGCCTGCCCGACCAGGGCATGCCCGTCCGCGTCGATGCTGACCACCGAGGGCGTGAGGAACTCGCCCAGGGCGTTGGTGAAAAGACGCGGACCGGATTCTCCGTAGCAGCCGATCAGCGAATGGGTCGTGCCAAGGTCGATACCGACGATCATCCCTGTCCTCCCTGTCGGGGAGAGTGTACACAGCGCCGGGCGGGCACTCGAACGGGCCTTTGCAGGAGGCGCCCGTGCGTGACCGCGAGGTGCGCGGCCGCGCGCCGGGCCGCGCCGTCGGTCACATGCGGAACACGCCGAAGCGCTGCGGTTCGATCGGGGCGTTGAGCGAGGCGGAGATGGCCAGGCCGAGCACGCGGCGGGTATCGGCCGGGTCGATGATGCCGTCGTCCCACAGCCGCGCGCTGGCGTAGTACGGATGGCCCTGGCGTTCGTACTGTTCGCGGATGGGCGCCTTGAAGGCCTCTTCCTCCTCCGCGCTCCAGCTCTTGCCGGCGGCCTCCAGGCCGTCGCGCTTGACCGTGGCCAGCACGCTGGCGGCCTGTTCGCCGCCCATCACGCTGATCCTCGCGTTGGGCCACATCCACAGGAAGCGGGCGCCGTAGGCGCGGCCGCACATGGCGTAGTTGCCGGCCCCGAAGCTGCCGCCGATCACCACGGTGAACTTGGGCACGTGCGAGCACGCCACGGCGGTGACCATCTTGGCACCGTCCTTGGCGATGCCGGCCTGCTCGTACTTCTTGCCGACCATGAAGCCGGTGATGTTCTGCAGGAACACCAGCGGCACGTTGCGCTGGTTGCACAGCTCGATGAAGTGCGCGCCCTTGAGCGCGCTCTCGGCGAACAGGATGCCGTTGTTGGCGACGATACCGACCGGGTAGCCGTGGATGTGCGCGAAACCGGTGACCAGCGTCTTGCCGTAGCGTGCCTTGAACTCGTGGAACTCCGAACCGTCGACGATGCGCGCGATCACTTCGCGGATGTCGAAGGGGCGGCGCGCATCCTGCGGAACGATGCCGTAGAGCTCCTCGGCAGGATACCGCGGCTCGATCGGCGCGCGCACGGCGAGAGGCATGGTTTTCCTGCGGTTGAGGCTGGCCACGATGTCGCGCGCGATGGCCAGGGCGTGCGCATCGTTCTCGGCGTAGTGGTCGGCCACGCCCGAGACGGACGTATGGACGTCCGCGCCGCCCAGCGTTTCGGCGTCGACCACCTCGCCGGTGGCCGCCTTCACCAGCGGCGGGCCGCCCAGGAAGATGGTGCCCTGCTCGCGCACGATGACGGTCTCGTCGCTCATCGCCGGCACGTAGGCGCCGCCGGCGGTGCACGAGCCCATCACTACGGCGATCTGCGGGATGCCGAGGGCGGACATGCGCGCCTGGTTGTAGAAGATGCGGCCGAAGTGCTCCTTGTCCGGGAACACCTCGTCCTGCAGCGGCAGGAAGGCGCCGCCGGAATCGACCAGGTAGATGCACGGCAGCCGGTTCTCCAGCGCGACCTCCTGCGCGCGCAGGTGCTTCTTCACGGTCATCGGGAAATAGGTGCCGCCCTTGACCGTGGCGTCATTGGCGACCACCACGACCTCGATGCCGTCGACCCGACCGATGCCGGTGATGATGCCGGCGGCCGGAGCCGCGTCGTCGTACATGCCGTGCGCCGCCAGTGGCGAGAGCTCGAGGAAGGGGGAGCCGGGATCGAGCAATGCGCGAATGCGCTCGCGCGGCAGCAGCTTGCCGCGTGCGGTGTGCTTCTCCCGCGCCCTGGCGCCGCCGCCGTCCGCGCTGCGCGCAAGTTGCTGCCGGAGGTCGTCCACCAGGGCGCGCAACGCGGCGCTGCTGGCCTGGAAGTCGGGCGAACGGGGGTCGATCTGCGAGGCGATGATGCTCATGGATACGGGCTCGTCGTTCGGGCCGCCGGTGGCGGTTATGTGCACGGGGCCGGCCGCGGTGGCGAGCGGCTGATCCGGGCGCCGGCCAAACACCGGATCATAACCGGCCACGACGTGGCGCGCCGTCAAGCACGCAAAAAAAAACCGGCCGCGGACGGCCGGTTTTCTTTTCCAAGCGAACGCGGGATCAATGGCCCTTGTTCGTGTCCTTGGCGGCATCCTTGGCGTTGTTGGCGGCATCCTTCGCGGCGTCGGCGGCCTTGTCGGCCTGGTCGGCAGCGTTGGAAGCGGCGTCCTTGGCCTGCGACATCGCATCGTGCGAAGCGTCGCTGTTGGCCGGGGCGGCAGCCGAAGCAGCGGCAGCGGCCTGCTGGGCCTGGTCGGCGGCCTGGCCGGCGGCGTTGGCCTCGGTGGTGGCCTGCTGGGCAGCCTGGTCGGCAGCCGGGCTCTGGGTCTGCGCGGCAGCCTGCTGGGCCTGGTCAGCGGACTGCTGGGCCTGGTCGGCGGACTGCTGGGCGTCCTGCGCGGAATCCTGCGCGCCGTTGCTGCAAGCCGCCAGCAGCGCGACGAGCGCAGAGGCGAGTAGGGTACGCGTGAACTTCATGGTGGATCTCCTTTGCCGTGGAATGCCGTTTTGGCCGCGTATTAATAACGCTTTCCCTTAAAGCGCGCCACCGGTTTATGGCGTCGCCTTCAGTACATATTAAAAACCCGGTTAAGCGGCTTTCATTCGTTTCGTGGAGGGGAGGTGACGGTTCGCGCACCCGGGCCGGTCAATCCAGCCGCTCGACGGCGATCGCCGTGGCCTCGCCGCCGCCGATGCAGAGCGACGCCACGCCGCGCCTGAGGCCGCGGGTCTTCAGGGCGTTGAGCAGGGTGACCATCAGGCGCGCGCCACTGGCGCCGATCGGGTGGCCCAGGGCGCAGGCGCCACCATTGACGTTGAGCTTTTCGTGCGGAATGCCCAGTTCGCGCATCGGCGTCATGGCCACGACCGCGAAGGCCTCGTTGACCTCGAACAGGTCGACGTCGTCCACCTTCCAGCCGGCCTTGTCGAGCACCTTGCGGATCGCGCCCACCGGGGCGGTGGTGAACCACTCCGGCTCCTGCGAATGGGTGGCATGGGCCACGATACGCGCCAGCGGCGCGAGGCCGCGCGCCTTGGCATCGTCGGCCGACAGCAGCACCACCGCGGCGGCGCCGTCGGAGATGCTGGAGGAGCTGGCGGCGGTGATGGTGCCGTTCTCCTTGCGGAAGGCCGGCTTGAGACTGGGGATCTTGTTGATGTCGGAGCGGCCCGGCTGCTCGTCGGTGTCCACCGTGACGTCGCCCTTGCGGCCCTTGACCGTGACCGGGACGATTTCCTCGGCAAAGGCGCCGGACGCCTGCGCCGCCTGGGCGCGCTTGACCGACTCGATCGCGTAGGCGTCCTGCTCCTCGCGGCTGAACTGGTACTTGTCGGCGCATTGCTCGCCGAACACGCCCATGGCCTTGCCGTCGTAGGGATTGGTCAGGCCGTCCCAGGCCATGTGGTCGACCAGCTGGCCGTCGCCGTAGCGGATGCCGGTACGTGCAGCGACCATGTGCGGCGCATTGGTCATCGACTCCATGCCGCCGGCGACCACGATCGCGGCCGAGCCGGCCTTGATCAGGTCGTGCCCCAGCATGATTGCCTTCATGCCCGAGCCGCATACCTTGTTGATGGTGGTGCAGCCGGTGCCGGGCGGCAGGCCGGCGGCGAGCGCGGCCTGGCGGGCGGGGGCCTGGCCGAGGTTGGCCGGCAGCACGCAGCCCATCAGCACTTCGCTGACGTCGGCCGGAGCGATTCCCGACTGTTGCAGCGCGGCACCGATCGCCGCCGCACCGAGGGTAGGCGTCGGCACGCCGGTGAACTGGCCGAGGAAGGAACCGATGGCGGTGCGCTTGGCGCCGGCGATGACGACGTCGGACATGGGGCATTCTCCGAAGACTGGGCGCGACGGGCCGCGCCGTGGGTGTTCACCCATTATCGCAGTCCATGCCGCAGTGCGGCAAACGGCGGCCGCCGGCCGCGCCTGCTTCGCCGCCCCCGCCGCTGTGCCACACTGGGGTCACTTGCGGGCTTTGGGGTCCGCGCAATCGCGCGGGCGGCCGGCAAGGATGCGAGGCGAGCGAGGGGAGCGTGCATATGAAACGGCAGGGTTTGCGCCACCGGGAAGTGGCGTTGGGCATTTTCGTCGCGTTGGGGCTGGGAGCGTGCGGAGGCGGAGGCGGCAATATCCGTCCCACGCCCGTCACGCCGCCGCCGGAGCCGCCCCCGACCACGCCGACCGCGCAGCCGCCGCTGGATGCCCAGCTGGCGTTGACCGACACCTATGCGGCCCATGCGCAGGGCTACACCGGCGCCGGCGTCACCATCGGCATCGTAGACAGTGGAGTGATGCGCAATCATCCGGCGCTGACCGGCCGGGTGAGCCAGGAGCTGGTCTACGTCGACCCGGCGACCAACAACACCAGCATCGACGACGTGGTCGGCCACGGCACCTGGGTCTCGGAGATCGCCGCCGGCCAGGCCTTCGACCGGTTCCCCGGCGGCATCGCGCCGGGGGCGACGCTGGTTTCCGCGCGCATCATCGCGGACAAGGAGCCCACGGACGACGGCTCCGGCCAGGGCAACGCGGTGGGCGCGTCCGATGCCGACTTCTTCGGTCAGGTGCTCAACCCGGACCTGATCAACGCCGGTGTGCGCATCCAGAACAACTCCTGGGGCGGCATCTACTGGGACACCAGCGACGCTTCGATCAACCAGGCCTTCGGCCAGGCCTACGACGACTTCGTGCTGAACCACGACGGGCTGGTGGTGTTCGCCGCCGGCAACGATTCGCGCGCAGACCCCAGCGACATCGCCGCGCTGCCCAACCTGGCGCCCGAGCTGGAACGCGGCTGGCTGGTCGCGGTGGCGGCCGACAGCAACAGCGCCGCCGACGGCGCCACCAAGCTGGCCGACTATTCCAATGCCTGCGGCAAGGCCATGCGCTACTGCCTCACGGCGCCGGGCGACGTGATCGTGGCCGACAAGGATTTTCCCAACCCGGATCCTTCCAAGGACTACTGGATCGTCACGGGCACGTCGTTCGCCGCACCGCAGGTGTCCGGCGCTGCCGCGCTGGTGTGGCAGGCCTATCCGTACTTCGACAACGACCTGGTGCGTCAGACCCTGCTCGGCACCGCCGACGACATCGGCGCGCCGGGCCCGGATGCAACCTTCGGCTACGGCATGCTGGACGTCGGCAAGGCGGTCAACGGCCCGGCGAAATTCGACTGGGGTGACGTCACCGTCAGCTTCACCGGCGAGTCGAGCTGGAACAACCCGATCTCCGGCCTGGGCGGCCTGATCATGCAGGGGCCGGGCACCTTGGACCTGACCCAGGACGCGACCTACACCGGCCTGACCCACATCGAAGGCGGCATCCTCAATGTGCAGGCGCTGGCCTCCTCGGTGCAGATCGACGCCGGCGGCACGCTGGGCTCGGCCACCGACATCGGCGGCAGCGTGACCAACGCGGGCGTGCTGACCGTGAGCGGCGCCGACGTGAACATCTCCGGCGACTACGTCCAGCAGGGCGCCGGGCGCCTCGCGCTCGAGCTGGGCTCGGTGCTGCGCGTCGACGGCACCGCCACGCTCGCCGGCGGGGACCTGTACGTCATCGGCAAGCGCTCCGACTACGTCGCCCATGCGCACACCGACGTGATCGACACCGTCGGCGGTCTGACCGGCACCTTCGGCGCGATCAACGCCGCCTCCAACGTGATGCTCACCGCCACGCCGGGCTACGACGCCACCAGTGCCTGGCTGGACGTCACCCGTGCCGACGTCACGGCAATCCAGGGCATGAGCTACACCGCCGCCTCGTACAACGCGGCGCAACGCGTGGAAGGTGCCTTCGGGCAGTTGGACACCCGGCTCGCGGCGGCCGGCGTCGGATCGGCGTCGGCGACCGGCGGTTTCGTCGCGGGCGCGGCGAGCCTGCAGCAGGCGGCCACGCTGGCCACTGCGCAGCGCTCGCTCGAAAGCCTCTCCGGCCAACTGCACGCGGCCAGCGCGGCGATGACCTTCGAGGCGATCGACGCCGGCACCCGCGCCCTGTCCGACCGGTTCGACCAGCTGCTCGACAGCACCTCGGCCGGCGGCTGGGCGCAGGGCCTGGGCTACCACGGGGACATGGGGCGCAGCGGCTACGCCGACGTGGGCGTGGACCTCAGCGGCGTCCTCGCCGGCCAGGACATGCGCATCGGCAGCAGCGGCGTGGCCGGTTTCGCGTTGAGCCAGACGCGGGGCCTGGGACGGCTCGCCGAAAGCGCCGACCAGGGTCGCAGCCACGCGCTGGAGGGCATGCTCTACGGCGGCGTGGTGCGCGGCCAGGCTTACCTGATGGGGCGCATCGGCATCGGCAGCTACCGCGAGAGCATGCACCGCAACCTCGAGCTCGGCCCCGCGTTCGCGGGCGTGGCGAGCGACAGCCGCGGGCACTACGACGTGGCCTACGGCGAGAGCGGCTACCGCGCCTCGCTGGGGGCGCTCGCACTCACGCCCTATGCCAGCGTGCAGTATGCGCGCATCGACAGCAGCGGCTTCGACGAGTCGGGCGCCTGGGGCTTCGGCCTCAAGGCGGATGCCCATGCCGTGGAGCGCTGGCAGGCCGGCCTGGGCCTGCGTGCGACGCGGCGCTGGAGCTTCGCCGGCGGCGGCAACCTGGACCTCGGCATGCACCTGGCCTGGCAGCGCGCCTTCGCGATGCGCGGGGATGTCTTCGAGGCGAGCTTCACCGGCATCGACCAGTGGGCGCCGCTGGGTGGCGTCGGGCTGTCGCGCTACGGCGGGGTGGCGGGCGTGAACCTGGACTGGGCGATGTCGCCGCGCGCGGGCCTGTCCTTCGGCCTCGACCATCGCTTCGCGCAGCGCGAGCACGCGAGCACGGCCACGCTCGCGTACCGGCTGTCGTTCTAGCCGTGCGCCGCGCCCCCGGCCCGGGGGCGCGGCGAAACCCAGGGTACCGGACGGGCCGATCGCCGCCGCCCCGCGCGAACGGCGATAATCCCCCGATGACTTCCATGACATTCGATCTGCTTGCCCGCGACGGCGCCGCCCGCCGCGGGCGCCTCCGCTTCGCCCGCGGCACGGTGGAAACCCCCGCGTTCATGCCCGTGGGCACCTATGGCTCGGTCAAGGCGATGACCCCTCGCGACCTGACCGAACTCGGTGCGGAGATCATCCTGGGCAACACCTTCCACCTGTATCTGCGGCCCGGCCTGGACATCGTGGAGAAGTTCGGCGGCCTGCATCGCTTCGTCGGCTGGAACAAGCCGATGCTCACCGATTCCGGCGGCTTCCAGGTGTTCTCGCTGGCGCACAAGCGCAAGCTGGCCGAGGAAGGCGTGACCTTCGCCTCGCCGGTGGACGGGTCCAAGGTGTTCCTGTCGCCGGAAGTCTCGATGAAGATCCAGGCGGTGCTCGATTCGGACGTCGCGATGATCTTCGACGAATGCACGCCGTACCCGGCCACCGAGAGGCAGGCGGCCGATTCCATGGCGATGTCGCTGCGCTGGGCCGAGCGCTCGCGCCGCGCGTTCGACGAGCTTCGGAATCCCAACGCCCTGTTCGGCATCGTGCAGGGGGGCGTGTACGAGCCGTTGCGCCGCCGCTCGGCCGAAGGCCTGGTGCAGATCGGTTTCGATGGCTACGCGGTGGGTGGCCTGGCGGTCGGCGAACCGGAGGCCGAGCGCAACCGCACGCTGGACTTCACCCTGCCCCTGCTGCCGGCGGACCGGCCGCGCTACCTGATGGGCGTGGGCCGGCCGGAAGACATCGTCGAGGCGGTGTGCCGCGGCATCGACATGTTCGATTGCGTGATGCCCACCCGCAACGCGCGCAACGGCTTCCTGTTCGTGCCCGAGGGCACCTTGCGCATCCGCAATGCCAGGTACGCCGACGACACCCGCGTGATCGAGGAGGGCTGCGACTGCTACGCCTGCGCCAACGGCTTTTCCCGTGCCTACCTGCGCCACCTGGACCGCTGCAACGAGATCCTGGCCAGCCAGCTCGCCACCCACCACAACCTGCGCCATTACCAGCGGCTGATGGCCGGACTGCGCGACTCCATCGCCGCCGGCGCGCTGCAGGATTTCGTCGCCGCCTTCTACGCGCGGCGCCGCGGCGCGGTCGCTTGATGGTCTTGCAGGGGCGAACTTGCTCGCGATGCCTTCCTTTCTTTCGGCGCGCGGCGAAAGAGGATCGCGAGCAAGCTCGCTCCCACAGAGGCGTGGCCGCGCATGGCGGCCGGCGGCGTCCCGGGCCGGCCGCTGGAACTTTTCGGGCCTCCGTGCCGTCCCTGTGAAGGCGCCGTGCATGCCCTTGGGGTGCATGGCATAATCCAAGATCTTTTTCCTGGCGCGGACGGAAATTCCAGTCCGCGCCTCAACTTGCAGGATGAAACGATGAGTCTGCCGCTGTCCCTCACGATCGCTCAGGCCGCCCCCGCGGCCGCGCCGGGCAACCCGCTTTTCAGCTTCCTGCCGCTGATCGCGCTGTTCGTCATCTTCTATTTCCTGATGATCCGCCCGCAGATGAAGCGCCAGAAGGAGCATCGCAACATGGTCGCGGCGCTGGCCAAGGGCGACGAGGTGGTCACCAACGGCGGCATCGCCGGGCGCGTGGACGAGGTGGGCGAGAGCTTCATCACCGTCGAGATCGCGCCGAACGTGAAGATCAAGTTGCAGAAGGGCGCCGTCTCCCAGGTGCTGCCCAAGGGCACGCTGAAGGCCTCCTGAGGCCGGTCAGGCCATCCGCCGCGGCCGAGGGGGCCGCGGCCTTGAAGAAGTAACGAGAACGGGCTCCCCAGGCATGAGTGACTTCCCACGCTGGAAATACGCGCTGGTCGCGATCGTGTTGCTGTTCGGCATCGTCTACGCGCTGCCCAACGCCTTCCCGCCGGTGCCGTCGGTACAGGTGCTCGCCAGCCGGGGTGCCGCGGTCGACAGCTCGGTCGAGCAGAAGGTGGCCGCGGCGCTGAAGCAGCAGAACGTGTCCTACACCCACCTGGGGATCGAAGGCGACCACCTGGTGGCCGACTTCCCGAATGCCGACGTGCAGGCCAAGGCGGCCGACGTCATCAAGGGCGCGCTGGGCGACAACTACACCGTCGCGCTGAATCTGGCCTCCACCGTGCCCGGCTGGCTGCGCGCCATCCACGCCAACTCGATGCCGCTGGGGCTGGACCTGCAAGGTGGCGTGCACTTCCTGATGGCGGTCGACCAGAACGCGGTGATCGACAAGCAGGAAGACCGCTATGCGGACGACATCCGCAGCCTGCTGCGCGAGAAGAACATCCGCTACGAATCGGTGACCCGCGCCAGCCAGCGCGGGCAGGGCATCAACGTGGTGCTGCGCTCGGCCGACGACCGCTCCGCCGCCGCCGCGGCGATCAGCGCCGAGTACCAGGACCTGCTGGTGCAGGACGGAGCGAGCACCGGTGACCGCTTCCTGCTCAACGTGGCGGTCAAGCCGGAGAAGCTGCGCGAGCTGGCGCTGAACGCGATCCGCCAGAACACCGGCACGCTGCGCAACCGCATCAACGCGCTGGGCGTGTCCGAGCCGGTGATCCAGCAGCAGGGCGAGGACCACATCGTGGTCGAACTCGCCGGCGTGCAGAACCCGGCGGAGGCCAAGAAGGTGATCGGCGCGATCGCCACCCTGGAATACCGCGCCGGCATCGGCTTTCCGGGCGACCCGCGTGCAGTCGAGGCGGCACGCACCGGCAACGTCCCGCCCGATGCCAACCTCTACTACGAGCGCGGCACGCACCGCCCGGTGCTGGTCAGCAAGCGCGTGATCGTCACCGGCGACGAGCTGGTCGACGCCGCCTCCGGTACCGACCAGCAGAGCGGCACGCCCAAGGTCGACGTCACCCTGAGCGCGGCCGGCGCCAAGAAGATGCTCGACTTCACCAGCGCCAACGTCGGCAAGCCGATGGCGGTGGTGTACGTGGAGACCGTCTACGACACCAAGATGGTCGACGGCAAGGAAGTGCGCGTGCCGCACACCACCCAGGAGGTCATCAGCGACGCGACCATCCAGGGCGTCTTCGGCAAGCAGTTCCAGACCACCGGCCTGTCCAGCCCGAAGGAGGCCTCGGAGCTCGCGCTGCTGCTCAAGGGCGGCTCGCTGGCCGCGCCGATGGACATCGTCTCGCAGTACGTGATCGGTCCCAGCCTGGGCCAGGACAACATCAAGCAGGGCCTGCAGGCGGTGCTGCTGGGCCTGGGCCTGGTGCTGCTGGCGGCGGCGGTCTACTACAAGCTGTTCGGCCTGGTGGCGGACATCGCGCTGTTCTTCAACCTGGTGATCCTGGTCGCGGTGATGTCGATGATCGGCGTGACCCTGACCATGCCGGGCATCGCCGGCATCGTGCTGACGCTGGGCATGGCGATCGACGCCAACGTGCTGATCTGCGAACGCGTGCGCGAGGAGCTGCGCAACGGCTCCAGTCCGCATGCCGCCATCCGCGCCGGCTACGACAAGGCCTGGGCGACCATCCTCGACGCCAACGTCACCCACCTGATCGCCGCGCTGGCGCTGACCACGATGGGCTCCGGCCCGATCAAGGGCTTCGGCGTGACGCTGCTGATCGGCATCCTGACCTCGATGTTCACCTCGGTCACCGTGACCCACGCGATCACCGCGCTGATCCACGGCAACCGCAAGCTCAAGACCCTTTCGGTGTAAGGGCGGGGACCGCATGGAAATCTTCAACCACAACAGCAACGTGCCGTTCCTTGGCATGCGCAGGGTCAGCATCGCGATCGCCGCGTTGCTGATGCTCGCCTCGATCGTGCTGATCTTCACCAAGGGCCTCAACTACGGGCTCGACTTCACCGGCGGCGTGTCCATCGAAGTGAAGTACGACCGCACGGTCGACATCGGCGAGGTGCGCAAGGCGCTGGCCGAGGCCGGCATCGAGAACCCGGTGGTGCAGAGCCTGGGCGGTTCGCGCCAGGTGGTGATCCGCCTGCAGCCGAAGGACGACAAGGCCGTTGCCGCGTCGGCCAACCTGAGCGAGTCGGCCAAGGCCGACCGGGTGGCCGCCAACGTGATGGCCGCGCTGAAGAAGGAGCGTCCGGACGCCACCCTAAGCAGCCGCAACTTCGTCACCGCCCAGGTGGGCGACGAGCTCAAGAGCGACGGCAGCATCGCCGCCGTCTTCGTGATCATCGGTATCGGCGTGTACCTGTGGATACGCTTCGAGCGGCGCTTCGCGATCGCGGCCCTGGCCACCGAGGTGCACGACGTGCTGGTCACCCTCGGCGTGATCGCGCTGGTGCAGCGCGAGTTCGACCTGACCGTGCTGGCCTCCGTACTGGCGGTGATCGGCTACTCGATCAACGACAAGGTGGTGGTGTTCGACCGTATCCGCGAACTGTTCCGCCTCGCCCGCAAGGCCGACCCGGAGGAGATCCTCAACCGCTCGATCAACACCACGCTGTCGCGAACCATCATCACCTCGCTGTTCACCGGCATCACCATGGCGGCGCTGTACTTTTTCGGCGGCCCGGCAGTGCACGGCTTCGCCATCACCATGCTGATCGGGATCGTGGTGGGCACGCTGTCCTCGATCTTCGTGGCCAGCCCGATCCTGCTGTGGCTGGGCGTGTCGAAGAAGGACCTGATGCCGCAGACCCGCGACAATCCGGAGCTGGCACGGCGACCCTGACGTCGCCGAGCAGCGCGCGAAAGCCCGGCCCCGAGCCGGGCTTTTCGTTTCTGGGGGGGCGGATTCACGGCCGGCCCGCAAGCGAGGGCCTTCCGCGGCGTCCCGCTGCACGCGGAAGAGTGACGCAGCTCGCGTCCCGGCGCGCCCCGCGCGTTCAATTTTCCGGCCGGCCGACCGATAAACCGGAATGCAAGGCGCCACGCCGCCCGGAGTAGGTCATGCTGGTTCTGGTTGGGTCGTTGATCGTGCTGGGCTGCGTGCTCGGCGGCTACGTGATGTCGCACGGGCAGCTGTTGGCCCTGTGGCAACCCTATGAGCTGCTGATCATTTTCGGCGGCGCGATCGGCGCGTTCCTGGCGGCCAACCCCGCCAAGATCGTCAAGGGCGCGCTGCGCGACGCGGCCGGCCTGATCAAGGGACCGAAATACCGCAGGCAGGACTACGTCGACCTGCTCGCCCTGCTGTACGACATCTTCGGCGTGATGCGCAAGGAAGGCGTGCTCGGGATGGAGTCGCACATCGAGGACCCGCAGGCCAGCTCGGTGTTCTCCGCCTATCCGCGGCTGCTCCGCGAGCACCATCTGGTCGAGTTCATCACCGACTGCCTGCGCCTGATCGTGGGCGGCAACATGGAGGCGCACGAACTGGAGGCGCTGCTCGACGCCGAGGTGGAAACCCATCACCACGAGGCGGAGGCCCCCTCGGTCGCGGTCGCCAAGATGGCCGACGGCCTGCCGGGCTTCGGCATCGTCGCGGCGGTGCTCGGCATCGTCACCACCATGTCCAACCTGGGCGGCGATACCTCGCGCATCGGCGAGCACATCGCCGGCGCGCTGGTGGGGACGTTCCTGGGCATCCTGCTCTGCTACGGTTTCATCGGCCCGCTGGCGGCGGCAATGGAGAGCCGCGTGCGCGAGGACGGCAAGGCCTACGAGTGCGTCAAGGTCGCCCTGCTGGCCAACCTGCGCGGCTACAACCCCAAGGTGTCCGTCGAGTTCGCGCGCAAGGTGCTGTCCGCGCATTCGCGTCCCAACTTCCAGGACCTGGAAGACCACCTCAAGGGTGCCCGAGCGGGGGCCGGTGCATGAGCGAGGGCGGCGCCCCGGTCGTCATCAAGCGGGTCAGGAAGCGCCCGCACGGCCACCACGGTGGCGCCTGGAAGGTGGCCTACGCCGACTTCGTGACCGCGATGATGGCCTTCTTCCTGGTGATGTGGATCATCGGCGCGGGCACGCGCGAGCAGAAGGCGGCGATCTCGCAGTACTTCCGCAACCCCAGCGGCACGCCCGGCACGGCGACCATCGCCCCGCCCGGCAAGGTCGGCCCCGGCGGCGCCAGCGACGCCGCCATCAAGCTGGGCGGCGCAATGGATCTCTCGCACGGTCCCGGCAAGGACCGTCACAATGGGCCACCGCGTACCGCCACCAAGGCCGAACTGGACAGGCAGGCGCGCGAACGGGAGAAGGAGCGCCTGCAGGAGCTGATGAAGCAGCTGCACGCGGCGATCCAGAACAGCCAGGCGCTGGCTCCGTTCAAGGACCAGTTGCTGCTCGACATCACGTCCGAGGGGCTGCGTATCCAGATCGTGGACAAGCTGAACCGGCCGATGTTCGACCTGGGCAGCGCGCAGCTGAAGGACTACACGCGCGCGATCCTCGGCGAGCTGGGCGGCTTCATCAACCGCGTGCCGAACCACATCAGCATCACCGGCCACACCGACGACGCCCCTTACGCCAACGATCGCGACTACAGCAACTGGGAGCTGTCCACCGATCGCGCCAACGCCGCGCGCCGCGCGCTGCTGGCCGGCGGCATGCTCAAGGGCAAGACCGCGCGGGTGGTCGGCCTGGCCGCGTCGGTGCCGCTGGACAAGGCCCATCCGGACAACCCGATCAACCGGCGCATCAGCATCATCGTGATGACCAAGGAGGCGGAAGCGGCCGCGCTCTCGCAGGACGTGGTCGACACCCGCACCGATCCGGCCGGCGCCGCCGCACCGACCGCGAGCCAGGCGCCCCAGGCGTCCGGCGCGGATGCACCATCGGCCGCTCCGGCCGGCGAACCCGGGCCAGCGGCGGCGCGGGCGACGCCGGTCGCCGCCACGGCCCTGCCGGTGCCGCCGACCCTGAAGCCGGCCGGCCGTTGAGGGTTACTCCTCGTCCAGCTCCGGCAGCGGCACCGAGATGCGGCACACCAGCCCGCTCTCGCGGTAATCGATGCTCACGGCGCCGTTGCTCGCCGGATTGAGGCTGCGTTCGATCAACCGGGTACCGAAGCCCTTGCGGGTGGGCGGACGCACCGGCGGGCCGTCGTGCTCGATCCAGGCCAGGTGCAGGATGCGCCGGCCGGTGGAATCCTCGCCGACCCGCCAGTGGATGCGCACGCCGCCGCCACGGTCGCCCAGCGCGCCGTACTTGATCGCGTTGGTGGCCAGCTCGTGCAAGGCCAGCGCGAAGGACAGCGCGTGCTGGGGCGACAGCCGCACGCGCGGTCCGTCGATCTCGAAGCGCTCGCTGCCGCGGAAGTTGTGCGAGCGCGCCATCTGCGCCACCAGGTCGCTCAGCAGGGCGCTCTGCCAGTGCTCGCGGGTGAGCACGTCGTGGGCGTGGGAAAGCGAGATCAGGCGGGCGTTGAAGACCTCCGCGGCGCTCTCCACCGAGTCGGCCCCGCTGAAGGACTGCGCCGCCAGCGACTGCACGATCGCCAGGGTGTTCTTCACCCGGTGGTTGAGCTCGTTGATCATGGTGCGCTGCTGCTGTTCGGCGAGCTTGCGCTCCTGCACGTCGACCATCACGCCGGCGAAGCAGGTCGGGTGGCCCTGCTCGTCGTGCTCGCAGCGCCCGGACGCCTCGACCCACAGGTAGCCGTCGTCCGGTTGGCGGATGCGGTACTGGCAGCGGAACGGCGCCTTGCGGCGCATGGTCTCGTCGATGCGCACCTCCAGTTCGGGCAGGTCCTGCGGATGGACCCGCTCGAGGAAGGTGCGTGCCGGCAGCCCCGCGGCGGCCTCGGCCGGGTCGAGCGAGAAGCTGCGCGCGAAGCGGCTGTCGGCGGTGACCTTGCCGGTCTGCACGTCCCACAGCCAGGTGCCGATGACCGCGCCGGAGTCCAGCGCCAGCTCGACCTGCTCGCGCGCGCGGCGGTAGGCGCGCTCGGCCAGCACGCGCGCGGTGGTCTCCACCACGATGGCGAGGAAGCCGCGCGGGGTCCCGTCGGCGTCGCGCAGCGGCGTGTACTCCAGGTCCAGCCAGACGGTCTCGGCATGGCCGTTGCGGAACAGCACCAGCGGCTTGTCCTTGTACGAAAGCGAGCGGCCGGTCAGCGCCACGTCCAGCACGTGCTGGTTGAAATCGGCCACTTCCGGCCAGGCGGCGAGCACGTTGAGGCCCAGCAGGTACGGATGGCGGGCACCGGCGAATCCGGCGTAGGCGTCGTTGTAGATGATCTGCGCATCCGGCCCCCAGACCATCGTCATCGGCAGGTTGGACGCCAGCGTGATGTCCACCGCGGTGCGCAGCGCCTGCGGCCACTGTGCCATCGGCCCCAGGGCCGTGGACGACCAGTCGTACGCGCGCACGCGTTCGATCATCCTGGGCCGATCCTGCGTCCGTTCGTCGTGATCCATGCGTGGGGCGCTTCTCGGGTGACTCTATTCTTTCCACTGTAGAAAGCCATCCATGTATGGCTCGTTATGCCGGCGCCAGGCAGGTCCGGCCCCCCGGTCAGGCGCCCCCGGGGCGACGCGTGCGCGCCAGCTCGCCGCGAAGGTGGCGATCCAGCTCGGCGAGGCGGGCGGGGGTGCCCACATCGGTCCAGGCGCCGCGGTGGTGCGTACCGTGCGCCAGCCCGGCATCCATCGCCGCGCGCAGCAGCGGCGCGAGCCGGAATCGGGGCGGGCGCTCGGCGGCGCCCGGCGCGTCCCCGACCAGTGCGGGCCAGTCACGTAGCAACTCACGCCGGTAGACGCCGATACCGCTGAAGGTCAGCCGCCGGGTGCCGGTCGCGTGCAGGCGACCGTCGCCGTCGAGCATGAAATCGCCGTCCGGATGATGGGCGGGATTGTCCACCATTACCAGATGTGCGAGGCCCTGCGGCGCTGCCGGCAGGGCGGCGTAGTCGACGTCGCTGTGGATGTCGCCGTTGATCGCCAGGAACGGCCCCTCGCCGAGCAGGGACAGCGCATTGAGCATGCCGCCGCCGGTCTCCAGTGGCGCGGGACCCTCGTAGGCGTAGCGGATGCGCAGCCCCCATCGGCTGCCGTCGCCGAGCCGCTCCGGGAACTGCTCGGCCAGGTGCGAGGTGTTGATCACCACGTAGTGCACGCCGGCGGCGGCGAGTTTTTCCAGATGCCACACGATCAGCGACTTGCCGCCGGCCTCGAGCAGCGGCTTGGGCGTGTGCTCGGTGAGCGGGCGCATGCGCTCGCCCAGCCCCGCGGCGAAGATCAATGCGTGCCTCATGCGGCGGCCGGCACGGTGAGGTCGCGCTGCCCCACGGCGCGGTCGATCAGCGCGGCGAGGTCGGCCAGCTCCGGGTAGCGTCGCGCCACGGCGAGCACGTAGTCGAGCACGCGCGGCAGGTCGGCCAGGTAGCCGCGCTTGCCGTCGCGGTACCACAGGCGGCAGAAGATGCCGAGCACCTTGAGGTGCCGCTGCAGGCCGATCAGGTCGAACCAGCGTGTGAAGCGCGCGGGGTCCAGCGAGGCATCCAGCAGCCCTGCCGCGACTGCGCGGGTCCGGTAGGCCTCGACCCAGCGGGCCACCCGCGCCTCGTCCCAGGCGATGTAGCAGTCGCGCAGCAACGAGGCCAGGTCGTAGGCCAGCGGGCCGTGCAGGGCGCCCTGGAAGTCGATGATGCCCGGGTTCCACCACGGCGGTTCACTGCCGGCCGGCGGATCGACCAGCATCAGGTTGCGGCTGTGGAAGTCGCGGTGCACGAACACCCGTGGCTGTTCCGCGGCGTTGTGCAGCAGCGTGGTGAACGCACCCTCGATCACGTCCCATGCCTCGCACGCGGGCGTGTAGCCTAGGTGGCGCTGCAGGAACCACTCGGGCATGAGCTCGAGCTCGCGCTGCAGGAAGGCGTGGTTGTACGGCGGCAGGTCGGCGCCGTCGACGGCGGTCTGGATGCGCAGCAGCGCGTCCATCGCCCGGCCGTACAGCGCGTCGGCGCTGCGTTCGTCCAGGGCGGGCAGGTACGGACGGTTGCCGAGGTCCTCGATCAGCAGGAAGCCCTGCGCCAGGTCGTGCGCGTGCACCGCCGGCACGTGCAGCCCGGCGGCATGCAGGCGCCGGCCGATCGCCAGCCAGGGGGCGGGGTCCTCCAGCGCCGGCGGGGAGTCCATCACGATCCAGCTGCGCTCTCCGTGCCGCGTGCGCCAGTAGCTGCGGAAGCTGGCGTCGGCCGAGGCCGGCGCGAGGACCAGCGTGGGATCGCCGAGGGTGGCGCGGGTCCAGGCGAGGCGTTCGGCGGCGCGGTCGGGGACGGTCATGGGCACGGTAACGAGGGGGAAGGCCAAAGCTTAGCGCGGCCAACGCGTCTGCTGTTCCCTCTCCCTCCGGGAGGGGCGCCCAAGGCGGCGATGCAGCACGCGGAGGCTGACCCGACCCTCATCCATCCCACTCCCGACCGGCGAGGGGCTCAAGCCACCCGGCTTCCTGTACCCTCAACGCATTTCGGCTGCATCCAGGTTCCATGGAATCCCACACCCCCGCGCGCATCGGCATCATCGGACTGGGCTACGTCGGCTTGCCGCTGGCGGTGGAGTTCGGCCGCCACTTCGACACGCTGGGTTACGACATCGACGCGGCGCGCATCGCGGAGCTGCGCGGCGGCAGCGACCACACGCTGGAAACCAGCCCGGAACAGCTGCGCGCGGCCACCCGGCTGCGCTTCACGGAGCGGGCGCAGGACCTGGCCGGCTGCAACGTCTACATCGTCACCGTGCCCACGCCCATCGACGAGGCACAGCGGCCGGACCTCAAGCCGCTGGAGGCGGCCTGCCGCATGCTCGGGCCGTTGCTCGGGCGCGGCGACGTGGTGGTCTTCGAATCCACCGTGTATCCCGGCACCACCGAGGAGGTCTGCGTGCCGCTGCTGGCCGCCGGCTCGGGGCTGCGCTTCAACGTGGACTTCTTCTGCGGCTACAGTCCGGAGCGGATCAACCCGGGCGACCACGCGCGGCGCGTGACCGACATCGTCAAGCTGACCTCCGGCTCCACCCCCGAGGCGGCCGAGCGGGTCGACGCGCTCTACCGCACCATCATCCGCGCCGGCACGCACAAGACCTCGTCGATCCGCGTGGCGGAGGCGGCCAAGGTGATCGAAAACGTGCAGCGCGACGTCAACATCGCGCTGGTCAACGAGCTGGCGCTGATCTTCCACCGGCTCGGCATCGACACCGAGGAGGTGCTCACCGCGGCCGGCACCAAGTGGAACTTCCTGCCGTTCCGCCCGGGTCTGGTCGGCGGCCACTGCATCGGCGTGGACCCGTACTACCTCACCCACAAGGCCGAGGTGACCGGCTACCACCCGGAGCTGATCCTGGCCGCGCGGCGCATCAACAGCCGCATGGGCAGCTACGTGGCCGACCGCGTGATCCGCCTGATGAGCGAGCGGCGCCTGCACATCGTCGACGCGCGCGTGCTGGTGCTGGGCTTCGCCTTCAAGGAAAACTGCCCGGATCTGCGCAACACGCGGGTGATCGACATCGTGCGCGAGCTGGAGTCCTCCGCCGCGCAGGTGGACGTGTACGACCCCTGGGTGGACCCGGTCGAGGCCGAGCGCGCCTACCGCGTGCGGCTGGTGGAGCAGCCGGGCGAGGGCTACGACGCGATCATCGTCGCCGTGGCGCACCGCCAGTTCCGCGACATGGGCGCCGAGCGCATTCGTGCGCTGGGCCGGCCCGGGGCGGTGATCTACGACGTCAAGTCGGTGCTGCCGCAGGAGGCGGTCGACGGCCGGCTGTAGGGCGGCAGCATGGTGGGGGCGAGCTTGCTCGCGACGCCTTTGCTGATGGGCATGGAACCAAGCAAGAGCAACGCCGGCAAGCTCGCTCCTGCAGGTGCCGGCCGGCTTGCCGTGTCCGGTTGACCGCGGAACGTTTAATCCGTACCATTTTGGTCTGGATTAAGAGGCCGATTCCATGCTGCGCGTCAGCCGTCTTACCGACTACGCCACGGTGGTGATGACCTGCATCGCCGCCCACCCGCACGACGTGCTGAGCACGGCGCAGATCGCCGACGAGGCGCGGCTGGAGCTGCCGACCGTGAGCAAGCTGCTCAAGTCGCTGGGGCACGCCGGGCTGGTCGAGTCGTTCCGCGGCGTCAACGGCGGCTACCGCCTCGCGCGGCCGGCGACCGAGATCAGCCTGGCGCAGATCGTCGAGGCGATGGAGGGGCCGATCGGCATGACCGAATGCAGCGTCGAGGGCCAGTGCGGTCGCGAATCGCAATGTGGCGTGCGCGGCAGCTGGCGGCACATCAGCAACGTGCTGGACAACGCACTGCGCGCGGTGAGCCTGGCCGACATGCTGCAACCGCCGCGCCCGGCGGAGGCCACCGTGGCGCTGAGCGAACTGAAGGGCAGGACCCACGCATGACAGCCGAATCGATCGAAAGCCGCGCCGACAACGCCGTGCTGCGCGAGAACGCCGAGGTCGCCGAGGCGCTCGGCCGCAACTACGCGGCCGGCTTCGTCACCGACATCGAAAGCGAGAGCCTGCCGCCGGGCCTCGACGAGGACATCATCCGCCAGCTCTCGGCGATCAAGCGCGAGCCGGAGTGGATGACCGAGTGGCGCCTGGCCGCCTTCCGCCACTGGCGGAACATGCCGCAGCCGGACTGGGCCAAGCTCAAGATCGACCCGATCGACTACCAGGCGATCAGCTACTACTCCGCGCCCAAGAAAGGCCCCAGGTCGCTGGACGAGGTCGATCCCAAGCTGCTGGAAACCTACGAGAAGCTTGGCGTGCCGCTGCACGAGCGCGCGGCGCTGGCCGGCGTGGCGGTGGACGCGGTGTTCGACTCGGTGTCGGTCGGCACCACCTTTCGTGCCAAGCTGGCCGAAGCCGGCGTGATCTTCTGCTCGATGAGCGAGGCGATCCGCGAGAATCCCGAACTGGTGCGCAAGTACCTGGGCAGCGTGGTGCCGCCGGGCGACAACTACTTCGCCGCGCTCAACTCGGCGGTGTTCTCCGACGGCAGCTTCGTGTTCGTGCCGGCCGGCGTGCGCTGCCCGATGGAACTGTCCACCTACTTCCGCATCAATGCGCAGAACACCGGCCAGTTCGAGCGCACCCTGATCGTCTGCGAGGACCGCGCGCAGGTGTCCTACCTGGAAGGATGCACGGCCCCGCGGCGCGACGAGAACCAGCTGCACGCGGCGGTGGTCGAGCTGGTCGCGCTGGAAGGCGCGAACATCAAGTATTCCACCGTGCAGAACTGGTATCCCGGCGACGAGAACGGGGTCGGCGGCATCTACAACTTCGTGACCAAGCGCGGCGACTGCCGTGGCGCCGACAGCAAGATCAGCTGGACGCAGGTCGAGACCGGCTCGGCGATCACCTGGAAGTACCCTTCGGTGGTACTGCGCGGCGACCGCTCGGTGGGCGAATTCTACTCGGTGGCGCTGACGCACCACTTCCAGCAGGCCGATACCGGCACCAAGATGATCCACATAGGCCGCGACACCAAGTCGAAGATCGTCTCCAAGGGCATCTCGGCCGGGCGCAGCTCCAACAGCTACCGCGGCCTGGTGAAGGTGGAGAAGGGCGCCGAGCGCGCACGCAACTACACCCAGTGCGATTCGCTGCTGATCGGCAAGAAGTGTGGCGCGCACACTTTCCCGTACATGGAAGTGAAGAACCCCACCGCGATCGTCGAGCACGAGGCGACCACCTCGAAGATATCCGACGACCAGCTGTTCTACTGCCGCAGCCGCGGCATCGGCGAGGAAGACGCCGTATCGATGATCGTCGACGGCTTCTGCAAGCAGGTGTTCCGCGAGCTGCCGATGGAGTTCGCGGTGGAGGCCAAGAAGTTGCTGGAGGTATCGCTGGAGGGCGCGGTCGGATGAGCACGGCGGCCACCAGCACGCACCCGGGCGGCACCGACCTGCATGCCCTGCTCGCCGGGCTGAGCCCGCGCCTGCACCCGATGCCGCGCCGCTTCCTGTTCGTCTCGCACGACAAGGCCGCCGCGCGCCTTCCCGACGCGCTGATGATGTTCCGCGAGGACGAGGGTGTGACGCTGATCGTCGACCACGACCTGGAAGGCGCCGAACTGGTCGCCGACCGGCTGCTGTGGGCGCAGATCACCCTCGGCGTGCAGTCCAGCCTGGACGCGGTGGGCCTGATGGCCGCCGTGTCCGCCGCGCTCGCCGCGCGCGGCATTTCCTGCAACCCGGTTTCCGCGTTCCTGCACGACCACGTGTTCGTGCCCTGGGACCGCCGCGAGGACGCGCTCGACGCGCTCGCGCACCTCTCTGCCTGATGGAAAGACCATGCTGAAGATCGACAACCTGCACGCCCGCGTCGAGGGCAAGGACATCCTCAAGGGCCTTTCGCTCGAGGTGAAGCCGGGCGAGGTGCACGCCATCATGGGCCCCAACGGCGCCGGCAAGTCCACCCTGGGCAACGTGCTGTCCGGGCGCGAGGGCTACGAGGTGACCGAAGGCTCGGTGGTGTTCGAGGGCCGCAACCTGCTGGAGCTGGAGCCCGAGGAACGCGCCGCCGCCGGCGTGTTCCTGGCCTTCCAGTACCCGGTGGAGATCCCCGGCGTGAACAATACCTACTTCCTGCGTGCGGCCTACAACGCCCAGCGCAAGGCGCGCGGCGAGGCCGAACTCGATTCGATGCAGTTCCTCAAGCGGGTACGCGAGAAGCTGAAGGTCATGCAGCTTTCGCCGGAGCTGCTGAACCGCGCGGTCAACGAGGGCTTCTCCGGCGGCGAGAAGAAGCGCAACGAGATCTTCCAGATGGCGCTGCTGGAACCGAAGCTGGCGATCCTGGACGAGACCGACTCGGGCCTGGACATCGACGCGCTCAAGCAGGTCGCCGAGGGCGTCAACGCGCTGCGCTCGCCGGAGCGCTCGTTCATCGTGGTGACGCACTACCAGCGCCTGCTCGACTACATCGTGCCGGACTTCGTGCACGTGCTGGCCGGCGGGCGCATCGTCGAGAGCGGCGATCGCAGCCTGGCGCTCAAGCTGGAGGAGCGCGGCTACGCCTGGCTCGCCGAGCACGGCGAGCCGGCGGGGGCGGACGCATGAACCAGCCGGCCCGCACGCCGTTCGTCGCCGCGCTGGCCGATGCTTCGCTGCCGGCCAGTGGCATCGCCTGGCTGGATCGGGCGCGACGGGAGAACCTCGACGCCTTCCTCGCCGCCGGCCTGCCGGACACGCGCGTGGAGGCGTGGAAGTACACCGCGCTGCGCGCGCTGGCGCAGCGCAGCTTCGCCGCGGGCGATGCGCAGGCTGCAGACCGGGTGGTCGACCCGGCGGCGCTGGCGCTGCCGGGTGTCGAGGGACCGGCGCTGGTCTTCGTCAACGGCGCGTTCCGCGCGGACCTGTCCTCGCTCGATGCGCTGCCGGAGGGGATCGGCCTGCGGCCGTTGTCGCAGGCGCTGGCCAGCGAGCCGGAACCGCTGCGTTTCGCGCTGTCGCGCCATTACCGCGAGGCCGGCGAGGCGTTCGCGCGGCTGAACGCCGCCTTCGCTCGCGACGGCGCGGTGCTGCGCGTGGCGGCCGGGGCCCGGGTCGCGGCGCCGCTGCGCCTGCTGTTCGTCGGCGCGCCCGCCGACGGCGACGTGGCGTGGCACCTGCGCAACGTCGTCGAGCTGGAGGAGGACGCCGAGCTGAGCCTGGTCGAACAGCACCTGGGCACCGGCGAGCAGGCACACCTGGGCACCGTGCTCACCGACCACACGCTGCATGCCGGGGCGATCCTGCGTCACGCCGTGCTGCAGCAGGCGGGTGCGGCCAGCAGCCTGGTGCGCCGCAGCCACTACCGGCTGGATGCGCGCGCACAGGTCTACCTGCATGCGCTGGAGCTGGGCGGCGGGCTGGCACGCCACGACGTGTGGGCGGAGCTGGTCGGCGATGCGGCGGCGTTCCATACCCGTGGTGCGTTCCTGCCGGGAGGGCGCCAGCACGCCGACACGCAGCTGGCGATCCACCATCGGGCGCGCGACACCGTATCCTCCTCGCTCTGGCGCGGCGTGGCCAGCGGCCGGGGGCGCGGCGTATTCCGCGGCGCGATCGTGGTGAACGCCGGCGCCGACGGCGCCGACGCCTCGCTCGGCAACAAGAACCTGCTGCTCTCACCGCAGGCCGAGATCGACACCAAACCCGAACTGGAGATCTACGCCGACGAGGTGAAGGCCGCCCACGGCGCCACGGTCGGCCAACTGGACGAGCGTGCGCTGTTCTACCTGCGCTCGCGCGGCATCCCCGGGGCGCAGGCGCGCAGCCTGCTCACGGCGGCGTTCGCCCGTGCACCGTTCGAATCGCTGGAGCACGAGGCCTTGCGTGCGCATGTCGAGCAGCTGCTGCTGGCGCAGCTGCCGGGCTGACGGCCGCGTGCAGCAGGGCGGGGCGGGCGGAGCCCCTCCGGGCGTCGGCATCCGTTCAAGCGGGCCCAGCTTTTCTTCACATTCGGCAGGCTAAGGTCGTGACCCATTCTTCACAACGCGAGACGTCCATGTCCGCCATCGCCGCCCAGGCTCATGCGGCGCCCGCCGCCTTCGACGTCGCGCGCGTCCGCGCCGACTTCCCCTTGCTCGCGCGCAGCGTCCACGGCAAGCCGCTGGTCTATCTGGACAACGCCAATACCAGCCAGAAGCCCGCTTCCGTGATCGCGACGGTGGACGAGCACTACCGACGGCACAACGCCAACGTGTCACGCGCGGTGCACCAGCTGGGCGAGGAGGCCACGCTCGCCTACGAGGGCGCACGGGACAAGCTGGCGCGTTTCGTCAATGCGCCGCGCGACGAGCTGGTGCTGACCTCGGGTACCACCCAGGCGATCAACCTGGTGGCCTACAGCTACGCGCTGCCGCGGCTGGGCCCCGGCGACGCGATCCTGACCACGCTGATGGAGCACCACGCCAATATCGTGCCGTGGCAACTCGTCGCCCAGCGCAGCGGCGCCTCGGTGAAGTTCGCGCCGATCAACGAGCGCGGCGAGCTGATCGTGGAGCGCTACCTCGAGATGCTCACGCCGGAGGTGAAGCTCGCCTGCGTGGCGCACGTGTCCAACGTGCTGGGCACGGTCAACCCGGTACGGGAGATCGCCCGCGAGTGCGCCCGCCGCGGCATCCCGCTGCTGGTCGACGGCTCGCAGGCGGTACCGCACCGGCCGGTCGACGTGCAGGCGCTGGGCTGCGATTTCTACGCCTTCACCGGGCACAAGATGCTCGGCCCCACCGGGACCGGTGCGCTGTGGGCCCGCCGCTCCCACCTGGAGGCGATGCCGCCGTTCTTCGGCGGCGGCGAGATGATCCGCCAGGTGCGCGTGGACGGCACCACCTTCGCCGATCCGCCGCACAAGTTCGAGGCCGGCACGCCGAACATCGCCGGTTTCGTCGGCCTCGGCGCGGCGGTCGACTACTACGAGACGCTCGATCTCGACGCGATCCACGCCTGGGAGCAGCAGTTGCTGGCCCATGCCACCGCGCGCCTGCGCGAGCTGCCCGGCCTGCGCCTGATCGGCGAGGCGGCGGAGAAGGAGCCGGTGATCTCGTTCCTGCTCGAGGGCGCGCAGGCGACCGACCTGGCGACGCTGCTCGACCTGGAAGGCGTCGCCGTGCGTTCGGGCCATCACTGCGCGCACCCGCTGATGCAGCACTTCGGCGTGCCGGCCACGCTGCGCGCCTCGCTGGCCTTCTACAACACGATGGAGGAGGTCGACGCCTTCGTCGCCGCACTGCTCAAGGTGCGCAAGCTGCTGCTGTAGGAGCGAGCTTCGCTCGCGATGCCTTTTGCTTGAGGTGCCGCCGGGAGGAGGGCATCGCGAGCAAGCGCTCCTACGCGGGTGCGGACGTCAGCGCACCGGCGCCGGGGTCACGCGCCACACGGTGTTGCCCACGTCGTCCGCCACCAGCAGCGCGCCGTGCCGGTCCACCGCCACACCGACCGGCCGGCCCTGCGCCCGCCCGTCCGCATCGAGGAAGCCGGTGAGCACGTCCTGCGGCGGCCCTGCGGGCCGGCCGTCGGCGAACGGCACGAAGACCACCTTGTAGCCGCTGAACGGGCGCCGGTTCCACGAGCCGTGCTGGCCGACGAAGGCGCCGTTGCGAAAGCGCGGCATCAGGTCCGCCGTGTAGAACGCCAGGCCCAGCGAGGCGGTGTGCGCGCCCAGCGCGTAATCGGGCACCGTCGCGCGCGCCACGAGCGCCGGATCCTGTGGCGCGACGCGCTGGTCGACATGCTGGCCGTAGTAACTGTACGGCCAGCCGTAGAAGGCACCCTCGTGCACCTCGGTGAGGTAGTCGGGCACCAGGTCGCTGCCCAGCTCGTCGCGCTCGTTGACCACCACCCACAACGCGCCGCTCTGCGGTTGCCAGGCCATGCCCACCGGGTTGCGCAGGCCGGTCGCGTAGGCGCGGGTGGCGCCGGTCGACGGGTCGATCTGCAGGATGCGCGCGCGATCGCGCTCCACCGCCAGGCCGTTCTCGCCGGCGTTGCTGTTGGAACCCACGGTGACGAACAGCCGCGCGCCGTCTCGGCTGGCGAGCAGGTTCTTGGTCCAGTGGTGGTTGATCGGCCCGGCCGGCAACCCGGCGATCCGGCTTCCGCCGGCGGTGATGCGCAGGGCGCCGTCGCGGTAGGGGAAACGCAGCAGCGCGTCGGTGTCGGCCACGTAGAACGCGTCGCCCACCAGCGCCATGCCGAACGGCGAGTGCAGGTGTTCCAGGAACACGCTGCGGGCCTCGGCCACGCCGTCGCCGTCGGCGTCGCGCAGCAGCGTGATGCGGTCTGCGCTCGGCACACCGGCGCCGGCGCGCTTCTGCATCCAGCGCATCATCCAGCCCCGGGGACCCTTCGCATCCTGCGGTCGCGGCGGCCCGTTGGTCTCGGCGACCAGCACGTCGCCGTCGGGCAGTACGTAGAGCCAGCGCGGGTGGTCCAGCCCGCGCGCGAAGGCCTGCACCTTCAACCCCGGCGCGGCGACGGGGCCCGCGCCGGGCGCCCAGCCGACGGCGGGTGCGACGTGCACGGTCGGGATCAGTGAGGGATCCGGCGGCGGCAGCGCAGGCTCGGGGCCGACGCCGGCCGACACCGGCAGGTGCGCGCGCCCGCAGCCGGCCAGGGCCAGCATGCAGGCGAGCAGGCGGTACGCGCGCGTGGTCGGCATCGGAACACCCGTGGAAGGACCCAGTGGACCCGCCCCGGCAGGAAGCAGGCGTGAACCCTGCGTGGACGTCCCGCCATGCGACCGGCCATCCCGCACCGCGGAGGCGCTCGCTATCATGCGCGAATGGATACCGCCCCCGCCTTCACCTTCCGCACGGCCACGCCCGTGGACGTCCCCGCCGTCGTGGCGCTGGTCGAATCGGCCTATCGCGGCGACTCCGGCCGCCGCGGCTGGACGACCGAATCGGACCTGCTCGACGGCCAGCGCACCGATGCGGCCGACGTCGGCGCCGCGATCGCCCGGCCCGACAGCCGGATCCTGCTGCTGGAGCGGGACGTCCGCCTGCTGGCCAGCTGCCACCTCGAACGGCACGGCGAGGCCGCCTACTTCGGCATGTTCGCGGTCGACCCGGCGGAGCAGGCCGCGGGTCTCGGCAAGCGCCTGCTGGGCGAGGCCGAGCGTGTCGCGCGCGAGGAGTGGGGCTGCCGCGCGATGGAGATGACGGTGATCGTGCAGCGCGCGGAACTGATCGCCTGGTACGAGCGCCGCGGCTACCGGCGCACCGGCAGCTACAAGCCGTTCCCCTACGGCGACGAGCGCTTCGGCATCCCGCGTCGCGACGACCTGCGCTTCGAGCTGCTGGTCAAGCCACTGGCCGGAATCGCCGCATGAGCCTGGCGCAGCAGGGCTGGATCCGCGTCTGCGCGAAGGACGAACTGCTGCCGGGCGAGTTCCGGGTGGTCTACGACGGCGACACGCCGATCGCCGTGTACAACGTCGACGGCCGGTTCTACGCGGTGGAGGACACCTGCACCCACGACGGCGGCGACCTTGCCGGGGGGGAGGTGTTCGGCTTCGAGGTGGAATGCCCGCGCCACGGTGCGCGCTTCGACCTGCGCACCGGCGCGGTGACCCGCCCGCCGGCCTACGAGCCGATCGCCAGCTTCCCGGTGCGCGAGGAGGACGCGGCGCTCTGGACCCGCGACGACCGCTGAGCGGCGTGGCTCCCGCGCCGGCGGCGGTGCTACGCTGGCGGCGGGGAAATCCGGAGACGACCGATGCAGCACCGTTGGCGTGCGCCGCTGGCTTTCGCGGCGCTGTTCCTGCTGTACCAGTCCGCCGAAGGCGTGGGTGAGCGCTGGCTGCACAGCTTTGCGGTGCAGGGCGTCCTCATGTGCGCCTGTCTGGCCATGGCCTGGCCACTGTCGCGCTGGCTGGGCTGGCGCGGCTACGGCGCCTACGCGCTGCAGGCGCCGCCGCGCGGCCTGGGCTGGTTGGCCGGTGGCGTGCTGCTGGCGGTTCTCGCCAAGGCGATCGCCGTGGCGGCGGGGCTGCGCCTGGGCGTCTATACCTCCGCCACCGGCATGCTCGCCTGGCAGCTGCCGGCCAGCGTCGGCACCCTGGCCATGCTGCTGGTCGTCACCTTCGTGCCCTCGCTGGCCGAGGACATTCTCACGCGCGGTTTCTGGTACCGCGCCGCCGGCATCCGCTGGCGCAGCGGATGGGCGTTCGTGCTGCTTTCCAGCGTCGTCTACGTGCTCAACCACATCTACCGGCTGGAGCGCGGGCTGCTCGAATGGACCATGCTCTTCTGCTACGGCCTCGCCTATGCGACTGCGCTGTGGCGCAGCGGCAGCCTGTGGGCGGCGGTGGGCCTGCACTGGGGCTGGAACCTCGCCAACGGGTTGCTCGCCATCGACACGCTCGACCCGCGCCGTGGATCGGCGCTGTCCGCGCTGGCCCACCTGGGGCTGGCCCTGGTCGTGCTTGCGCTGCCGCCCACGCGCCGCGACGAGCGGCGGCTGTGGCGGGCCTGAACAGGCCAGTACCATGACCTATGGCCTATGTGGCCTCCCCGGTGATGCCGCACGCTGGATGCTTGCCGGCGGCCGGCGTGCGACGGGGGAGATGCCGCGGGCGCAGACGGGCCCGTGTCCGGGCCATCGACAGCAGCAGGGGAGCGTTTCGATGAGATCGATCTTTGCCGGATGGCTGGGTGCCGCCGCGCTGTGGGCGTCGGCGACGCCGGGCCTGGTCCATGCACAGGCGGCAGCCGCCCCCACCGCACCCGCGGCGGCCAGCACCGCCTACATGCCGATTCCGTTCGCGCCGGCGCACGCGGCCGCGCCGTCCGTGCCGAGCGCGCCGGATGCCTGGGGCGGGCCGCGCACCGGGCAGGAGCCGACGCTGTCCGACCGCGTGGTGGACTACCGCATCGATGCCTCGCTCGACGCCGCGCGGCACGCGGTCAGCGGCAAGGAGCAGCTGACCTGGCGCAACCGCAGCGACCGCGAGGTGCGCAGCATCTACGTGCACCTCTACCTCAACGCCTTCCAGAACGAAGGCAGTACCTTCTTCACCGAGCGCGAAGTGCTCACCGCGCACAGCGGTTCGCGCGGCGCCGCCAAGCTCGAGAAGGGGCAGTGGGGCTGGATCGACCTCCAGCAGGTCAGCCAGGACGGTGCCGCACTCAAATGGGCCTTCGTGCACCCGGACGGCGGCCCGGCCACCGACCAGACCGTCGCGCGCATCGACCTGGCCCGGCCGGTGCCGGCGGGCGGCACGCTGACGCTGGACATCGAGTTCCTGAGCCAGCTGCCGCGCGTGGTCGAGCGCACCGGCTGGTGGGGCGATTTCAACCTGGTGGCGCAGTGGTTCCCCAAGATCGGCGTGCTGGAACTGCCCGGCGAGCGTGGGGCGACCCAGGTGCGCTGGAACGTGCACGAGTTCCATTTCAACAGCGAGTTCTACGCGGACTTCGGGCGCTTCGACGTGACCCTGAGCGTGCCCAGCGACTACACCGTGGGTGCGGTGGGCGAGCCGCAGGGCGCCCCGGTGACGGCGAACGGCAGGACCACCTACCACTTCGTGCAGGGCGACGTGCACGATTTCGCCTGGGTCGCGGCCAAGGGCTACAAGGTGCTGGACGGCAGCTGGCAGGGGCCGGGCAGCCCGAAGGTCGCCGTGCGGGTGCTCTATCCGCCCGAATACGCCGCCAGCGCGCAGCCGGTACTCAAGGCCAGCACCGACGCGCTGACGTATTTCTCCGACACGCTGGGGCCGTACCCGTACCGCACGCTCACCGCGGTGGTGCCGCCGTACAACGCTTCCGAAGCGGGCGGCATGGAGTACCCCACCTTCTTCACCGCCGAGGGCTACAAGGAGGTCACGCCCGGCACGCTCAGCCAGTACGCGATCGACTTCGTCACCATCCACGAGTTCGGCCACGGCTACTTCTACGGCCTGCTCGCCTCGAACGAGTTCGAGGAGCCGATGCTGGACGAGGGCATGAACGAGTACTGGGACCAGCGCATGCTGCGCGAGCGCGGCCAGGACATCGTCGCCACCACCGCGGGTCTGAAGCGGCTGGGCATCGCGCCGGCGGTGCCGGGCTTCGTCGCCGAGCGCCTGGGCGCCGACCTGCGCCATCCCTACGATCCGCTGGGCGAGAACGCCTGGGACCGCTATTCCAGCGGCAGCTATGGCACGGTCTACTCGCGTACCGCCACCGCCATGCACGACCTGGAAGAGCGCCTGGGCAAGGCAGTCACCGAGCGCGCCTTCCGCGAGTACTACCGGCGCTGGCACTTCCGCCATCCTTCCGCGGCCGACCTGCGGCAGGCGCTGATCGACGTCTCGGGCGACGCGAAAACCGTCAACGAGGTGTTCGACCAGTACGTCTACGGCACCGCGCACATCGACGACCGCGTGGCGAGCATCGACAGCGAGGAAGTGCTGCCGCTGGCCGGCAGCATGCGCGTCGACGGCAAGCACACCGAGGGCGACACCGAGGCGTTGGACAAGCGCATCGCCAGGCAGCGCGAGGACTGGGCCAAGACCCATCCGAAGGCGAAGCCGGGCAGCGGACCGTTTCCCTGGCACAGCACGGTGAGCGTGGTGCGCGATGGTGCGCAGGTACCTCAGGTGTTGCGGGTGACCTTCGCCGACGGCAGCCACCAGGAGCTCAAGTGGAACGACGACCGTCGCTGGGCCCGGTTCGAGTTCACCGGGCCGAGCAAGGTCGTTTCGGCCGAGCTCGACCCGCAGCGCCGGGTGTTCCTCGACGCGGACAAGTTGAACGACAGCCTCGCGGCCAGGCCCGACGGTGCCGCCTCGCGGCGCTGGAGCGCCGACTTCGCCGCACTGGTACAGGCCTTCCTTTCACTGCTGGTGTCGCTGTGATGACGAGCACACACAACCGCCGTACCGATCTCGGCGCCGTACTGCGCGCCCCCATCGCCGCCCTGCAGTGGCGCCTGCTGCTGTTGTGGATGGTGTTCCTGCTGCTGCCGACGGCGGTCGCCGCACTGCCGCTGTGGCGGGCCCTGTCGGACCTGCTCGACTCGTCCGTGCACGCGGCGGCATGGGCACGGCAGTTCGACCCGCTCATGTTCGGCGACGCCGCCGCCGCGCTGGGACGCGACGGCGCCTGGTTGCACGGCTCGCTGGTGGTCTCGGTGGCGCTGGCGGTGCTGCTCGGGCCGTTCCTGGCCGGCATGACGGTGGCCGCCGGCCGCGCGGGACGGGTGCTGGGCTTCGGCCAGCTGCTGCAGAGCGGCGTGATCGAATACGGCCGCATGTTCCGCGTGCTGCTGTGGTCGCTGCTGCCGTACGCGGCCGCGATCGGCCTGGGTGCCGCGGCTTTCGGCGTGGCACACAAGCAGGCCGAGCGGGCCGTGCTGGAGAGCGTGGCGGACCGCGCCCAGCACACCGCGCTGTGGGTCACGCTCGTGCTGTTCGCGCTCGCCCACGCGATCGTGGAGTCCGCCCGCGCGGCCTTCATCGCCGATGCCGGCCTGCGCTCGGCCACGCGCGCGCTCGGGCGCGGCTTCATGCAACTGCTGCGCCGGCCGCTGGGCACGCTGCTGGTCTACGTGGTGATGGGCGCCATCGGCTATGCCCTCGCACTGGCCGTGGGCGTGGCCCGTCTGCGCACGCCGGCGGTGGGGACGGGCGGTTTCCTGCTGGCGTTGCTGCTGGCGGAAGCGGCGGTGCTGGCGATCGGCTGGACCCGCGTCGCCCGGCTGTTCGCCCTGGCCGAAATAGGGCGTGCGCTGGCGCCGCGGCGTGGCGGGCTACCGCTGTAGCGGCCCGCGGCGGGCCGTCCCGGATTCGGGCCCGCGCGCCGGCGGATGACGGCAAGGCAGGCGCCGTGCACGGACATGATGGCGGCCTCGTCCGCCCGGGGGCGGGAAAGATCAGCCAGCCGGGGGTGGCGGTCCCCGGGGCGACGCGCCGGCCTCGCGCCCGGCACACCCGCCGGCACCGGCGACGTCGTACGGAAGCGCCTTCGCCCGGAGCGGCCTGCCTAGGCCCAGGCCCGCCGCGGCTCGCGGAAGGGCGGGTAGTAGGCGAACACGTGGTTGTGGCTGCCGTAGAAGTCCATGTCCTCGATGTGCTCGCCGCCCAGCCGCTCGGCCAGGCGGTCGGACGCCTCGTTGCCGATGCGCACCAGGCTGATCACGCGCGGCGCGTGCAGCACGTTCCAGGCGAACTCGAGGATCGCCCGGCCCGCCTCGGTGGCGTAACCGTGGTGGCGGTACTCGCGCTTGAGCATCCAGCCCAGTTCCAGGTCCGGCCAACCTTCCGGGTACATCAGGCCGGCGCGGCCGACGAAGGCGCCGGTCTCCTTCAGCTCGAGCGCCCACATGCCGCAGCCGCGCAGTTGCCAGTGGCCCAGCAGCATCGCCAGCGAGCGCCAGGCGCCGGTACGGTCCAGTGGCTGCCCGTCGCCGATCCAGCGTGTGCTGTCGGGGTCGGCGAGCATGGCGGCGTAGTCGTCGAAGTGGCGCGCGGCGAGCGCGGTCAGGCGCAGGCGCGGGGTTTCGAGGGTGGGAATCTCGGACATCGTCGGTGGTCTGCCAGGCCGTTACTTCAGCAATCGGCTCAGCGCATGCGTACTTGAGGCCAGGCTCTCCGCCCAGTCGAACCCGATGATTTTCTCACCAGTTGCCGCGTCGATAAAGTCCTCGGCCTGCCCTGGCGGCAGCAGGTGCCGGTAGTCGACGGTCAGCTCGGTGCCGGCCGGCAGGTCGGCCAGGGCGAACACGAAACCCAGGTGCCACAGCCCGTTCGGCTGGAAGCTGTGGTTGATGTAGCACTCGTCCGGCCAGTCCGGGGAGAGCGTGTAGCGGTCCTCGAACCAGCGCGCACTCGCGTAGGCGAGCTCGGGCCGCGCCGCCAGCTCCTCGGGGCGGTAGGTGCGCTCGATGGCGTCCGGCGCCGTGATGATCCGGCCCACGGCAACGGCTTCCTCCAGGAACAGGCCTTTGCCGGCCCCCTGGATGGTGGAGGGAGCAATGCGGTAGCGCGGAAGGATCATGGGGCGTGGCAGGTTGGAAAGCGCGCGAGTGTAGCGCAGCTGCCGATCGTGCCGGGGGTCGAGGAAGCGCCGGCCCGGCCTTGCATCGGCCCCTGCCGCCTGATGCCCGTCCCTGGGCGGCGGTCCTGCCACTGCCATGGCTGGAGGGGCGCCTCCGCGCCCCGGGGACAAACGAGGGCTCCCGGCGGGAGCCCTTGGGCTCAGCCCTTGGCCGCGGCGCCGGCCGCGTGGTGGGCGGCCTTGCGCGGTGCTTCGGCGCGCGGCGCCGGCAGGTCACCGCTGAAGCGGATGGCCTCGCGGTTGCGCTCGAGGGTGCTCTTGCCGATGCCCTTGATCTGGGCCAGGTCCTCGACCCGCTTGAACGGGCCGTGCGCCTCGCGCCAGGCCACGATGGCCTGCGCCTTGGACGGACCGATGCCGTCCAGGGCCTGGGCGATCGTCTTCGCGTCGGCCTTGTTGACGTTCACCGGCGTGGCGGCGAAGGCGGGCAGGGCGAGCGTGGCCGCGAGGCTCAGCGTCGCGAGCAGATGGCGGAGCTTGGAGTGCATTGGATTCCCTCCCTGGGGTGGATGGCGGCACCGTTGCCGCCCTGCCAGTGTGGCCGTGGCGCGGTACGCATGCCGTCGGCCGGTGGCTTGGCGAGTGCCCCGATCGGTCCCGCGCTGCTGTGGGCGATCTCCGACGCGCTGTCGGCGCAGACGGGCGCTGCCGGCCGCACTGGTACACTTCGGGGTTTCCCCCGTTCGCGAAGGAGCTCCCCCATGGATACCGCCCGCCTGTCCGGCTTCATTGGTGGACTGTGGGACGACGAGATCGTACCCAAGCTGGTCGAGTACATCCGCATCCCCAACAAGTCGCCGATGTTCGACGCGCAGTGGGTGGAGCACGGCTACATGGAGCAGGCCGTGGCCCTGCTGGAGGGCTGGGCGCGCGGCAAGCTGGCTGCGCTGCCGGGAGCGACGCTCGAGGTGGTGCGCCTGGCCGGTCGCACGCCGCTGATCTACATCGACGTGCCCGCGACGCTGCCCGGCTGCCAGGATACCGTGGTCCTCTACGGCCACCTGGACAAGCAGCCGGAGATGACCGGCTGGGCGGAGGGCCTGGGGCCGTGGACGCCGGTGCTCAAGGGCGACAGGCTCTACGGACGCGGCGGCGCCGACGACGGCTACGCGATGTTCGGCTCGCTGGCCGCGCTGCTGGCGCTGGCCGAGCAGGGCGTGCCGCGTGCGCGTTGCGTGATCCTGATCGAGGCCTGCGAGGAATCCGGCAGCTACGACCTGCCGCACTACGTCGACCACCTGGCCGCGCGCATCGGCAATCCCTCGCTGGTGGTCTGCCTGGATTCCGGTTGCGGCAACTACGACCAGCTGTGGCTGACCACCTCGCTGCGCGGCATGACCGGCGGCGAGCTCACCGTGCAGGTGCTGGAAGAGGGCGTGCATTCGGGCGATGCCTCCGGCGTGGTGCCCTCCAGCTTCCGCATCCTGCGCGAGATCCTCTCGCGGCTGGAGGACCCGGCCACCGGCCGCATCCTGCCGCAGGAGCTGTACGCGGAGATCCCGCCGCAGCGCATCGAGCAGGCCCGCCATGCCACCGAGGTGCTGGGCCCGGCGGTGTACGACAAGTTCCCCTTCGTCGAGGGCATGCAGCCGGTCACCCGGGACCTGCTCGAGTTGGTACTCAACCGCACCTGGCGGCCGCAGCTGGCAGTGACCGGCATCGGCGGCATGCCGCCGCTGGAGAGCGCCGGCAACGTGCTGCGCCCGTTCACGGCGGTGAAGCTCAGCCTCCGTCTGCCGCCTACGGTCAACGGAGCCAAGGCCGGGCAGTTCCTCAAGCAGCTGCTGGAGAAGGATCCGCCCTACGGCGCCAAGGTGACCTTCAAGCTGGAAAAGGACGGCAGCGGCTGGAACGCGCCGCAGCTTTCGCCGTGGCTGGCGCAGGCGGTGGCCGAGGCCTCCGAGCACTACTTCGGCGCGCCGGCCGCCTACATGGGCGAAGGCGGCTCGATCCCGTTCATGGGCATGCTGGGCGAGAAGTTCCCGCAGGCGCAGTTCCTGATCACCGGCGTGCTCGGCCCGCATTCCAATGCCCACGGGCCGAACGAGTTCCTGCACATCCCCACCGGCAAGAAGGTGAGCATGGTGGTGGCCGAGGTGATCGCCCGGCACGCGGCGCAGGCCGGCCGCGGCTAGCCATGAACGTGCCGGCCGACTCGCTTGCCGAGCGCTGGGCCGCCGTGCGCGGGCGGGTGGATGCGGCCTGCCGCGCGGCCGGTCGCGATCCGGCCGAGGTGGCGATCCTGCCGGTGAGCAAGACCTTCGGCCCGGAAGTGGTGCGCGAGGCGGCCGCCCTGGGCCTGCGCCGCTTCGGCGAGAACAAGGTGCAGGAGCTGCGCGACAAGTCTGCCGCGCTCGCCGGGCTAGGGCTCGACTGGGTGCTGATCGGCCACCTGCAGACCAACAAGGCCAGGGACGTGGCGCGGCTGGCCTGCGAGGTGCAGTCGCTCGACCGGCTGGAGCTGGCCGAGGCGCTGCACCGGCGCCTGCAGGCCGAGGGGCGGCTGCTGGACGTGCTGGTGCAGGTCAAGACCTCGCCCGAGGAGAGCAAGCACGGCCTGCCGCCCGCCGAGCTGCCGGGCTTCCTCGACCGGCTGCGAGGCTACGCCACCCTGCGCGTGCGCGGCCTGATGACGCTCGCCGTGCAGTCCGAGGACGACCAGGCCGTACGCGCCTGCTTCCGCCAGTTGCGCGAGCTGCGCGACGCCGCCGCGGCGCGCGGGCACGAGCTGCCGCGGCTGTCCATGGGCATGAGCGGCGACTTCCCGCTGGCCATCGCCGAGGGCGCGACCGAGGTGCGCATCGGTACCGCGATCTTCGGTCGTCGCTGACGCCCTCCGGCGCCCGGAATGCCCGAACCGAAAGCGGAGGTCCTTGCTCCCGCTTGCTTGTGGCATGGCGTTGCAGGTAACGATACTGCCCGTGACGGACGGGCCGCAGGAGCGGCGAAGGCCGTATCAGGGGCAGATGGACATGGGCGTGCCAAGATGGGACACCTCCTGGCTACCCTTTCCATGAAACCCAGTACCTACGACTTTCGTCGATTCCAGCAAGAACTGGCGGCGCTGGACCGCAAGAACGACAGCCAGGGCAAGGAGAGGCCCATGCCGAAGAAAGAATCAGTCGACGCTCGCCTGCTCCAGGCCAAGGCGGAGTTCACGGCGCTACGCGAACGCTACGGCCTGACCGTGGCCGACGTGGTTGCCTTCTTCCCGGAGGAGGAGGGGATTGCCTACCTGCAGGGGCTGATCGCCGAAAGGCAGGCGAAGCCCAGGCGTCGGTCGAAGAACTCCGAATAACGCCTCGGGGCCTCGGTTGGCGCCGCCTGACGCCGGGCCTCCCGTTCCGGCCGGTCGCGGCCTGGCGGCATCGCCCGGCTTTCGTGTGCCTGCCCGTTCCGTGTCGCCAGGCGCCTGTCGCCTGATGTGCAGACAATCACGCGCCTGTGTGAATTTTCCGAAACGGCGGAGTTCAGTTAACGTCAATCGAACATCCCGGCGGGAGGCCTTTGCTAAGTTCGACGCTCTCGCGGTCGCCCCGGCGGCCTGCGGCCTAGCCCACGAACAGCAAAAGGGATTTTTCCCGCATGCCGATCCAGCGACTGACCGTGTCCGCCGCCCTGCTCGTCGCGCTGTTCGCGACGGCACCGGCGCATGCAGTCGAGGCTCCGGTGGCCACGCCCGTCCTGGCGCCGCTGCCGATGCCGCTGGCCAATCTGGCCCCCGCGGTGGCGCAGTCCACGTTGCCGACCGACGCGGCCGCGCTGCGGCCGGCGCCGACGGAGACCGCGGACGGCAGCCAGGGCGACGAGGCTGCCGACCTGCGCCAGGCGCTGGTTTCCCTCGCCATGAAGCTGCGCGACGTGCGCTACGTGCGCGGCGGCCGCTCGCCGTCCACCGGCTTCGACTGCAGCGGCTTCGTGCGTTACGTGTTCGCGCACGCGGTCGGGCTGCGCCTGCCGGCCAACTCCGCGGCGCAGTTCCTGGCTGGCATCAAGGTCAAGCGCGCCGACATGCAGCCGGGAGACCTGGTGTTCTTCCACACCCGCGGCCGCAAGCGCATCTCGCACGTGGGCATCTACCTGGACAACGGCCGCTTCATCCATTCGCCTTCGGCCGGCAAGTCGGTGGAGGTCTCCAGCCTCGACGACGCCTACTGGGCCAAGCGCTTCGCCGGCGCGCGCCGTCCCGAAGGCATTGCACAAAACGGTTGAGTAGGAAACACCATTGGGGGTTTCCGCAGTCGGGCCGCCAGCAGGCGGCCTTTTTTCGTGGGCTCTTTCGCGCCCGGCTGCACGGCGCGTGGCGGCGGGGCCCGCCGCCGCTCGGGACGTTCGCCTCGCCGGGCGGTTGGCCCGCAGCGCGGGGCGTTGTCTGCCTCTGTCGGAGCTCGCTCCTACGGGGTTGCCACGGGGTCGCGGCCGCACCACGTGCGGCCCCTGCCGTCGGCTGATCGGTTACCCTTCCCGAATCACCACCGGATCGCTCATGCCTTTCCAGCTGCCGCCCGTCACCCGCAACCTGCTTATCGCCAACGTCGCCGTCTACCTGTTGCAGCTGCTGCTGGGCGATACGCTCGTGCTGCACTTCGCGTTATGGCCGTGGGGGCCGGACCAGTGGGCACAGACCGCCGACGGGCTGGTCGCGGTCGGCTTCCGGCCATGGCAGTTGGTGAGCTACGCCTTCATGCACGGCGGCCTGGAGCACATCGCCTTCAACATGCTGGCGCTGTACATGTTCGGCGGGCCGATCGAACGCCTGTTCGGCGGGCGCGAGTTCCTGCTCTACTACTTCGTCTGCCTGATCGTGGCGGCGCTGGCGCAGCTGATGGTGGTGCAGTGGTTCACCCACGGCTTCTATCCCACGCTCGGCGCCTCCGGCGCGATCTTCGGCCTGCTGCTGGCGTTCGGCATGATGTATCCGCACGAGAAGGTCATGCTGATCTTCCTGCCCATCCCGATGCCCGCCTGGCTGTTCGTGATCGGCTATGCCGCCGTCGAACTGCTGCTGGGCGTCACCGGCACGCAGGCGGGCGTGGCCCACTTCGCCCACCTGGGCGGCATGCTGGGCGGCTACGTGCTGATCCAGTACTGGCGCGGGCGGCTTCCCATCAAACCCCGGCGCCGGCTGATGCGCTGACCACACCGACAGGCGATACATGAGCGAGCAACTGCAGCGGCGGCTGACGCCGCGACACATCACCTTCATGGCGCTGGGCATGTGCATCGGCGCCGGCCTGTTCCTGGGCTCGGCCAGCACGATCAAGCTGGCCGGTCCGTCGGTGCTGTTCGCCTACGTGTTCGGCGGCGCGATGATCTTCGTGATCATGCGCGCGCTGGGCGAGATGGCCGCCTACGAGCCGATCGCCGGCTCCTTCAGTGCCTACGCGCACAAGTACCTGGGCCCGTTTGCCGGCTACCTGACCGGCTGGAACTACTGGATCCTGATGATGGGCGTGGGCATCGCCGAGAGCACGGCGGTGGGCATCTACATGAAGGAGTGGTTCCCCGAACTGCCGCAGTGGATCTGGGCCTTCGCCAGCGTGGCGATGATCGGCGGGCTCAACCTGATGGCGGTCAAGGTCTACGGCGAGCTCGAGTTCTGGTTCGCGTTGATCAAGGTGCTGACGGTGGTGCTGATGATCCTGGGCGGCCTGGCCATCATCGCGCTGGGCTGGGGCAACGGCGGTCACCCGGTCGGGCTGTCCAACCTGTGGACGCATGGCGGCTGGTTCCCCAACGGCGTGGTCGGCATGGTGCTGGCGCTGCCGGTGCTGGTGTTCTCCTTCGGCGGCATCGAGACGATCGGCATGGCGGCGGCCGAGGCGGCGCAGCCGGAGCGCACCATCCCGCGCGCGGTCAACTCGGTGATCTGGCGCATCCTGATCTTCTACATCGGCTCGCTGTTCGTGATCATGGCGATCTACCCGTGGAACGAGCTGGGCACGCAGGGCAGCCCGTTCGTCAGCACCTTCGACAAGCTCGGCATTCCGCGCGCCGCGGCGCTGATCAACTTCGTGGTGATCACCGCCGCGCTGTCCAGCTTCAACTCGACCACCTTCAGCGGCAGCCGCATGCTCTACAGCCTGGCGACGCAGGGCCAGGCGCCCGTGTCGATGCGCCGGCTGAATTCGCACGGCGTGCCGGTGCGCGGCGTGCTGGTGACGATCGGCTGCCTGCTGCTGGGCGTGCTGCTCAACTACCTGGTGCCCGAGCGCATCTTCGGCATGATCATGTCGATCCTCGCCTTCAACACGGTGTGGACCTGGGGCACGGTGCTGGTGGCGCACTGGCGCTTCCGCCGTCGCCAGGCCGAACCGCTGCCGTTCCGGCTGCGACTGTGGCCGGCGAGCAGCGTGCTGTGCCTGGCCTTCCTCGCCTTCGTGCTGGTGATGCTCGGCTACAGCGCGGACACGCGCGTGGCGCTGTACGTGGGCGTGGTCTGGCTGGCCCTGCTGACCGTCGCCTACAAGCTGTTCGGCATCGACCGCCGCCTGCGCGCCGCGGTCGCCGGCGCCTGACGTCGCCCGCGGGCGTCCCGCGAAACTTCCGCCCCTGATCGCGCGCGCCATGTGCGCAGGTTGGCTCGCGTGCGCCCTCGGCCGTATACTCCCCATGGGTATACAGCGGACACACGCATGCCGTACTCGTCACAGGAAAAAAAGCGCGCGCTGGTGCGTGTGCGGCGTATCGGCGGGCAGCTCGAGGCACTCGCGCAAGCGCTCGAGCGCGAGGCCGACTGCCCCGCCGTGCTGCAGCAGATCGCCGCCGTCCGCGGCGCGGTCAACGGCCTGATGGCCGATGTGCTGGAAAGCCACCTGCGCGCCTCGTTCGGCAACGGCGAGGCTGCCCCGGACGATGCGGTCGAGCACACCCTGGCGCTGGTCCGCGCCTACCTCAAGTGAGCCCCTTCCCCCGGAGAACGCCATGAAATCGCGCGCCGCCGTCGCCTTCGCCCCCGGCAAGCCCCTGGAGATCGTCGAGATCGACGTCGCGCCGCCGCGCGCGGGCGAGGTGCTGGTCAGGATCACCCACACCGGCGTGTGCCACACCGATGCGTTCACCCTGAGCGGCGACGATCCGGAGGGCGTGTTCCCAGCCGTGCTCGGCCACGAGGGCGGCGGCATCGTGGTCGAAGTGGGCGAGGGCGTGACCAGCCTGGCGCCGGGCGATCACGTCATTCCGCTGTACACGGCCGAGTGCGGCAGGTGCAAGTTCTGCCTGTCCGGCAAGACCAACCTGTGCCAGGCGGTGCGCGCCACCCAGGGCAAGGGATTGATGCCCGACGGCACCACGCGTTTCTCCCATGACGGCAAGCCGGTCTACCACTACATGGGCACCAGCACCTTCAGCGAATACACCGTGGTGCCGGAGATCTCGCTGGCGAAGATCGACCCGGCGGCGCCGCTGGAGAAGGTCTGCCTGCTCGGCTGCGGCGTCACCACCGGCATCGGCGCGGTGCACAACACGGCCAGGGTGCAGCCCGGCTCGACCGTGGCGGTGTTCGGCCTGGGCGGCATCGGCCTGGCGGTGATCCAGGGCGCGGTGCAGGCCCGGGCCGCGCGCATCATCGGCGTCGACCTCAACCCGGGCAAGTTCGCGCTGGCGCGCGAGATGGGCGCCACCGACTGCGTCAATCCCAAGGACTACGACAAGCCCATCCAGGAGGTCATCGTGGACATGACCGACGGCGGCGTGGACTACAGCTTCGAGTGCATCGGCAACGTGGAGGTGATGCGCGCGGCGCTGGAGTGCTGCCACAAGGGCTGGGGCGAGAGCACCATCATCGGCGTGGCCGGCGCCGGGCAGGAGATCCGCACGCGGCCGTTCCAGCTGGTGACCGGCCGCGTGTGGCGCGGTTCGGCCTTCGGCGGGGTCAAGGGCCGCAGCCAGTTGCCAGGCATGGTGCAGCAGGCGATGCGCGGGGAGATCCGGCTCGACCCGTTCATCACCCACACGCTGCCGCTGGAGCGCATCAACGAGGCCTTCGACCTGATGCACCGGGGCGAGTCGATCCGCACCGTGATCCATTTCTGAGCGCGCCATGGACGGGCCGGAACGCATCGAACACCGCGCCTGCTTCGGCGGCTGGCAGGACGTCTACCGGCATCGCTCGGCCGCGCTCGGCTGCGCCATGAACGTGGGCGTGTACCTGCCACCGCAGGCTGCGCACGGGCGCTGCCCGGTGCTGTACTGGCTGAGCGGCCTGACCTGCACGGAACAGAACTTCATCACCAAGGCGGGTGCGCAACGGTACGCGGCCGAGCACGGCCTGATCCTGGTCGCGCCCGACACCAGCCCGCGCGGCGAGGGCGTGCCCGACGATCCGTCCTACGACCTGGGCCAGGGCGCGGGCTTCTATCTCGACGCGACGCAGGCGCCGTGGGCCACCCACTACCGCATGCACGACTATGTGGTGAACGAGTTGCCGGCGCTGGTCGAGGCGGCGTTCCCCGCCACCGGCGCGCGCGGCATCAGCGGTCACTCGATGGGTGGCCACGGCGCGCTGGTGGCGGCACTGCGCCACCCGGGCCGTTACCGCAGCGTCTCGGCCTTCGCCCCCGTCGTGGCGCCGTCGCAGGTGCCGTGGGGCGAGAAGGCGCTCGGCGCCTACCTGGGGCCGGACCGTACGGCGTGGGCGGCCTGGGACGCGGTTGAGCTGGTGCGGGTCGCGTCCGGACGGCTGCCGCTGCTCGTGGACCAGGGCGAGGCGGACGAATTCCTCGCCGGCCAGCTGCGGCCGGAACTGCTGCGCGAGGCCTGCACGGCAGCGGGACATCCGCTCACGCTGCGCCTGCAGCGCGGCTACGACCACAGCTACTACTTCGTCGCCAGCTTCATCGGCGAGCACCTGGCCTGGCACGCCCGGGCGTTGCGCGACTGAGCCGGCTCAACGCAGCGCGAGGAAGTCCGGGCTGGCGACGAAGCGCACCGCGTCCAGGCGCAGGCGCGATTGCGGCAGCGCCTCGAGCAGCGCGGCACGTTCGGCCTCCAGCGTGGCGATCTCCCCCGGGCTGATGGACGGGTTGACCTCGCGCAGCGCGCGCAGCCGCGCGAGCTCGGCATCCAGTTCGCCGGTCGCGCGGGCCACCGCTTCGGCGACGTGCTCCTGCGCGCGCTGGCCGGCGATCGCCTCGGCCTTCTCCAGCATCGGCGGTACCAGCTTGGCGAGGAACTTGCGGTAGCGCGGCACCTCGATGGTGCGGTCGGCGGCCTTGCGCACCGCCGCCTCGCTGGGCTGGAAGCCCGCGCGCTCGGCCAGGCGCGTGTCCACCGTCACCACCAGCGGCAGCGTGGGCAGGAAGCGCTCGGCATCGAGCCTGCGGTCGGCCACGCATTCGAGCAGGAACACTGCCTGCAGCAGCGCGCTGCGAGGCGGCAGCGCGTCGTCGACCATGAACGCGGCATTGCCCTGTTCGCCCGACAGCGCCAGGTCCAGCGCGCCCATCACCAGCGGATGGTCCAGGCGCAGCAGCGGCAGCTCCTCGCGCGCCAGCGCCACCTCGCGAGCGAAGGTCGCCGACAGCGGACCCTCGGCGAAGCCGGGCAGGGCATCGGTGGAAAGGTACTGCGGATCGAGCAGCAGCACCTGGCCGCCCAGCTCCTCGGCGTGGATGCCGAAGGCCTCGAGCAGGCGCTGCACGAAGGCGTCGCGCGAAGGATCGACGTCCTCGCGGCGGAACGCGCGGCCCAAATCGTCGGCGTGCGGGTCGCGGCTGGCGGCGAGCTCCAGCAGGTGGTCGCGCCCGGCGCGGATCAGCGCGGCCAGTTCCTCGTGCGTGGCACGGGTCTCGGCGATCAGCGCGTCCAGTTCCTGGTCGCGGCCGTCCGGGTTGCGCGCGTGCTCCTCGGCCAGGCGCACCAGCGGCTCGCCGTAGCGGCGCAGCAACTCGCGCCCGTCGGCGGGGCTGGAGCGGAACGCGTCCACGCCTTCGTCGTACCAGCGCGCCAGCACGTGCTGTGCGCTGTCCTGCACGGCGAGGATGTGGATGGCGATGTCGTGGGTCTGGCCGATGCGGTCCAGGCGGCCGATGCGCTGTTCGAGCAGGTCCGGGTCCAGCGGCAGGTCCCACAGCACCAGGCGGTGCGCGAACTGGAAGTTGCGGCCTTCCGAGCCGATCTCGGAGCACAGCAGCAGACGCGCGCCGTCGGGCTGGGCGAAATAGGCGGCGTTGCGGTCGCGCTGCACGATCCCCAGGCCTTCGTGGAAGCGCGCGACGCCGGCGCCGGTGCGCGTGCGCAGCGCCTCCTCCAGTGCCAGCACCTTGGCCTGGCTGCGGCAGATCAGCAGGAACTTGTCCTGCGGATGCGCCTCCAGCAGGGCGACCAGCGCGTCGATGCGCGGATCGGCCGCGTAGTCCAGCGCCAGCGCGGGTGGCGGCTGCTGGATGTCGGCGTGGAACTCGGCCAGCAGCGCCTGGCGCGCGTTCTCGTCCAGCGCCTCGGCCTCGATCAGCTGCCACTGCGGGATGCGCGTGGGAAACCCGCCGATGCCGGTACGACGGTTGCGGAACATGGCGCGACCGGTGCCGTGGCGATCGATCAGCGCGTCGAGCAGCTCGCGCGCGGCGGCCGGTTGCGCGGGCTCGTCCAGTCGCGCGAGCAGGGCGGCGTCGCCGGCGAAGATCTCGCGCAGGCTGGCGCGGTGGGCCTCGTCCAGCGGCTCGCCGGATTGCAGGCGGTCGGCGATCGGCGAGAGCGCCTGAAAGCGCTCGGCTTCCGCCAGATAGACGTCCAGGTCGTGGTAGCGCTGCGGGTCGAGCAGGCGCAGGCGGGCGAAGTGGCCGCTGCGGCCGAGCTGTTCGGGCGTGGCGGTGAGCAGGATCACGCCCGGCGTCCTCGCGGCGAGCTGCTCGACCAGCGTGTAGCGGGCGCTGGCCGCCTCGGGTGTCCAGGCCAGGTGGTGGGCCTCGTCGACCACGAGCAGGTCCCATGGCGCCTCGGCCAGTTGCGCGGCGCGCCGGGGGTTTTCTTCCAGGAAGCGGAAGTCGGCGACCACCAACTGCTCGTCCTCGAACGGATTGCGCCCGTCGCCGGCCTGTTCCAGCGCCTCGCAGCGCTCCTCGTCGTAGATCGCGAAGCTGAGGTTGAAGCGACGCAGCAGTTCCACGAACCACTGGTAGACCAGCGTGTCGGGCAGCAGCACCAGTGCGCGCGAGGCACGGCCGGTGGCGAGCTGGCGGGCGAGGATCATGCCCGCCTCGATGGTCTTGCCCAGGCCTACCTCGTCGGCCAGCAGCACGCGCGGCGGACGGCGTGCGGAGGCGATGCCGGCCACGCGCAGCTGGTGCGGCACCAGGCCGATGCGGGCAGCACCCAGGCCCCAGGCCGGCGAGCGGCGTGCCTCGGCACGGCGCTTGAGGCCCTCCAGGCGCAGCTCGAACTGCGCCACGGTGTCGGTGCGCCCGCCGACCAGGCGGTCGTCGGCCTGGCTCACGCTCTGCTCGTCGTCAAGCTGGCCCTCGTGCAGCTCGCGGCCTTCGCCGCGGTAGATCAGCAGGTCGTCCTTGATCTCCACGCGCTCGACCAGGAACGCCACGCCCTTGCCGGCGACGCGCTGGCCCGGCCGGAACTCCGCGCGCACCAGTGGTGCCGAGTCGATCGCGTAGGGACGCAGGACGCCGGCCTTGGCGAACAGCACCTGCACGCCGCGGCCCTCCACGCGCAGGACGGTGCCCAGTCCAAGCTCGGGTTCGGCGGTGGAGATCCAGCGTTGACCGGGTACGAACATCGTGCTGCCGCGTGTTGCATGAAGGGGCGCCGATTATCCGCTCCCGGCGGTACGGAGGGAACCGCCGCAGGGCGAAGACGCCCGGGCGCCCCGCACTCGAACGATCGGTCCTCAGGTTTCCGACCAGGCGCGCAGCAGGTTGTGATAGACCCCGGTCAACTGCAGCACGGCCGTGGTGTCCGCGTCACCGGCGACGAGCCGCTGGATCGCGGTGTCCAGTTCGAGCAGCGTGCGGCGCCTGGTCTCGTCGCGCACCAGGCTCTGGATCCAGAAGAACGCCGCGAGGCGGGCGCCGCGCGTCACCGCCGTCACGCGATGCAGGCTGCCGGCCGGATAGAGCACGGCATCGCCCGCGGCGAGCTTGACCGCGTGCTCGCCGTAGGTGTCGCTGACCACCAGCTCGCCGCCGTCGTACTCGTGCGGGGCGCTGAGGAACAGCGTGCAGGCAAGGTCGCTGCGCAGCTGCCGTCCGTCCTCCAGCGCCATCACCGCGCCGTCGACGTGGAAGCCGTACTCGCCGCCACCCTGGTAGCGGTTGAAGCGCGGCGGCAGCACGCGCAGCGGCAGTGCCGCCGCGTGGTAGAGCGGATGGCGCGCGAGCGCGGCGAGCACGTCGCGGCCGAGCGCTTCGCGCAGCGGCGAGGCGTCCGGCAACTGCAGGTTGCGCTTGACCTGGGCTCCCTGCGCGCCGACGGTCTCGCGGCCATCGGTCCAGCCGGCGGTGGCGAGCGCTTCGCGCAGGCGGGCGAGCGTGGCGTGGTCGAGGACGCTGGGCAGGTGCACGAGCATGGCGGTCTCCGGCGGACGGGCACAGGGTGGCGGGGCTGCCCGGTCGCCCCGCCCGGTCAGAAGCGGACGTTCGCCGTGAGCATCGCGGCGCGCGGGATGCCCGGCATGTAGCGGTAGCCGCTCTTGTTGATCGCCGCCACGTAGCGGCGATCGAGCAGGTTGTAGAGGTTGAGCTGCAGATCGACGTGACGGTCGACCGGGTAGCTCGCCATCGCGTCGAACACCCAGTACGCGCCGGTGGCGGCCGGCGTGCCGACCGCGCCGTCGGTGCCGCGCTTCATGGCGCCGGCGTGGCGCGCACCGCCCGCGATCGTGAGGCCCGACGGCAGGCGGTAGGACGTCCACGCGGTGAACGCGTTGCGCGGGGTGTAGGCCAGATCGCGCGAGCCGTCGTTGCTCACTGCCTTGCCCGAGATCACCCTGGCCTCCAGGGTGGTGTAACCCGCGCTCACCGCCCAGTTCTCGGTGAGCCGGCCGACCGCGCTCACCTCGATGCCCTGCACGCGCTTGCGGCCGGTCTGGTAGTACTGCAGGTCGACCGGGTCCTGGGCCAGCTCGTTGCGCACCTCGGTGCGGTACAAGGCGGCGGTGAACAGCAGGCGCTGGTCGAGCAGGTCCCACTTGGTGCCCAGTTCCATGGTGCCGGCCTTCTGTGGATCGAGCGCGGGGTTGTCGGCGCTGCTCGCCGAGCTGCTGAGCAGCAGCGTGTTGCCGCCCGGCGGTTCCTGCGACGTGGCGTAATTGGCGTAGACGCTGCCGTTGGGCGCGGGCTTGTACAGCACGCCGAGCTTGCCGTTGGGGAGGGTGTCCACGATGCGCGCGGCAAGGCCGGGCACCGGCGTGCCCGCCGGCAAGGTGCCGCAGGCGGGCGCATTGCGGGTGCCGCACAGGACCATGCTGGTGAAGCGGGTGGTGTAGCGGTCCAGGCGCAGGCCGGCGGTCACCTGCCAGCGCTCGCCGAACTTCAGCGTGTCAAAGGCGTAGGCCGTGGCGGTGTCCGTGGTGCCGCGGCCCCAGGCGCCGGATTCGCCGTAGACCAGGCCGCCCACGCGCGGGTCGGGATGGTAGAGACCGGCCGCCGGCCAGGCGCTTCCGTCCAGCGCGGCCACGCCGACGCTGGTGGCCTTCTCCTCGGTCAGCTCCACGCCGGCGCTGAGGTCGTGGATCACGCGGCCGGTGACGAAGCCGGCGCTGAGGTTGGTCTGGTTGGTGAGGATGCGGTTGGATTGACGCTTGAAGTTGGGCGTGCTGCGCGCAAGCGTCCAGGTGGCCGGATCGTCGGGGTCGGGCGTCACGAGGTTGGCGGCGTTGGCCACGAAGGAGGTCAGCAGGTAATCCTGGTGCGTGCGTCCCCAGCGCGTGGTGTTGCGCATCGCCAGGTCCAGGTCGAAATCGTGCTGCACGATCAGGGTGAGCATGTCCGCGACGACGTGGTCGTGGTCCTGCGCCGTGCCGTAGAAGTTCTCGCTGTCCACGCGGGGCGCGTCGCCGATCTGCGGGCGCGCGGGGTCGGGGCTGCCGTAGCCGGGCAGGCCGACGGTCGGCACGCCGCCGTCGGGCACGTCGTTCTGCCTGACGTGCAGCGCGTCCAGATAGACCCGTGTCGGCGTGCCCAGGCCGAAGGCCAGCGACGGGGCCACGCCCCAGCGGCGGTGCTGCACGCGATCACGCCCGGGTACGCCGCTGTCCTGGCCGACCACGTCGAGGCGGAAGGCCGCGTGCGGCGCCAAGCGATGGTTCAGGTCGGCGGTGACGCGGCGCTGCTGGCCGCTGCCGTAGGACACCGAGGCGGATCCGCCGTCGGCGAGCACCGGCTGGCGGCTCACCAGGTTCACCGCACCGGTCGGGGCGGTGCGTCCGTACACGGTACCGTCCGGTCCCTTGGTCACTTCCACCTGCTCGATGTTGAACAGGTCGCGCGAAATCGAGCCCAGATCGCGCACGCCGTCGACGAAGATGCTGCCGGAGGTGTCGAAGCCGCGCATGTAGATGCCGTCGCCGGTGGTCGTGCTGCCGTTCTCGCCGGCGTAGAAGGTACCCACGCCGGGACTGTTGCGCAGTGCCTCGGTGAGCGTGGTGGCGGCCTGCTGGTCGATCAGGTCGCGGGTGATGACGCTGACGGTCTGCGGCGTGTCCAGCAGCGGCTGGGTGAACTTGGGCGTATCGACCACGTCGGCGCGGTAGTCCGCGCCGCGCGTCGCGTTCACCTCGACGCTGGGCAGGCGCCTGGCGTCGCGCACCTGCGGATCGGCGGCGTCGGTGCCGGCATGGACGGGCAGGGCGAGGGCGAGCAGGCTGGCGGCGGCCACGCTGCGGGTCAGCGAGGGCGGGGTCGGATGCTTGCGGCTGGTGATGCCGGCCATGGGAGTCCTTGTCTGGAAAAGCCAGGCGCGGACTCTAGATGAGAATGGTTATCAATATCAAGTCTCGGACTCGCGAGCGACAAAAGGAAAGGCCCCGCCGAAGCGGGGCCTCCGGGGTGAAGCGGCAACCGGCGTGGGTTACCAGATCTTCACCTGCTTGTCGCCCGAGCGGACCATCGGATCGCCCGGCTTGCACTGGAACGCGGCGGCGAAGGCCTCCATGTTGGACGGCGCGCCGATCGCGCGCAGCGATGCGGGGGCGTGCGGGTCGGCGTTGAGCTGCAGCAGCGCCTGCTTCTCGCGGATGTTGCCGCGCCACACACGGGCCCAGTTGAGGAAGAAGCGCTGGTCCTGGGTGTAGCCGTCGATCTTCGAGTTGGCTTCCTGCGGGTTCTTCTTCAGCGCCGCCTGCAGCGCGTCGTAGGCCGCGTTCAGGCCGCCCAGGTCGCCGATGTTCTCGCCGAGGGTCAGGCGGCCGTTGACGTGCACGTCCGGCTTGTCCTTGATCGGCGTGTACTCGTTGAACTGCTCGACCAGCTTGTCGGCACGCGCGTCGAACTTGGCGCGATCCTCCTTGGTCCACCAGTTCACGTTGTTGCCGGCGCCGTCGAACTGGCTGCCCTCGTCGTCGAAGCCGTGGCTGGCCTCGTGGCCGATCACGGCGCCGATGCCGCCGTAGTTGATCGCGTCGTCGCCGTTGGCGTAGAAGAACGGCGGCTGCAGGATCGCGGCCGGGAAGTTGATCGTGTTGTCGGACGGGTTGTAGTAGGCGTTGACCGTCTGCGGAGTCATGCCCCATTCCTTGCGGTCGGTCGGCTTGCCGATCTTGTGGATGTCGTACTCGTAGTTGTACTTGGCCGCCGCCATCACGTTGCCGTAGTAGTCGCCCGGCTTGATCTGCAGGCCCGACCAGTCACGCCACTTCTCGGGATAGCCGATCTTGGGCAGGAAGGTGTTCCACTTGGCGATCGCCTTGGCCTTGGTCTCCGGGCTCATCCAGTCGAGGTTCTCGATGCGCGCCTTGAGCGCGTTGCGCACGTTGTCCACCAGCTCCTGCGCGCGCTCCTTGGCCTCGGGCTTGAACATCTTGTCGACGTAGAGCTGGCCCAGTGCCATGCCCATCGAGCCGTTGACCGCACCGAGCACGCGCTTCCAGCGCGGCTTCTGCTCCGGCTGGCCGGACAGCGTCTTGCCGTAGAAGTCGAACTTGTTGTCCTGGAACGCCTTGCTGAGCAGCGGCGAGGCGTCGTCGGCGACGTGGAAGCGCAGGTAGGCCTGCCACTGCGCGACCGGCGCAGTGGCCAGCAGCTTGTCGAACTCGGCGAAGAACTTCGGCTGCGACAGCGAGAAGCCCTTGTCGATGGTCACGCCCTGCGCGGCGAAGAACTTCTCCCAACTGAAGTGCGGGGTGATCCTGTCCGCTTCCTTGACGCTGACGAAGTGGTACTGGTGCTCCGGCTCGCGCAGCTCGACCGGCGCGAAGGACGCCTCGGCGAGCTTGGTTTCGAACGCCAGTACCTGGTCCGCCTGCTTGCTGGCCTCGGCCGCCGGCACGCCGGTCAGCTCCAGCGTCTTGGCGACGTAGGCGAGGTAGGCCTTGCGCTCGTCGGCGTGCTTGGGATCGGTGTAGTAATCCTTGGTCGGCAGCCCCAGGCCGCTCTGGAAGGCGTAGCCGATCTGCATCTCGGCGTGCTTGAAGTCCGCGCCCGAGCCGAACGAGAACACCTGCATGTCGCCGTCGGCGAAGCTCTTGTTGAGGTAGTCGGCCACGTCCTTGCCGTTCTTCAGCGCGGCGATGGCCTCGAGCTTCGGCTTGATCGGATCGAAACCGGCCTTCTCGATCGCGGCCTCGTCCATGCCGGAGGCGTAGAGGTAGCCGATCTTCTGCTGGATCGAGCCGGCCTCGGCGCTGGCGGCGTTCCTGGCAGCGTTCTCCACGATCTCGTGCTGGGTGTTGAGGCTGTCCTCGGCCAGCTTGTCGAAGGCGCCCCAGCGCGTGCGGTCGGCGGGGATCGGGTTGGCGGCGACCCACTTGGCGTTGACGAACTGGTCGAAGTCCTTGCAGGCCTCGTCCATCGGGCCCAGCTCGCTGACGTCGAACACGGTCTTGCTGGCCCCCGCCATCGCGGTGGTGCCCGCGCTGGCCGGCGCGCTGCTGCTGGCAGCCGGCTTCTGCTGGTCGGCCTCGTGCTTGCCGCACGCGGACAGCGACAGCGCCAGGCTCACCGCGAGCGCCAGCGGCTTCAGATACTGCTTGGACATGGATTTCCCTCTGTGTGGTTCGCCCATGGGCGGTTTTGCGTGACTGCCGGCCACGTCCCCCCGGACCCGGCCGTGACCGGCCAAGCTAGGCCATCAGTCATGGGCCAGACAGTGTCAAAGGTCAGGGGTCGGCGCACGCCGGCGGCGCGAGCGGATCCGCGGCGATCAGAAGGTGAGCGTGACGGTCACGGCGTCACTGTAGGAGCCCACGTAGGGGTTCTGGCCGGCCGGGACGCTCCCGTACACCGTGTAGTCGACGCTGGTGCCGCTTCCGCCCACCGTAGTGCTGCCACCGGTGCCGTCGCCCCAGATGCTGACGTGGGCCGGGTCGGTGTAGAGGTTGTAGGCAAGCCGGTGGGAGCCGTTCTGCATGGTCCGGGAGGCGAAGCTGCCGGCGAGGCCAGGGCTCAGGGCGAGGGTGTAGCTGGTGCTCACGTCGCAGGTCACGGTGATGCGGCCCACGCTGTCCAGGTTCTGGCTGCTCTGGAAGTCGTAGTTGCCGAAGCTAATGCCCTGCACGTTGAGCCCGCAGGTGGCCGCCGCCAGCGGCATCGCCAGAGTCAGGGCGACCACACCCAGCGCCCAGGCGCGGGGGCGGCGGCTGTTGCGGGCGCCTCGGCGGTGATCGGGTCGTCTCATGGGCGCAGGCCTTTGCATATCACGGGGCCGATACGGGGTAGCGGGTCGCCGGTTGCCGGAAACGCCACCGTCATGTCGCAGGACTGTCCGCGCCAGTTCGCACGGAGCGTGTTGGTGGCTTCCAGTCCGGTGAGGTAGGCCTCGCCCTGGTAGCCGACCGGGAAGGTCGCGGTGCTGCCCTCCACGGTGATGGTAGCGCCGGCGGGGAGGAAACTGCCGTCTTCCAGCTTTACCACCACCACGGCACCGCGCGCGGCCCTGACCGGGAAGGTCAGCGCGACCGCACTGTGGCTGTAGGGGACGGCGTCCAGTTGCAGGCCCTGGATCTCGGCATCCAGCGGCAGGTCCGCCTGTTCGATGCGGATCGGGTTGCGCTGGTAGGGCCGCAGCCGGGGCACCAGTGCATAGCCCCTCTCGTCGGTGACCGCCACCGGCTGGTTGTCCGCGTAGACCCGCACGCCGGGAAAGCCAGGGACGCGCACGACCGCGAAACTGTCGTCGATGTGACGGCTGGGGAAGACGCGGCCGGCGAGCAGCGCAATGCCGCCCTGCACGGAGGCCTGGTAGGCCTGCCGTCCCTGGCTCTCTGCCGCGCCGATGGTGTAGGTGCCCACGTCGTTCTGCAGGGCGAGTTCGGCCAGGCTGGGATCGTCGGGCGACAGCCCCGCCTGCATGCGCCAGCCGGCACCGCTGCCGGCGGGAAGATTGTGCTGGTACTGCAGCGTGCCGCCGGACGAGCCGCCCCGGGTCTGGCCGTTGAGGCTGAGGCTGTCGACGCTGCCCAGGGGCATCGTGAACGTCATGGAGACAAGCGTCGAGCCGTCGCCGCCGAGGAAGCGCAGGGCGGAAAGGCCCAGGTAGCCGAGCCTGCCCAGGGCCCGGCTGTAGCTTGCGCCCAGCAGTTCGATGTCCTCGCGGTTGCTTTCACGGAAGCTCTGGCGTGTGTAGTTCAGTCCGAACGAGCCGAATCCCTGGGTGCCCACGCTCACGTACGCGGACGTCATCTGCTTGGGCGGGCGCGCGGGGGCTTCGTAGCCCAGCTGGCTGAAGCCGGGAGTGGTGACCTGCGAGCGCGCGCCCCAGCTCAGGTCGGTGGACTGCCGCTGGAACCCCAGCTCGAGCAGCCCGCCCCGGCCGTCCCGGTCGTGGCTGCCGGCGGCGGAGAGGGTGAGTACGCCCAGGTCGCCCACCAGCACGTTGCCGTTCAGGCCGAGCGTCTGCTGGTCCTGCAGCAGCTCGGCGTGGATCTCCCCGGTGACATGATCGGTCAGGCCGCGTCGCTCGGTGCCCACCAGCACCGGCTTGCCGTAGTCGTTGCTCGCCAGGCCGTAATTCCTGCGCTCGAAACCGAGCTCGTAGGAGTAATCGCGCAATCCCCTGGCGAGGATGCCGCTGCTGGCATAGAACGGTTGCGAGATCACCTGCTCGCGGCCGAGCATGTCGCGCACGACCATGCGGATCTCACCGGCGCCGGTGACCACCGGGAGGTCCTGGATGGTGAAGGGGCCGCCCGGCACCTCGCGCCGCAGGCGCAACGCGTCGTTGACGTAGTAGTCCACGGTGGAGGGAGCCGCCGCGACGCCGTCCACGGTAGGCAGGGGAAAGGTCACGAAGGTCGGCCGGGTGGCGAAGTTGGTGGCCCATTGCACACCGCCCATGCGGACCGAGCGGCCCCACGCGCTGGCGCCACTGATGGTGTCGCCGAGGCGAAGGCTCGCCATCCGATCCGGATCGTCGTGCGTCCAGGTGGTGTCGAGGCGGATCGTGCGCGTGGCATCGTCGGTGCGGCGCGACAGCAGGGTACTGGTGCCGCTGCCCATGCGGCCGAACAGGCCGGTCTCGAGCAAGGCGCTGGTCGTCGTGGACCCTGCGCTCTCGTGGCCGGCGAAGACGTCGTAGTTGAGGTAGGCCCCCGGTGGGGAGGGTGTGGGCCGGTCGATGCCCAGGGACATGCCGCTGAGATGGCTTTCAGCCATCAGCGTGGGGGGCACGCTGATCGCCAGCATTCCGCGCGCCTGGTCGACCTGATAGGTGAGGCCCTTGATCGCGGCGAGCGCGCAGTAGGTGTCGCTGCCGTGGCGGAGCGCTCCCGCGCAGCCGACATCCAGATGCCATTGCTGCAGGTCGTCCGGGCGCACGTAGATGGCGCCGTCGTTGCCCTGCAGCACCAGCGTGGTGTCCTGCGCCGCGCCGTTCACGTGCACCTCGAACCAGGCCTCGGCGACCGCGGGCTGCGCAGGCGCGGGCGGTGCGGCGGGTGCGGCCGGTGCCGGTACGGGTGACGGTGCCGGTGCGACCGGTGCAGGTGTGGCCCTGAGCACTTCGCTCGGTGCCGTGGGGGCGGCGGCCGGTGGCGCGGACGGTACGATGCGCTCGGGAAAGACGTCGACCACCAGGCGGTCGCCGTGCCCGTCGCCGGGGGCGAGGTTGAAGATCTGCGGCTCGACCGGCGCCGGCGCCAGCAGCCGTATCCGCGTGCCCGATGCGTCGTGCTCGAGGCGCACGCTGGTGAGGTAGGGGTTGGGCCGGATCTTCTCCGGCAGCTCGAGCAGAGCCCCGTCTAGCGGCACGTCACCCAGTTCGACGGACAGGGGGCCTGGCGTCGTCGGGTGCACCACGCGTGCGTGGATGGGGCGGTCCGATTCGAGCACCAGCCGCACCCGGTTGGCGGCGATGCCCACGCGGGTGCTGCTGACGTGCACGTTGCCGCTGGACGCCTGCTGCGCGAGCGATGCCAGGGTATCGGCCGTCACCGCGATCCGCGCCGGCACCGGCGCGACCGGCGAGGGCCTGGCGACCGCGGGTGCCTGACCCGAGGGCGGTGGCGCGGGAAAGACGTCCAGCACCAGCCGCTCGCCGAAGCCGCTGCCGGCCTCGAGGTTGAACAGCCGGGTGCGCACCGGCGACCGCGTCGGCAGCACCAGCCGCGAACCGGTGGCGCTGTCCTCGACCGTGGCGCCGAGCAGGAACGGGTTGTTCGCGCCGATGGCCCGTTCCAGTCCGGCCAGGACGCGGTCGGCGTCCACGCCGTCCAGGTCCAGCTGCAGGGCGCCGGCGCCCCGGCGTGTCAGGTGCGCGCGGATGGGCTTGTCCGATTCCAGCACCAGGCGGGTGTGGTCGGGATCCATGCCCACGCGCACGGCGCGCACATGCACGGCCGCCAGCAGCGGGCCGGGCGACAGGGCCAGCAACAGCAGCGCGCAGCGTACCGAGCTGGGGCGGAACCGGCGGCGCGCCGGCGGATCGGGTGCGGGAGGGAACGGCACGTCATGGCGGGCGCAAGCCGGGGCCCGCCGTGCCGGGGCCGCCCCGCACCGCCGTGCACGCCTGCCGTTTGCGCGTCGTCGCCGCACGTCCGTCAGGGGCCGGCGACCGCCACATCGGCTTGCGCGGTCTGGTCGTTCGAATCCATCGCGAGCTGGAGGTGGGTGCCTTCGGCCACGGCGGCATCGACCACCCAGGTATGGCTGTTGCCGGGCAGGATGTAGACCGGATTCGTGGACATCGGCAGCCGCTTGCCGTCGGCGCCGGACAGCACGAAATGGCTCAGCCGCGCGTGCGCCGTGCCGGTGTTGCTCGCCGTGAGCCGCACGTGGCTGCCGTCGATCCGGGTGGCGCGCCAGTGCACGTCCGGCGCGATCGCCGCGGTCGGCTGGACGAACACCGGCAGGCTGATCTCCAGCACCATGCGCAGGCCCTGCTGGCCCGCATTCGGTGCGGGAGGCACTTCACGCAGGAACAGCCGGTAGGCCCGTTCGTGCTGCGCATCGGGCGCACGCCGTGAGCCCACGCGGATCACCTGCGAGCCGCCGGCGGGGATGGTGAAGATGGGCGGTGTCGCCAGGATGTCGTCCGCGGGTGCGAAGACATCCTTGCCGTCCGATTGCGACCAGGCCTTCGCCTGGAGCTGGATGGTGGTTGCCTCGGCGCCGGTGTTGCGCACGGTGAGGGCGGCCACCCGGTGATCGGCCGAGAGCGTCGCGGTCACCGGGCCGACCTGGAAGGAGCCGGCCAACGCCGGGCCGATCGCCAGAAAAAGAAACGCCAGGCCGCAGGCGGCCTGGCGTGCGCGTGAACGCTTCATGTCAGAACGTGACGGTTGCAACGACAGTGTCGGAGTAGTTGCCGGACGGAACATTCTGTCCCTTCGTGACGAGGCCGTAGACGGTGGTGCTCACGGCCGCACCGGTGCCGGTGACCGATGCGCCGGTCGTATTGTCCCAAACGGTGGTGTGGGCCGAGTCAGTGTACAGCTGGTACGACAGGTAGTCGGAAGTGTTGGCCAGCATGCGGCGCAGCGGCGCCGCGTCGGTCGAACCCGTGTCGGCGTTGGAACCCTGGCCGAGCGTCACGGTCACGGAGGCACCGTTGGTGCAGGTGGTGCTGATCGTGCCGGTGGCGGTGAGGTCGGCACCGGTGCTGGCGTTGGTGACCACCGGGTCGTACGCGCCGAACGAGACGCCGCTGCTGGCGTCGATCGTGCAGTTGGCGGACACCGTGGCGGACACCGGCAGGTTGGAGGTCGCGGTGCCGGCGTAGGCCGTTCCGCTCAGTGCCGACAGGCCGATCAGGGTGGCCACGACGAGATTGAGCTTGAGGAAGTTCTTGGTTTTCGCTTGCATGAATTGTGTCCTGACAAATGCGCAGGATTTGCGCGGGTTGCTTACGTCGACGAGCAAAAGCTGTGCGTTCGGATCTCCCCTTGGGATCTCGTGACTAGGCAAGGCAAGCGATATGCCACCCCCGGGACGCCATCCTTTCACACCCGCCGATGCAAGCGCTGTTCTGTGACCGCCTTCGCGAAGCGCGGCCGCCGAGCAGCCGACTGACGTGCGCGCCACGGAAGAGGAAAGCGACGAAGAAGACAGAAACTTGACGTTCATTGACCCCGGTCAATTGAACTGAAGGTCAACCTGTGAACTGGGTCACGCGGCGGGCATGTGATCCACGTCACGTCATGGCAGGTGTCGCCGCTCCGCGGCGCCGGGATCGCGTCACACGTGTTCAAGCAGCCGGCGCGTGCGCCGATAATGGAGTCGAACGCGCGAGCCTCGCGCGCCCTCCGTCGACGCGGAACGATCCGTTGCCGCCGCACCGCAGGCTCCGTCCGCCAGACCACGCCAGGCCATGTCCGTCACCGCAACACCGCTCGATGCCGAAATCGTCCTCGATTCCCTGCCGGTCTCGGTGGTCATCCTCGCGGGCGAGGGCGGCGTGAGGTATGCCAACGCCGCGGCGCGGCGGCTGGCGTCGGTCATCCATGCCGATCCCGACAAAGGCCTCTCGAGCCTGGTGGCGAATCCGCCGGCCGAGGTCAGGAACGACGCGCAGGCGGGCGACGGCTGGGAAGACCGCCGTGCCTGCGCGATCGAGGGTGGCGGCTCGCTGGCGATCGTGCGCCAGTGGCGGCGGTGCGCCGAAGGCTCAGGCATGACCAGCGTGACCATCCGCCCGGCCGCCGCGCTGCCTCAGGCGAACGGCATGACGCCGCCGGACCGCGAGAAGCAACTGCAGGAGCAACAGAGCCTGGTGCACGCCGAGAAGCTGGCGACGGTAGGGCAACTGGCCGCGGGCATGGCGCACGAGATCAACAATCCGATCTGCTACGTGCAGTCCAACCTGGGCTCCTTGCAGGATTACATGAACAAGCTGTTCGGCCTGGTGGAAGTGTGCGAGGAGGTGATCCGCGACGAGGACACCCCGCTCCGCGCCAAGCTCGCCTCCCTCGATGCACGCAAGCAGGCGATCGACTTTCCGCTGATCGTGGAGGACCTGCCGCTGCTGCTGGCCGAATCGCGCGAGGGCGTGGAGCGGATCCGGCAGATCGTGCAGAACCTGCGCGACTTCTCGCGCATCGACGCGACCGAGGGCTTCCGCCTGTTCGACGTGCACCGCGCAATCGATACCACGCTGGGCATCGTGCGCAGCCTCAGCGGCAGCTCGATCTGCTTCACCACGTATTTCGAGGAACTGCCGCTGGTCGAATGCAACCCCACGGAGCTCAACCAGGTGCTGATGAACATCCTGGTCAACGCGACGCAGGCGGTGGGGCAGAACGGCCTGATCGAGGTGCACACGGGCAGGGGACCCCATCACGTGTGGATCGAGATCAAGGACAACGGGTGCGGCATCGAGGAGCATGTCCTGCCCCGCATCTTCGAGCCGTTCTTCACCACCAAGGAGGTCGGGCGCGGCACCGGCCTCGGGCTCTCCATCAGCTACGGCATCATCAAGAAGCACGGGGGTGACCTGACCGTCCGCTCGCGCGTCGGCGCCGGCACCGTTTTCCTCATCACGCTTCCGGTCAAGCAGGCCCGCAGCGTGCCAGCCCCTACCGAGTAAACCGACGATGACCTACAAACTGCTGCTCCTGGACGACGAGCAGGCCATCCTCAACGCGCTCACCCGCGTGATCAAGCGTATCGACTCGGACCGGTTCGGCGGGCCCTGCCAGATCAAGACCTTCACCAGCGCGACCGAGGCGCTCGCCTGCGTCCGGCAGGAGCCGGTCGACCTCATCATCACCGATTTCCGGATGCCGGCCATGACCGGCCTGGAGTTCCTGCGCGAGGCGATCAGGCACCAGCCCGACGTCGCGCGCATCATCATCAGCGGCCAGGCCGACCTGCCCACGGTGGTGGCGGCGATCAACGACACCCAGGTGTTCCGCTTCGTCAACAAGCCGTGGGACGACGGCGAGCTGCAGCTGGCCGTGGTGCAGGCGCTGCACGTCTATGCGCTGAGCCGGGAGAACCAGCGGCTGGCCGACCTGGTGCGCGTGCAGCAGGGCACCATCTCGCGCCAGGAGGCCGCGCTGCGTCAGCTGGAATCCGAGTGCCCCGGCATCACGCGCGTCGAGCGTGACGAGAACGGCGCGATCTACCTGGACCTGGACGACTAGGCATCTGCGACCGGACCCGTGGCGCCGCGCTGCACCTGGTCGCGGCGGGCCCGGGCCATCGCCTCCTTGATCACCTTGCGCAGTTCGTCGTCCACCCAGGGCTTGGTCAGGAACCGGTACACGGCGCCGCCGTTGATCGCCTCGGTCACCGCGCCGATGTCGGCGTATCCGCTGAGGATCATGCGGATGGTGCGCGGGTGGGTCTCCTTGACCTTGCCGAGAAATTCGGTGCCGCGCCCTTCCGGCATGCGGTGGTCGGAGACCACCACGTCGACCTCGGTGGTGCCCAGGATGTCGAAGGCCTGCTGGAAGGTGCCCGCGGTATGGATCGCATAGCCGTCCCTGCGCAGCAGGCGCGCCAGCGCGCGCAGGACGTTCTGCTCGTCGTCCACCAGCAGGATCGAGCCGGCGTCGCCGCGATTGCCCTGGTCGGCGGTCCGCAGCGAGGGATTGCGCAGCCGTGCCAGCATGCCGTCGGCGCTCACCGGCTCGCCCAGGTAGTGGCCCTGGATGTACTCGCAGCCGTTGCGTTCGAGGAATCCCAGCTGCAGTGGCGTCTCCACGCCCTCGGCCACCACGGTGCAGCCGAACTCGTGCGCCAGCCCCAGAATCGCGCGGCAGATCCGCGCCGCGCCGACGTCGTTCGGCACCGCCGAGACGAAGGAGCGGTCGATCTTGAGCCGGTTGACCGGGAAGCGCTGCATCAGCCCCAGGCTGGAGTGCCCGATGCCGAAGTCGTCCATGGACAGGCTCACGCCGATCTTGCGCAGCTCGCGCATCAGCGAGGCGACGTGGTCGGGATCGCCCATGATCGCCTTTTCGGTCAGTTCCAGCTCCAGGTAGCGCGCCGGCAGGCGGGCGCCGTCCAGGGCGCGGCTGACGTCCTCGATCACCTGCTGCCCGCGCATCTGCAGGCCGGACACGTTGACCGACAGCACGAAGTCGCCCACGCCGCAGTCGAGCCAGCGGCGCGCCTGCTGGCACGCCTGCACCAGCACCCACTGGCCGATGTCCGGGATCAGGCCCAGGTCCTCGGCCAGGGGAATGAAGCGGTCCGGCGTCACCAGGCCGAGTTGCGGGCTGCGCCAGCGGACCAGCGCCTCCATGCCGGTGATCTCGCGCTTGGCCACGCTCACCACCGGCTGGTAGGCCAGCTCGAGTTCGCCCCGTGCCACCGCGCCGCGCAGGTGCACGCCCATGTCCATGCGGTCGCGGAGCAGCGTGCGCTGCTGGGTGTTGAACACGTGCACGCGGTTGCCGCCGCGCTCCTTGGCGGTGCGCGCCGCCAGCGCCGACTGCTGCAGCAGGTCGTCCACGCTGGCGGCCGTGTCCGGGAAGCAGGCGATGCCGATGCTGGCGCCCAGGCGCAGCTCGAAGGCGCCGAAGGCGATCGGCTGGCTCAACTCGTCGAGCAACTGCTGGCCGACTTCGAGCATGTCGAGGTCGCCGGTCGCATCCACGCCGCCGACGATGAACTCGTCGCCGGCGATGCGGCTCACCAGCGAGGCGTCCCGGCCCGCGGCCACCAGGCGATCGGCGACCTGCTGCAGCAGCCGGTCGCCGGCCTCGAAGCCGTCGGTCTGGTTGAAGGCGCCGAACTTGTCGATGTCGATGTAGCAGACGAACAGCCGGTGGCACTGGGTGACCGCGCGTACCAGTTGGGCGGCGAGGTTGTCCTTGACCTGCCCCGGCCGCAACAGGCCGGACACCACGTCGTGGCTGGCCAGGAACTCGCGTGCCTGTTCGGCGGCGACACGGTCGTCGACGTCGTGCACGGTGAGCACCGCCTGCACGACCCGGCCGCCGGTGTCGACGGATGGACAGGCGACCAGCCTGCACCAGCGTGCTTTGCCGGCGGCGTCGAGCACGCCCGTACGCTCCACCACCTCGCCGGCATGCAGGGCCGCCTCCACGCCTTCGAGCCAACCGGCGTGGCCCAGCGCACGGTCCCATCGGATACCCGTCACCGCAGCCGCATCCCGGCCGAAGAACCGTTCGTATGCCGGGTTGACCGCGGCCACGCGCAGGCCCTCGGGCGCGGCTTCGAGGGCGATCAGGGGTGCGTCGGCATACGCGTAGCACCGCTCGAGGAGGAGTCCGCTGGTTGTTCTCGTCATTGGCGCTCGGGCGACCGGACCTGTACGGAGGGTATCGGCGCAACCGCACCGGCCTTGAGAAAACGCCACGGCGGCGCGGCTGTCGCGGCGTCTTCGAACCGCCGCGCTTGTTCAAGTCTTCACCAGACGGTGCCGATAGTGTGTGCAAGCGATCAAGCTCCCGCTGTCCGGCCTGGAAACCGGATCCACCGCATCGGCATGCGTGCCTCTTCTCCCGCCACGGCTTTCTATGCTTCACCCCACTCCGATGCCTTCTGACGTGCAGCAGGAACAGAGCGCGTTGGCGCCGCTCGAACGGTTCGCGTTGCACCGTGTGCAGGCTCCCTGCCTGGCGGTCGACTGGGAGGGCAGGCGCATCGCCGTGCTGGGCGACACCTCGGCACCCGAGGCATGGCCCGAGCCGGGCACCGTGGAGGCCTCGCGGTGGGTGTCCTGTCCCTTGCTGGCGAACGGCTGCGCAGCCGGGCGACTGTGGGCCCCGGCCGACGGCACGGACGTGGCCGGACTGCGCGAGGTCGCGGAGCTGTTCGCCCACACGCTGGCCATGCAGGCGGAACGCGACCAGCTCGCGCAGAAGTTGCGCCGCGTCGAGCGGGCCGTGCGGGCGGCCAACGTCGGCCTGTGGGAATGGGAGGTACGCAGCGGGCGCGCCTATTCGGAAAACAACTGGCCGTCCCTGCTCGGCTACGGCCCGGGCGACGTGGAGATGAGCTACGCCGGCTGGGCCTCGCTGGTGCACCCCGACGACCTGCCGGGCGCCGAGGCCGCCCTGCGGGCGTTCGTCGAGGCGTCCGAGCCCATGCGGCTGCGTGTCGAATACCGCCTGCGGCACCGCTCGGGCGAGTGGCGCTGGACGCTCTCGCTCGGGGACGTGGTCAGCCGCTGGCCCGACGGCAGCCCGCGCATGGTCGCCGGTACGCACCAGGACATCCACGCGCAGAAGACCTCGCGCTTGGCGTTGAGCGAGAGCGAGGCCTATGCGCGCAGCCTGTTCGACTCCAGCCCGGACGCGATCACGGTAGTGGGGCTGGACAGCGTGATCCAGGACGTCTCACCCGCTGCCCTGCGCTTGCTGGGCGCGACGTCGCGCGAGGAGGTCCTCGGGACGCGCTGGCTCGAGCGCTGGTCGCCGCCGTACCGCGAGCTGGCCGAGCAGGCGCTGGCCAGCGTGATCGCCGGCCACGCCAGCCGGTTCCGGGGTGCGATCACCCTGGCCGGCGAGCGGCGCTGGCGCGACGTGTATGCTGCCCCGTTGCGCGATGCCGACGGCTCGGTGCGGCGCGCGCTGGTGACCTCGCGCGACATCAGCGAGCAGGTGCAGACGGAGGAGGAGCTGCGCCGCATCACCGGCACCATGGAAGAGCTGGTGCAGCGGCAGACCGCCGAAATTCGCGACAACGAGTCGCGGCTGCGCTCGATCCTTTCCAACCTCGACGGCATGGCCTACCGCTGGCAGGCGGACGAGGGCCGGCCGGTGTTCTTCGTCAGCCAGGGGGCCCATGCGCTGCTGGGCGTGGAGCCCGGCGCGATCCGGTCGGCCGACGACGTGCTCCGCTTCGTGCACGAAGCGGACCGCGAGCGCGTCGGCAACGCCTGGGAGACCGTCGCCGAAACCGGCGTGCATCAGCACGAGTTCCGCATCGTCGATGTGTCCGGTCGCGAGCGCTGGATCCACGAGCGCCTGTGCGTGGTCCATACCGGCGGCCGCGCCACCAACTGCGTGGATGCCATGCTCACCGACGTGACCGAGCGGCGCGACATGCTGCGCGCGCTCACGCTGGCCAACCACACCCTGGAGGAATCCCTGGTCTCGGTGTTCTGGCTGGACGAGCACGGCCGCGGCCTGCGCGCCAACCGGGCCACGGCCAGGCTGCTGGGCTACAGCAGCGACGAGCTGGAGCGACTCGATCTCACGCGCATCCACCCCGACCTCAGCGGCGAGCGGTGGCAGCGCCTGCGGCAGGCCATCCGGACCCAGGGGCCGCAGCAGTTGCACGTAAGGCTGCGGCGGCGCGACGGCAGGGAACTGCCGGTGTTCGTGTTCATCACCTCGGTGCCGTTCGAGGGACGCGAGATCTACGTCGGCTTCGCCAGCGACGAGTCGCGGCAGATCGAGGACCGGCAGGCGCGACGCGACAGCGACCTGCTGAGCCGCGCGGCGCTCGGCGCACTGTCCTCGCGCATCGCGATCCTCGACCGCACGGGCATGGTGCTGGCGACCAACCGCGCGTGGGAGCAGGGCCACCCGGCGACCCGGGACCGGCCACGCGCCGTGGTGGGATCCAACTGGCTGGAGAAGATCGCGCTGTCGACCCATCCGGCGGCGCGCGACATCCATGCCGGGTTGCTCGGCGTGATCCAGGGGCAGGAGCAGACCTTCGAACTGGAGTACGTCTACACCAGCGAGGACGAGCCCGATCCGATCTGGATGCAGTTGCGGGCGGCACGCTTCGGCAGCGGTTCCGACCTGCGCGTGGTGGTGTCGATCGAGGACATTTCCCGGCACAAGCGGATCCAGTTCGCACTGGCCCGCAGCCGGCGCCTGTTCGAGACGCTTTGCATGGCCGCGCCGGTGGTGATCTTCCAGACCGACGGCGAAGGCGCGTGCCGCTACATCAGCAGTCACTGGGACGTGCTGACCGGTCGGCATGCTTCGGAAGACCTCACCTACGGCTGGCTGCATGCCATCGATCCGCAGGACTACCAGCGCTTCCGCGAAGCGTGGTTCACCGCCCGCGACAGCAGCGACAGCTTCGTCGCCGAGTGCCGGATGCGGCATGCGGACGGCAGCGAGATCCACGCGCTGATCCAGGCGGTGCGCTTGCGCTCGATGGACGAGCGGGGCGACGAGCCCGGCTGGGTGGGCACCATCACCGACCTCACGCGGGTCAAGGCGGCCACGCGCGAGCTGGCGCGCGTCGAGCAGCGGCAGCGCGAGGTTCTGGAGTCGCTGCCGGTGTTCGTTTACGTGCTGCGACCCTCGCCCGACGCGGTGCTCGAGCCGGTGTGGCTGTCCTCCACCGTGGATCCGTTCGGCCATCGGTTCGACGACGGGCTTCCCGGCAGCACGTGGTGGGCCGAACACGTGCATCCCGACGACGCCGAGCGCGTGTTCGCCGAGTTCAACGAAAGGCTGCGCGCGGACGACCGCTGGTCCTACGAGTACCGCCTGCGTCGTGCCGACGGCAGCTACGCCTGGGTCGCCGATCACCTGCACGCCGTCCGCGACGAGCAAGGGGAGCTGGTCGAACTGATCGGAAGCATCATCGACGTGACCGACCGTTACGCCGCCGAAGCGGCGTTCCGCGAGAGCGAGGCGCGGCTGCGCGTGGCCTTCGAGCAGGCCGCGGTGGGCATGGCCCATCTGGAGGGCGGCAGGGTCACGCTGCCGAACCGGCGCCTGCTGGAGATGGTCGGCTGCGGCGTCGACCACGTCCACGCCCCGCAGTCCTGGTCGGACTGGACCCATCCGGAGGACCGCGAGCGCGACGGCGCGCTGCTGCAGCGGCTGTTGCGCGGCGAGGCCGCGGCCGGCTCCCTGGACAAGCGCCTGCGCCGCGCCGACGGCGGCGATTTCTGGGTGCACGTGACCTATTCGGTGATCGACCCCGACGGCGAGCATCCCCCGCGCATCTTCACGGTGGTGGAGGACACCTCCGAGCGTCGGCGCATCCAGGGCGCCGCCAACCAGGCATTGAGCACCCTGGATGCGATCGCCGAGGCGACCTTCAGCTTCGACCCGGACTCGCTGCAGATCTTCTACGTCAACGAGGGCGCCTTGCGGCAAAGCGCCTACACGCGCACCCAACTGCTCTCGATGACCTTGCTGGACCTGCAGGACGCCGCGGCCCGGCCGCAGGCGACCGCTCTGCTGGCCGCGGCCGCCGCCCGCCCGGAGAAGGGCCACCGGCTGGAGACCGAGCTGCTGCGCCGGGACGGTTCGCGGTTGCCGGTCGAGATGGCGGTGCAGTACATCCATTCCGCCGACCAGGCGCCGTTCTACGTGGCGGTGACGCGCGACATCACCGAACGCCGCGAGGCGCGGCTGCGGCTGGAGGAGCTGAACGCGGAGCTGGAGGAGCGGGTCGAGCAGCGCACCGATGCGCTCTACGCCACCAACCTCCTCCTGCGCAACAAGGAAGAGCAGATCCGCGCGATCGTGGAGAACATTCCCAGTTGCGTGATCACCATCGACCGCGACGGCATCATCACCAGCGCCAATGCGGCGGTCGCCGCGGTCTTCAGCATGCCGGTGAGCGGCGCGATCGGCCGTGACCTCAACGAACTCATCCCGGGCCTGTTCGAGCAGATCTGCCGTGCCGACCTGTGGCGGGACGGGGTGGCCAGCGCCACCGGCGAACCGCTGCTGCTGAAGGGCGCGTTCGAAGGCCTGGCCGTCGACGGCGAGCCGCGCGCACTGGAGGTGTCGGTCGGCTCGTACGAGCTGCGCGGCGAAACCCACTACGCGGCCATCATCCGCGACGTCCGCGAGGAACTCGCCGCCAAGCACGAACTGCTGCGCGCGCGCATGGAGGCCGAGCAGGCCAGCCGCGCCAAGTCGGCGTTCCTGGCGACCATGAGCCACGAGATCCGCACGCCCATGAACGGCGTGCTGGGCATGTCCGAGCTGTTGCTGCAGAGCTCCCTGCCGCGTGGCGACCGCGAGATGGTCGAAACCATCCAGCAGTCCGCCTCCACGCTGCTGGACCTGCTGGACGACATCCTCGACTTCTCCAAGATAGAGGCGGGCAAGCTCGACCTGGAAATGCAGCCGGTGGACCTGGACCGGATGGTCGAGGCCGTGTGCGCCACGCACGTCGCGGTCGCCGAGGCGAAGGGGGTCGAGCTGCGCGCCTTCGTGGCGCCGAGCACGCCCGCCACGGTGCTCGCGGACCCGGTCCGGGTCAGGCAGATCCTGCACAACCTGATCGGCAACGCGATCAAGTTCTCCGCCGGGCGTTCGGGCGTCGCCGGCCGCGTCGACGTGCGGGTGGATGCGCACCTGCACCCGGACGCGAGCGCGGAGGTCATGCTCGAGATCCGCGACAACGGCATCGGCATGACCCAGGAGGTGCTGGGGCGGGTGTTCCATCCGTTCACCCAGGGCGAGGGTGCCACGACGCGGCGCTTCGGCGGCACCGGGCTCGGCCTGTCGATCTGCAAGCGCCTGGTGGAGCTGATGGAGGGCGAGATCGTCTGCCACAGCCTGCCCGGACAGGGCACGGTGTTCACGATCGCGCTGCGGTTCGGCCGGGGACGGTGGAATCCGCCGGCGGCGGTTGCCCGCCGCGAGGGCCTCTCGCGTGCGTTGGTGGTCTCGTCCGATGTGGCGTTCTGCGCCGACGCCGCGGCCTGCCTGCAGGCCATGCAACTGCCGTACGAGACCTTCCCGTGCGGCGAGGACATGGCGCGCTGGCTGGACGAAGCGCGGGATCCCGACGCCGCCACGGCCGATGCGCAGCCCCTCATCCTCAGCGGGCCGGGGGCGGACGACTGGCGGCAGCTTCGGCGCATGGCGGCGGTCGCCTGCGAACGCGAACTGCCCCAGGTGGTCTGGTCGCCGGGCGAGCGAAAGGCGGGCGGGCTCGTCGATGCCGGCGTGGTGCTGCTCGGCCGCGCGGTGTTCAACATGCGCGGCCTGGAGGAAGCGATGGCCGCCGCCCTGGGCCAGCGGCCGGCCGCGCCCGCGCCACTGGCGCCGGAAAGCGAGGCCTGTTTCGTCGGCGAGAGCATCCGGCTGCTGATCGCCGAGGACCACGAGATCAACCAGCGGGTGATCCAGCGCCAGTTGCACCGCCTGGGCGTCCACGGCGACCTGGTCGGGGACGGCGAGCAGGCACTGGCGGCGTGGCGGCGCGGCGGCTACGACGCGATCCTGGCCGACCTGCACATGCCGCGGATGGACGGCTACACGCTGGCGCGTGCGATCCGCAGCGAGGAGGCGGGCAGGGGATTGGCGCGCATCCCGATCATCGCCTTCACCGCCAACGCGATCATCGGCGACGAAGCCAAATGCTTCGAGGCGGGCATGGACGACGTGGTAACCAAGCCGGTCGAGCTGGAGCGCCTGCGCGAGGTCCTGACCCGCTGGCTGCTGTCTGCCTCACCCGCGCGGGCCGCCTCCGGCCACGAGCCATCCGTGCGCGACGACGAGGCCGCGTCCGGGCATCTGGACGTCCGCGTGCTGCAACAGCTGGTGGGCGACGAGCCCGAGGTGGTCGCCGATTTCCTGAACGAGTTCAGCCAGGGCGCGGCGCGGCTTATGCACTCCCTGCACGCGCTGGCGCCTACAGACGCGTGGCGTGATGCACGTTCCCTGGCCCATCGGCTGAAGTCGTCCGCCCGCTCGGTGGGCGCGGCGCGCATGGGTGCACTGTGCGAAGAAATCGAAGGCCTGTGCGGCGCCGATCAGGCGACGCGAATGGAGATGGTGTCGGTGCTCGACCAGTTGGAGGAGGAATGGAAGCTCGTCAGCGAGGACATCGCGCTCAGCCTGGACCGGCAGCCATGACGGCGGCCGCGACCACATCACGCATTCTGGTCGTCGACGACGACGCTTTCAGCCGCCGGTTGCTGGTGGAAGCGATCGCGCGCCACGGCTTCCAGGCCACCGGCACGGCGCATGCCCGCGACGCGCTCTCCGAGGTGCTCGGCGAGACGGCGCCGCAGGTGATCGTCTGCGACCTCGCCATGCCGGACATGGACGGCATCCAGTTCATCGAGGCGCTGGGCAACGCCCGCTGGAAGGGTGGGCTGGTGCTGGTCACCGGCGAGGGCGCACGCCTGTTGCAGGCGGCCACCAAGCTGGCGCGCGCGTTGAAGCTCAACATCCTGGGCAGCCTCCCAAAGCCGGTCGATGCGAGTCGGCTCGCCACGCTGCTGGCCAGCGGCCAGACGGGCCGCGCCGGCGGCGGCGCGGAGCAGCGCGCGCCGTCCTCGCCGCCGACCTACAGTCACGCCGAACTCGCGCAGGCGATCGAGCAGGGCCAGTTGATCCTGCACTACCAGCCGCAGGTGCGCATCGCCGATGGCGAGCCGACGGGCATGGAATGCCTGGTCCGGTGGCGGCATCCCGCCGAGGGGCTGATCTACCCGGAGCGGTTCGTCTCGCTGGCCGAGGACTACGGCCTGATCGACGCGCTGACCGACCGCGTGATCCTGCTCGCCACCGAGCAGCTGCGCTCCTGGCGCAGGCAGGGCATCCGCCTGCCGCTGGCGATCAATCTCTCGATGGAGACGCTGCAGGAGCCGGCGGTGGTCGAGCGCCTGCTGGAGCTGGTCAAGGCCAGCGGGCTGACCGCCTCGGACATCGTCTGGGAAGTCACCGAGAGCCGCTTCATGCGCGACCTCACCGCCACGCTGAGCGCGCTCACCCGGCTGCAGCTCAAGAAGTTCGCCGTGTCCATCGACGATTTCGGCACCGGACACGCCTCGTTCGCGCAACTGCGCGACTTGCCGTTCGTGGAGCTGAAGATCGACCGCAGCTTCGTGCACGACGCCGCGCGCGACCAGGTGCACGCCGCCATCGTGGAGGCGAGCGCGAGCATGGCCGCCCGGCTGGGCATGAACTGCATCGCCGAGGGCGTGGAGAGCCCGCAGGACTGGGCCTTCGTGCGCAAGGCCGGTTGCAGCCACGCCCAGGGCTGGGCGGTCGCCCGGCCATTGCCGGCGTCGGCCATCTCCTCCTGGCTGGAGCGGTGGCCGGCGGACTACCGCACGCTCAACCACGACGCGGAGGCCGTGCCATGAGCAACGTCGAGGTCGACGGCAAGATCCTGATCGCCTCGGACCAGCGCGCCGAAGCCGAAGCGTTGCGTTCGCAACTGGCCGCCGACTATCCGAACATCACCGTCTCCTTCGACCCCGACCGCTACGTGGAGGACTTCGAGCGGGTGCGCCCCGACGTGCTGCTGCTGGTCTTCAACCGCATCGAGAACGCACAGAGCTACTACCTGGGCCTGTACCGCTTCGGCGCGACCGCGCAGCAGCACAGCCACCGCACGATCGTGTTCTGCACCCGCGAGCAGGTGAAGACCGCGTTCGACCTGTGCCGCAAGCAGTACTTCGACGACTACGTGCTGTTCTGGCCCTCCCCCTATGACGGCAGCCGCCTGCCGATGTCCATCCACGTGGCGCTGCGCGAACTCAAGCAGTCACGCGGGATGTCCTTCAGCGAACGCCAGCTCGGCGACTATGCGCGCCAGCTCGACGAGTTCGGCCGCACGCTGGACCAGCACCTCACCCAGGGTGGCCGGCAGGTGGAATCGGCCGCCGAACAACTGGCGCGCAACGGCGAGCGGCTGGGCGCGGCGATCGAGCAACTGCTCGGGCGGATCTCGCGCGGGGAGCTGAGCGACGCGATGGCCGTGCGCGACGTGCAGAAGCTGGAAAAGGAATTCAAGGCGTTCGTGTCGGCCGAGATCGGCCCGCTGGTGGAGTCCGGCCGCGTGGCCATCGAGCCGCTGCGCCGCTGGACCAGCCAGTTGCAGCGCGAATCCTCCTCGCAGCTCGGGCAGGCGCAGACGCTCCTCAGGCAGGTGGCGGGGCCCAGCCGGCGGGTGCTGGTGGTCGACGACGACGAGTTCAGCCAGAAGGTGGTGGCCAGGATCCTTGAGCGGGAGGGGTACGAGGTGGTGCTGGCCGGCTCGGGAACCGAGGCGCTCAACCTGCTGCGCAAGATCCGGCCGTCGCTGATCCTGATGGACTACATGCTGCCCGACCAGGACGGCGTGGAGACCACCCGCCGGCTCAAGCAGCCGGGCGAGTTCGACACCATCCCCATCATCATGCTCACCGGGCAGAGCGATCGCGAGACGGTCATCCGCAGCCTCGCCGCCGGTGCGGTGGATTTCCTGGCCAAGCCGATCAACCCGGGCGCGCTGCTGACCAAGCTGGCCAAGTACCTGGGCGGCTGACCCCGTGCCTCACGGGCGGGCCGGCTCCGTGGCCAGCGTCTTCCATGTCGCGGCATCGAGGCGCAGCACCGGGTAGGCGCCGACGCCCTGGGCGGCGTACCAGGGCGAACGCTGGAAGAAGAACATCAGCCGCGCGCCGGGGTCGGCGGCGAAGGCCGGGTCGTCGTGCAGCCGGCGCTGGAAGTCGGCCGCGAGCGCCGGGTCGGCTGCCAGCATCTCGCGGGCCAGCTTCTCGAGCACCCGCGGCTCGCCGTATTCCTTGGGCTCGAAGATGGCGTCGAGGTAACCCCAGCGCAGCATCGAGTCGGGCGCCTGCGGCTCCAGCAGTTCGATCGCCACGTTGGCGGCACGCTGGTCCAGCGGCACGATCACCGAGCCGGCCGGCAGCGTGGCCTCGCGCGTCACGGCGCGGCTTTCGAAGCTGCGCAGCAAGAGGTGGCCCTCGAAGGGCCGCTGCGCCCATTGCGGCTGGTCGAGCTGGTAGCCCTGCGCGCGGATCGTCGCCGCATGTGCGAGGCGCCGGTAGCGGATGCCATGGGCATCGAGCCGGTCGATCAGCACGGTCCACTGGGCGGGAATCGCGTAGGCAGCCGGCGGCTGTATCGAGATCTCCGGCAGCAACCCGTTCCAGTTCGGGATGGTGTAGGTACGGGGCCGCGTCCGGTCGTAGCGGATCCAGTCCGCGCCGGACACCTCGCTGGGGCTCAGCGTGAACGCGTAGCCCTTGAGCGCGTACGGCGTGGAAACCGGGTCCGGCTTGAAGGTCAGCGGGACCTGCGCCGACGGTTCCTGCGCGCGCGCTACCACGCGGGCGTCGGCGGCCCTGGTTGCATCCAGCAGCGCCTGCGGGTGCCGGCCGATCTGCTGCAGCAGGATCCCGACCAGGTCGTGGACTGCGCGCACGCGCACCCCGTAGGGCTTGAGCATGTGGGTCTCGATCAGCAGCGCCGGGCGGTTCTGCAGCGCCGCGTAGCCGGTGGAGAAGCGCGGACCGGAGCCGAAGTTGACGATCCCCTTGCGCGGGTCGCGACCGTCCTTGAACTCCAGGTAGATCGAGGCGAGATGGCCACGCGCCTCGTAGGCGGGGATCGTCGCGTCCATCAGCGCGCGCTGCCACGCGGCGACGCCGGGGTCGAGCTTGTGCGGGTCCTCGGTGTACCAGGTGAGGTCGTAGGGGTAGTCGGCGCCGTCGGTGGTGTGCACGTCCACCAGGAAGTCCGGCAGCCAGCGCTGCCAGAGCTTCAGCCACGCGCGCATCTCCGGCGCGTCCGCCTTGACGTAGTCGCGGTTGAGGTTGAGGTACTGCGACTGGCCGCGGAAGCCCTGTTCCTGCGGGCCGTCCTGGTTGATGCGATGGTACGGGCTGGTGTTCTCGTGGCCGTCCACGCTGAACACGGGGATGAACACCAGCACGGCGTGGTCGAGCAGGTGCGGTCGCTTGCCGCTGACGGCGTAGTCGCGAAGCAGCATCAGCCCGGCGTCCTTGCCCTCGATCTCGCCCGGATGGATGCCGGCCTGCACCAGCACCACCGGCTTGTGTGCGGCGCGCGCGGCCTCGGGCGAGAAGGTGCCGTTGGCGCTGGCGATCACCACGGTCATCGGACGGCCCTCCGGCGTGGTGCCGAAGGTTTCCAGGCGCAGCTTGCCCGGCGCGGCGGCCTGCAGGCGCTGCAGGTAGGCCAGCGTGTCGGCGTAGCTCGGCGTGGTGCGGAACTGCGCCGCCTCGGCGGGCGTGGTCCACTGGCCGGCTGCGGCGCGGGTCGGAAGGATTGCACCCAGCAGCAGGGCGGGCAGCAGGCAACGCAGGTTCATGCGCGGTTCTCGTCGCGGGGCAGGGCGGCGGGCAGCGTGTCGGGCGAGACCGCGCCGCCGGAAATGATGAAGGCCATCGCCTGGTCCATGGTCCAGTCCGTGGGGGTGAGCGCCGTCACCGGCAGGGTCAGCAGGAAGCCGCCGGTGGGATTGGGCGTGGTCGGCACGAACACCGCGGCCATCTCGCGGCCGGTGCCGTCCTCGGTCATCAGCCGGGTGACGAAGCCCATCGCCTTGGTGCCTGCGTGCGGGAAGTCCACCAGCACCACGCGCTGCACGCCCGAGGGCTTCTGCTGCAGCACCGTCATCAGCTTCTTGGTGCCGCCGTAGATGGTCTGCACCAGCGGGATGCGCTGCAGCAGCGCATCGAAGGCGTCCAGCAGCCGCTGGCCGATCATGCGGCTGGCCAGGAAGCCGAGCAGGTACAGTGCCAGCAACGTGATCAGCAGCGCCAGCAGCGAGGTGAACCAGGCGCTGCCCAATGCGCTGGCGGTATCCGGCGCCACCAGCGCCAGCACACCGAGCGCTGCGGCCACCAGCGGCGCGCCGATGCCGGCCAGGAAGCCCAGTACGAACTTGAATACGGTCCAGGTCACCCACAGCGGAATGAAGGTGAGCAGGCCGGTGAGCAGGTAGCGTCTGAGGCGCAGGCGGGGCATGGCCATCGTCCGTAGGGCGAAAGGACCATTGTAGGCGTGGCTCCCCCTAACTGTAGGAGGGTGGTGGGGCGGCAGCGACGCTCAGGATTGGCGCGCCTGGGGTTTCAGGCGCACGTAGAGCTGCTTGCGCACGCGTGCGACGACCTCGCCGGACGCGGTAGCCACGTCGGTTTCGAACCAGCGCAGCACCTTGCCGCCGTCGGCTGCGGCCGTGCGCAGTTCGTCCACCAAGGCCTCGGTCAGGTGGAAGGACGCATGGACGTCCTCGCGCCCGGGCGCCACGAAGTCGATCGCCGCGGCCTTGTCCCACACGTAGTAGTCGCTGCCCAGCCGGTGCATCGCCAGCAGCATCCAGAACGGATCGGTCATGGCGAACAGGTTCCCGCCGAACTGGCTGCGCACGTAGTTGCGGTTCCACGGGCGCAGGCGCAGCACCACGTGGGCGCGGCTCCAGTCGTCGCTCAGCTCCAGCACGCGGATGCCGTTGCAGAGGAAGGGCGGCCAGAAGTTGAGGAGGTGGCGGAAGGTGCGGGCGCGCATGCGGGGATTCCGGGCGGGGGCCGGTAAAGCATACGCATGCGTATGTTCTGGACAAGGGCCCGCGCGGGCGTCAGGCGGCGGGGGCCTCGGCGTCCTCCTGCGCGAGCTGCCGGCACAGGCGGGCGGTGGCGTCGTCCACCGGGAAGCAGCACTCGATGTGCAGTTCGTCCAGGGTGACGTCGCGTGGCGTGCCGAAGGTGGTGATGGTGGAGAAGAAGCGCAGCTCGTGCCCGTCGCGACGCAGTACCGTGGTGAGCAGCGGCGAGGCCGCGGCGCCCGGCTCGCGGCTGCGCCAGCGCGGCGGCACCTCGGGGTAGGCCAGCACCTCCTCCAGCAGCGCGCGCGCCTTGGCATCGGAGGGTGCGGCGGCGACCGCGTTGTGCAGGTGGCGGATCAGCTCGCCGGCCACCTCCTCCCAGTTGGCGACGGCGGGGCGCAGGTCCGCGGGATCGAAGAACTGGCGCAGCATGTTGGCGTGGGCGCTCGCCCGTCCGTGCATCACGAAGCGGTTCACCCGCTGCGCGGCGTCGTTGGCCGCCAGCACGTCCCAGTGACGGTCGAGCAGGAAGGCCGGATAGGGTTCCTGTTGCGCCAGCGTGAATTCGATGGCGCGGCGGATCTGCGCCAGAGCGGGCGTACCCAGCGCCGTTTCCGGATAGCTGGGCGCGTAGCCGGCGGCCACCAGCAGCGCATTGCGTTCGCGCAGCGGCATGTCCAGCGCGTCGGCCAGGCGCGCCAGCATGCCGCGGCTGGGCTGTGCCTTGCCGGTCTCGATGCAGCTCAGGTGCCGCGGGGAGAGGCCGGCGTCCAGGGCGAGCGCGAGCTGGCTCAGCCGGCGTGCCGTACGCCATTCGCGCAGCAGCATGCCGGCCGGGGTGGGAGAGGGGCTTGGCAAGGTCATGGTGCGCGCGTGAGTCGACGGGCACCGGATGATAGGCACATGCGATACCCGCGGCGATGACCCCGAAGGTCATCGCGGCGTGATGCGGCGGGTCACTGAGTGGATGATGTGCGGCAGCGAGGATGCGGCTTTCCGACGGAGGCCACCGGCATGCAGCGCGGGACCTTTCTCCGGTGGACGGCCGTGATTGCCGCGGGCGGACTCGGCGCCGGCCGCGCGCCCGCTCGACGCGGCGGTGTTCCATGCGGAACGCCGGTTCGTGCCCACCTCGCAGGGCGAGATCGCCTGCGTCGAGCGGGGACGGGGCGAGGCGGCGCTGCATCGCGCCGGACCTGCTGGGGCCGGGGTACACCCGCGTGCGGCCAGGGCAGGCCGTCACGCCCGACGCGCAGGTGACGATGCTGCTGGCGCTGCTCGAGCGCCTGGGTGTCGAGCGCTTCGACCTCGTGGCCAGCGACAGCGGCGGGGCCGTGGCCCAGTTGCTGGCGGCGCGGCATCCCGGGCGCGTGCGCACGCTGCTGCTCACCCACTGCGATACCGGGAGAATGCCCGCCGGCAGCGATGCGGCCGGTGATCCGCATGGCCCACGAGGGGGTGTTCGTACGGCGCCGGCTCGCCCGCTGGCTGGCCGACAAGGCGCTGGCCCGCGCGCCGGACGGGCTGGGCGGCCTCACCTATACCTTTCCCGAGCGGCTCGCCGACGCCACCAGCGACACCTATCTCGCGCCGCTGGTGCGCCATCCCGAGCGGACCACGCCCATCTGATCGGGCTGGAGCGGCACGGGCTGGCCGGCATCGCGCCGCAACTGCAGCGGTGCAGGGCGCCGGCCTGCATCCTCTGGGGTACCGGCGACGACATATTCTCGCCGGCCGGGGCCGCCTACCTGGACCGCCACCTCGGCCGGTCGCTGGGCGTGCGCCAGGTCGCGGGCGCGCGGCTGTTCTTCCCCGAGGAGTTCCCCGAACTGGTGGCGGCGGAGGCGCGCCGGCTGTGGCGCGTGGGCTGAGCCGCGGCGGGTTCAGAACAGCAGCGAGGCCATGCGGCGCCGGTAGCGACCGACCAGCTCGGCGTCCTCCAGCGTCGCGAAGGCGGCGAGCAGGCGCTTCTTCGCCTGGCCTTCGTTCCAGTCGCGGGCCTTTTCCAGGATGGTGAGGAACTGTTCCAGACCGGCCGCCGGGTCGTCCTCCAGCAGCAGGCGCACACCGAGCAGGTCGCGCGCGGCCCAGTCGGCCGGGTCGGCCTGCACGCGCTGGCGCAGTTCGGCCAGCGCCGGCGCGCCGTCCAGCGCGCGGGCCAGGTCCAGCTGGCTGCGCAGGCGCACGGCCCGGGCGTCGGTGGCCAGGTTGGCCGGCAGGGCATCGAGCTCGGCTTCGGCCGCCTCGGCCTGGCCGTTGCGCATCAGCGCCAGCGCGAGGTCGAGCTTGAGCTCGGCGTGGTCGGGCTGGGCCGCGATCTCCTGCTGCAGGCGGTTGATCGCCTGCGCCGGGTCCTCCCACGCCATCGACTCGGGTTCCTCCTGCGCAGGAGCGTCTTCCGCGGGCTGAACGTAGCGGGACAGGAACTCGCGCAGTTGCCCTTCGGGCAGGGCACCGGCGAAGCCGTCGACCAGCTGCCCGTCCCTGACCAGCATGACGGTGGGAATGGAGCGGATGCCGAACATGGCGGCCAGCTCCTGGTTCTTGTCGACGTCGACCTTGGCCAGGCGGAACGCGCCGTTGTACTCGGCGGCCAGCTTCTCCAGCATCGGGCCGAGCGTCTTGCAGGGCCCGCACCAGGTGGCCCAGAAATCGATCAGCACCGGCGTGGTCAGCGAGGCGCGCAGCACCTCGGCTTCGAAGTTGGCCGTGTCGACGTCGAACACATGGGCTTGGGCGGCAGCAGTCACGTGGAGCTCTCCTGGCAGGGACGTTTCACATCGGGGCGCCCCGCAGCATATCAAGTGGCCTGCGACGCGCCCGCGCCAGCGCGCGATTTGAGAGAATGGCCCGATGAGCACGGCACAGCAGGGCATGGCCCGCAGGCCGCCGCAGTCGCCTGCGGCGCAGGCGCAGGCGTGCGCGACGGCCGGGCGCCTGCTGGTGTGCGAGGAATGCGATACCGTCCACCGCTGCCGCCCGCTGGCGCGCGGCGAGGAGGTGCGCTGCGTGCGCTGCGGCGCCGTGCTGGCGCGTTACCGCGTGCTGAACGCGGAGGGCATGCTGGCGCTGGTGCTGACCGCGCTGATCGTGTTCCTGATCGCCAACGTGTGGCCGGTGGTGACCCTGGGCCTGGGCGCACGGCAGAGCAGCGCCACGCTGTGGGGCACGATCATCATGATGTGGCGGCAGGACGCGCAGGTGGTGGCCGTGCTCGCTGCGGCCACGCTGTTCTTCTTTCCGCTGAACAAGATGCTGATGCTCGGCTGGGTGCTGCTGTTCGCGCGCAGCCGCCGGCGCGCGCCCGGTTTCGCCTTCATCATGCGCACCCTCTATCACCTGCAGCCGTGGACCATGACCGAGGTGTTCGTGCTCGGCGCGATGGTGTCGATCGTCAAGGCACGCGCGTATTTCGAGGTGCAGCCGGATCCCGGCATCTGGGCCTACGGCGCGCTCACGTTCCTGATCACCGTGTTCTCCGGCATCGACCTGCGCACGCTGTGGGACATGACGGAGCGCAAGGCATGAGCCGGGCGCCGCGTGCGCACGAACTGGGCGTCATCGGCTGTCACGTGTGCGGCCTGGTATCCCACGAGCCGGCGGCAGCCGAGGCGAGCTGTCCGCGTTGCGGCTCGGCGCTGCACCGGCGCAAGCGCGACAGCATCGGGCGCACCTGGGCGCTGCTGCTGGCGGCGTTCATGCTGTACATCCCGGCCAACGTGCTGCCGATCATGCGCACGGTGAGCCTGGGCGACGTGGACGACAACACCATCATCAGCGGAGTGGTGGAGCTGTGGGTGAAGGGTTCCCCGAGCCTGGCGGTGATCGTGTTCAGCGCCTCGATCGTGGTGCCGATGATGAAGTTCCTGGTGCTCGGCACGCTGCTGATCACCACGCAGCGCGGCAGTACCTGGGCGCTGCGCCAGCGCGCCAAGCTCTATCGCGCGGTGGAGTTCATCGGCTACTGGTCGATGCTGGACGTGTTCGTGGTGGCGCTGCTCACCGCGCTGGTGCGGTTCGGCTTCTTCAGTCAGGTGGAGCCGCTGCCGGGCGTGGTGTTCTTCGGCCTGACCGTGATACTTACGATGTTCGCCTCGATGAGCTTCGACCCCCGACTGATGTGGGATGGCCCCGACGATGACTGAGCAAACCCCGCCTCCGCGCGAGGACCTGCCCGAACCGGTGGTGCGCCGGCGGCGCTTCAGCCTGTCGCTGATCTGGCTGGTGCCGGTGCTGGCGGCGCTGGTGGGCCTGTCGCTGGTGGTGCATGCCTGGCTGCAGGCGGGGCCGGAGATCACCATCACCTTCCAGACCGCCGAGGGCCTGGAAGCGGGCAAGACGCCGGTCAAGTACAAGAACGTGGTGATCGGCAAGGTCACCAATCTGGAGCTCTCCGAGGACCGTCGCCGCGTGCGTGTCACGGTGGCGCTGAACAAGAGCGCCGAGAGCTTCGCCACCCGCGGCACGCGCTACTGGGTGGTGCGCCCGCGCATCGGCCTGGGCGGCGTGTCGGGCGTGGACACGCTGCTCTCGGGTGCCTTCATCGGCGCCGACGTGGGCGACTCCAGGGAGGAGAAGTACGACTTCAAGGGCCTGGAAACCCCGCCGGCGGTGCTGCACGGGGAGCCGGGCAAGAGCTTCGTGCTGCACACCGACGACCTCGGTTCGCTGGACACCGGTTCGCCGGTGTACTACCGGCGCATCCAGGTGGGCCGGGTGGTGTCCTACGCACTGGACAGGGACGGCAAGGGCGTCTCGCTGCACATCTTCATCGACGGGCCGAACGACCGCTTCGTCACCCGCTCGACGCGGTTCTGGAATGCCAGCGGCGTGGACGTGTCGCTGGGCGCCAACGGGCTCAAGCTCAATACGCAGTCGCTCGCCACGGTGATCGCCGGCGGCGTGGCCTTCGAGGAGCCGCGCGGGCCGCACGACGCCACGCCCGCGCCGGAAGACGCCGACTTCACCCTGTTCAAGGACGAGACCACGGCGATGGCGCCGCCGGACGGCCCGCCGCGCTACATCCGCATGCGCTTCAACCAGTCGCTGCGCGGTCTGACGGTGGACGCGCCGGTGGAGTTCCTCGGCGTCAACATCGGCAGCGTGGTGTCGATCAACATGGATTACGAGGCGAAGGACGAGCACTTCCCGGTCACCGTCGGTGCCGTGATCTACCCGCAGCGGCTCGGGCGCGCCTACGACAAGCTCGCCGCGCAGGCCGGCACCAGGGAGGGCCGGGTCGACCTGGGCCGCATGTTCGGCCCGCTGGTGGCGCACGGCCTGCGCGCGCAGGCGCGGACCGGCAACCTGCTGACCGGCCAGCTCTACATCGCCCTGGACTTCGTGCCCAAGGCGCCGAAGGCTGCCTTCGACGTGCATGCCACGCCGGTCGACGTGCCCACCGCCCCGGGCAGCTTCGACAAGCTGCAGGAGCAACTGGCCGACATCGTGACCAAGGTGCAGAAGATCCCGTTCGACAGCATCGGCCGCAACCTGGATGCCACGCTGGGCCAGCTGGATCGCACCCTCGAGCAGGTCAATGCCGGCGTGCTGCCGGAACTGCGTGGCACGCTCAAGGGTGCGCAGCGCACGTTGGGCAACGCCGACCATGCGCTTTCGGCCGACTCGCCGTTGCAGCAGAACCTGGGCAGCACCCTGCAGGAACTGCAGCGCATGGCCCGTTCGCTGCGCGCGCTGACCGATTACCTGGGCGTGCATCCGGAGGCGCTGATCCGCGGCCGGCCGGACGATGCGCCGCCCGCCCGTGAGACGCCGCCGCCCGCCAGGCAAGGGAGCAAGCCATGATCCGCACGCCACACCTGCTCGCCGGCGCACTGGCGCTGGGGCTGGCCGCCTGCGCCTCCGCGCCGGTGCACTACTACACGCTGATCGCGCCGGCGCCGGCCTCGCCGGCAGACGGCGTGGCCCCGGCGCCGTTCGGGTTCGAGCTGATGCCGGTCGGCATCCCGGCCCAGGCGGACCAGCCGCAACTGGTGATCCGCCAGGGCGGGCAGGGCGCGGCACCGCTGGGTGCCGAGCGCTGGATCGCGCCGCTGGCCGACGAGGTGCGCGGCGCGCTGTCCGCCGACCTGGCGCAGGCGCTGCACGCGCGGGACGTGACCGGCCTGCCGATGGACGGCAGGCCGCGGCTGCGCATCAAGGTCGACCTGCGCCGCTTCGATTCCGCCCCGGGCGACTATGCCCTGATCGATGCGGCCTGGAGCCTGCGCCTGCTGCAGGGCGATGCGACCCTCGCCTGCACCAGCCAGATCCGCGAACCGGTGGGTGCCGGCTACGACGCGCTGGTCGAGGGCCATCAGCACGCGCTGGCGCGCCTGGCGCAGCAGATCGCCCAGGTGGCCGGCCCGGTGGCTGCCGGGCAGGCCCACGCCTGCCCCCCATGACCCCGCCTCCCCCATGATCCGCCTCATGTAGAAGCGAGCTTGCTCGCGATGCTTTTTGCCTGGGGATCGTCCATAGGCATCGCGAGCAAGCTCGCTCCTACGGGGCAGGCGTTTCCGCTCCCCGTCTTGGCGCCAGCCGGACGCTCGGCTAGGCTGACGGGTTCATCGCCGCGACGGTCCCAGGTCGCCTCGCGAATCCCCCACAGCAACGGCACCGACAGATGCAGGACTCCCACGAACAGGCTTCGAACGAGCAGGGCTACCAGCCGCAGGCGGTGGAAGCCGCCGCGCAGCAGTACTGGAGCGCGCAGCGCGCCTACGAGGTGAAGGAGGACCCCTCGCGGCCCAAGTTCTACTGCCTTTCGATGCTGCCGTACCCCTCCGGCGCGCTGCACATGGGGCACGTGCGCAACTACACCATTGGCGATGTGATCAGCCGTTTCCAGCGCATGAACGGCAGGAACGTGCTGCAGCCGATGGGTTGGGACGCGTTCGGCCTGCCCGCCGAGAACGCCGCGATCAAGAACCGCACCGCGCCGGCGAAGTGGACCTACCGCAACATCGAGCACATGCGCGAGCAGTTGAAACGCATGGGCTTCGCCTACGACTGGACGCGCGAGTTCGCCACCTGCCGCCCGGAGTACTACCGCTGGGAACAGCTGATGTTCACGCGGCTGATGAAGAAGGGCCTGGCGTACCGCAAGAACGCGGTGGTGAACTGGGACCCGGTCGACCAGACCGTGCTGGCCAACGAGCAGGTGATCGACGGCCGCGGCTGGCGCTCCGGCGCGCTGGTGGAGAAGCGCGAGATCCCGCAATGGTTCCTGAAGATCACCGACTACGCGCAGGAACTGCTGGACGGCCTGGACACGCTGCCGGGCTGGCCGGACGCGGTCAAGACCATGCAGCGCAACTGGATCGGCCGCTCCGAGGGGCTGGAGATCCACTTCGACGTGGAAGGCGAGGCCGAGCCGCTGAGCGTGTTCACCACGCGGCCGGACACGCTGATGGGCGTCACCTTCGTGTCCATCGCCGGCGAGCACCCGCTGGCGCTGAAGGCGGCGCAGGGCAACGATCGGTTGGCCGCGTTCCTGGAGGAACTCAAGCACGGCGGCGTCTCCGAGGCCGAGCTGGAGACCCAGGAAAAGCGCGGCATGGACACCGGCCTGCGCGCGATCCATCCGATCACCGGCGAACCGATCCCGGTCTGGGTGGCCAACTTCGTGCTGATGGGTTACGGCACCGGCGCGGTAATGGCGGTGCCCGGCCACGACCAGCGCGACTGGGAGTTCGCGCAGAAGTACTCGCTGCCGATCCGCATGGTGATCGTCGATCGTGGCGTGGTCGATGCGCTGGCCGAGATCGGCCACGACCTCAAGGCCGGCGTGCGCGCCGACGCCATGCGCGATGCGCTGGAAGGCGCGCGGACCGATGCGGTCGCGATGTCGGCGGCGCTGCGCACGGTGCAGGAATTCGAGCGGCGCATCCAGGAAGACGAGGCGTATACCGAGCGCGGCACGCTGGTGAATTCCGGCGACTACGACGGGCTCGATTTCGCGCAGGCCTTCGAGGCCATCGCCGACCGGCTGGAACGCGAGGGCAAGGGCCAGCGCCGCGTCAACTGGCGCCTGCGCGACTGGGGCGTCAGCCGCCAGCGCTACTGGGGCTGCCCGATCCCGGTGATCTACTGCGACAGCTGCGGCGCGCTGCCGGTACCGGAGGACCAGCTGCCAGTGGTGCTGCCCGAGGACGTGGAATTCTCGGGCGTGCAGTCGCCGATCAAGGCCGATCCGCAGTGGCGCAAGTGCACCTGTCCGCAGTGCGGTGGCCCGGCCGAGCGTGAGACCGACACCTTCGACACCTTCATGGAGTCGAGCTGGTACTACGCGCGCTACACCAGCCCGGGCGCGAACGGCATGGTCGACGCCCGCGCCGACTACTGGCTGCCGGTGGACCAGTACATCGGCGGCATCGAGCACGCGATCCTGCACCTGCTGTACTTCCGCTTCTATCACAAGCTGCTGCGCGACGCGGGCCTGGTGCGCTCGGACGAACCGGCGACCAACCTGCTGTGCCAGGGCATGGTGATCGCCGAGACGTTCTATCGCGAGAACGCGGACGGCTCGAAGGACTGGATCAATCCCGCGGACGTGGAGATCGAGCGCGACGAGCGCGCGCGCGTGATCGGCGCGCGGCTCAAATCGGACGGCCAGCCGGTGCAGATCGGCGGCACCGAGAAGATGTCCAAGTCCAAGAACAACGGTGTCGACCCGCAGGCGATGGTGGAGAAGTTCGGCGCCGACACGGTGCGCCTGTTCTCCATGTTCGCCGCCCCGCCGGAGCAGTCGCTGGAATGGAGCGAGGCGGGCGTCGAAGGCATGGCCCGCTTCCTGCGCCGCTTCTGGCGCGAGGTGACCACGCACGCGGCGCAGCCCGACCATCCGGTGGTGGATCCGGCCGCGCTGGACGCCGGCCAGAAGGCGCTGCGCCGGCAGGTGCACGAGACCATCCAGAAAGTCGGCGACGACCTCGGCCGCCGCCATTCCTTCAACACCGCCATCGCCGCCCTGATGGAGCTGCTCAACGCGGTCGGCAGGTTCGGCGATATGAGCGAGCAGGGTCGGGCCGTGCGCCACGAGGCGCTGGAGACCATGGTGCTGCTGCTCAACCCGGTGGTGCCGCACGTCTGCCATGCCCTGTGGCAGGTGCTGGGCCATCCGCAGACGGTGCTCGAGGACGTACCCTGGCCGCAGCCGGACCCGGCCGCGCTGGTGCGCGACTCGGTGACCCTGGCCGTGCAGGTCAACGGCAAGTTGCGCGCTACCATCGAGCTGCCGGCCAACGCGTCCAGGGAAGAGGCCGAGGCGCTGGCTCGCGCGCAACCGCAGGTGCAGGCGCACCTGGAAGGCCAGACCGTGCGCAAGGTGATCGTGGTACCCGGCAAGATCGTCAACATCGTCGCAGGATGAGCCCATGAACCGTCTGCTCCGCGCCCCGCTGCTCGCCGCCGTCCTGGTGCTGTCGGCCTGCGGTTTCCACCTGCGCCAGAGCGCCGCGCTGCCGGCCTCGATGCAGCGCATGCACCTGTCGGTCAACGGCGGCGGCGACCTGCAGCGCAACCTGGCGCGGGCGCTGGAGAGCTCGGGCGTCACCCTGGAGGACGAGGGCGGACCCGGCATCGCGGAGCTCAAGATCCCGGTGGCGCAGTTCAGCACCGACATGCTGAGCGTCAGCGGTGGCGCCCGCGTGACCGAGTACGCGGTGAACTACCAGGTGCGCTTCGAGGTGGACGACGGCGCCGGCCAGCCGCTGGTGCCGCAGCAGCGCATCGACATGTCACGCTCCTACAGCTACGACGCCAGAAATACCGTCGGCAACGAGGCGCAGGTGGAGGAGATCCGCCGCAGCCTCAACGACGACATGGTGCAGGCGATCCTGTTCCGCCTGCAGGCGGCGGCGCAGCATCCGCAGGCTGCCCCGGCCGCGGCGTCCAGCGCCGGCTGACATGCTGCTGTCCCCGGCCCAGTGGAGCAAGGTGCTGGCGTCCGATCGCCTGGCGCCGGTGTATCTGCTGGCCGGCGAGGAACTGCTGGTACTCGAGGCGGCCGACGCGCTGCGTGCCCGCGCCCGCGAACTGGGCTATGCCGAGCGCGAGGTGCTCGAGGCCGGCCAGCACTTCGACTGGGACGACCTGGCCCGCTCCGCCGCCGGCATGTCGCTGTTCGCCAGCCGCCGCCTGCTCGACCTGCGCCTGCCGACCGGGCGACCCGGCGTCGAGGGCGCCAAGGCGATCGGCGCGTTCTGCGCCGACCCGCCGCCGGACGTGACCCTGCTGATCACCGCGGTCGAATGGAGCAGCAAGCACGAAGGCGCGTGGACCAAGCAGGTGGATGCCGCCGGCACGATGGTGGTGTTCAACGCCCCCAGGCCGCAGGAGTGGGCGTCGTGGATCGGCGCGCGGCTGGCCTCCCGGGGCCTGGCGGCCACGCCCGACGCGGCCGCCCTGCTGGCCGAGCGGGTCGAGGGCAACCTGCTCGCGGCGGCGCAGGAGATCGACAAGCTGGCGGTGCTGCACGGCAGCGGCCGGATCGACGCGGCCGAGATGGAGAGCCTGGTGGCCGACAGCGCCCGCTACGACGCCTTCAAGCTGACCGATGCCGCCTTCGGGGGCGACGGCGGCCGCGCGCTGCGCATCCTCGCCGGCCTGCGTGGCGAAGGCGAGGACCTGATCCCGCTGATGGGCTGGCTGGTCAACCAGTTGCAGCTCGCGTTGCGTCTGGCCAATGCGCGCGACTTCGCGGCGCAGGCGCGCGCCGAGCGGCTGTGGCCGGCGCGCGAGCAGCTCTTCCGCAAGGCCTTGCGCCGTGCACCGCGCGAGCACTGGCTCGCCTGCCTGGCACGCGCTTCGCGCATCGACCGCATGGCCAAGGGCCGTGAGCAGGGCGATCCCTGGCGGGAAGCCGAGCGGCTGGTCGCTGCCATCGCCGAGCCGCGCGCCGCCGGGGCGCTTGCATGAGCGCGGCAGCCCGGGCTCCCGCTCCCTCGCGGGAGGAGGGGCGGGCCATGGAGCGGGAGCTCGCGACAGCCTCCCATCCTGCCCGCAACAGCCGCGCAGCCCCGACGCGGCGCGTTTCCTCGTCCCGGCCCTCTCCACGCAGGGGCGGGGGAGCCAGAGCATGCGCCCGCTAGCCATCCTCGGCGGCACCTTCGACCCGGTTCACGTCGCCCACCTGGCCGTGGCGTGGGAGGCGGCCGAGCTGCTGGACGCCGAGGTGCGCCTGGTCCCTGCCAGCATCCCGCCGCACCGGCCGCCGCCGATCGCCGACGCCACCACGCGCGTCGCCATGCTGCGCGCGGCCTTGCGCGGCCAGCCCCGGCTCACGCTCGATACGCGCGAGCTGGCGCGCGGCGGCCCGTCCTACACCGTCGACACGCTGGCGGATCTGCGTGCGGAGGAGGGCGATCGGCCGATCGTCCTGCTGCTCGGCGCCGATGCCTTCGCCGGCCTGCCGGGCTGGCATCGTTGGCGCGCCCTGTTCGAGACGGCGCACATCGGCGTGCTCTCGCGTCCGGGCGTCACGCGCGGCTGGCCGGCAGAGCTGGCCGCGGAGATCGCCGGCCGGCATGTCGCCGACCCTCGCCAACTGCATGCTCGGCCGGCGGGCCAGGTGATCGAACTGGAGGTGACGCCGCTGGAGATCTCGGCCACCCGCATCCGCGACCTGCTGGCGGCGGGCCGCGAGCCGCGCTACCTGCTGCCGGATGGCTTGTTCGATGCCCCGGCGCTGCTGGCCCCGTACCGCCAGCGCCATCCACAGGAGCCGCGATGAGCCCACCGGTCGTGGTGCGCGAACTGGTCCGCGGCGACCATGCGGCCTGGCTGGCCTTGTGGGAAGGCTACAACGCCTTCTACGGTCGCACGGGCGCCACGGCGTTGCCCGAGCAGGTCACCGCCATGACCTGGTCGCGCTTCTTCGACGCGTACGAGCCGGTACACGCGCTGGTGGCCGACGCCGACGGCGAACTGCTGGGCCTGGCTCACTACCTGTTCCACCGCAGCACCATCCGCATCGAACCGAGCTGCTACCTGCAGGACCTCTTCACCGTGCCGTCCGCCCGCGGGCGGGGCGTGGGGCGGGCGCTGATCGAAGCGGTCTACCAGCGTGCCCGTGCGGCGGGGTGCTCGCGCACCTACTGGCAGACGCACGAGAGCAACGCCGCCGCCATGGCCCTCTACGACAAGGTGGCCGATCGTTCCGGCTTCGTCGTCTACCGCAAGGAACTGTAGCGCGCGTCGGCCAGGCTCAGCCGGTACGCGGCACGAAGCGCAGGGCCACCGAATTCATGCAGTAACGCAGGCCGGTGGGCGCCGGGCCGTCGTCGAACACGTGCCCGAGGTGGCCGTCGCAGCCGGCGCAACTGACGGCAGTGCGGACCCAGCCGAACATGTGGTCGATGCTCTCGACGATGTTCTCCTTCGCGATGGGTTGCCAGAAGCTCGGCCAGCCGGTGCCGGAGTCGAACTGCGTGGCGGCATCGTAGAGCGCGGTGTCGCACGCCACGCAGCGGTACAGGCCGGGCATCGCCGGCTTCTCGTGCGGACCGCTGAAGGCGAGCTCGGTGCCGTCGTGGCGCATGACCTGGTACGCCGCTGCCGACAGGCGCTGGCGCCACTGGGCGTCGCTGAGCACCAGCTTGCGCACGTGGCAGGGGCCCAGGCGACGGCCGTCGTCGGCGAAGCACGCCAGCAGCACGTCGGCGCCGGCGGCTGCGGCCGGGCGCGCCGGCGGCGTACCGCGCGCCGCCAGGCGCGGGATCAGCAGGCCACCGAGCGCCATCGCAGCGCCGCCGGCCAACGTGGCGCGCAGGAAGCGACGGCGTTCCAGCGCGATCAGCTCGTCGATGCGAGTCATGGGAACCTCCGAAGATCAGCCGAAGGTGAAGGCGTAGGCGCGTACGCCCGGGTCGAGGAAGGTGATCTCGAACACGTGCTCGCCGCTGCCGTGCCGTTGCCGCACGAGCTGGTACAGGCGCTGCTCGGTCACCGTGCCGTTGCCGTCCGCGTCGATGTCCATGCCGCGGTCGTCGCCCGGCGCCTTGCCGTCCAGGGTGACGCGGAAGCGCACCGGCCTGCCGTCCGGGCCCGGGCCGAGCACCAGGTGCAGGTCACGACCCCGGAAGCGGTAGACGATGCGCCCGCCGGCGCGCTCGAGGGCGGCGTTCTCCGCGTGCACGCTCCAGCGGCCGTCGAGCGACCACTGGCCGGGCGGCAACGCCGCCGGCGCGCGGTAGTCCCAGGCGTCGTCGTGGGCCACATCGCCCCCCGCGAAATGGGTGCTACGGGCGTAGCCCACGTAGGTTTCGGGCGAGCGCGTGGCGTCGTCCGACGCGGCTGCCTGCGCACCGCCGGCGCCGGGTTGCACGTAGCCGCTAGGCAGGGCGGTCTGCCCGGCCTCGGTGAGCAGCTGGCGCAGGATGTCCTCGCTTTGCGCGTAGTCGCCCTCGCCGAAGTGGTGCGAACGGATGCGGCCCTGCGCGTCGATGAAGTAGTGCGCCGGCCAGTACTCGTTGTCGAAGCCCTGCCAGATGGCGTAGTCGTTGTCGAGCGCGACCGGGTAGTCCACGCCCAGTTCCTTCACGGCGCGCGCCACGTTGGCCGGTTCCTTCTCGAAGGCGAACTCCGGCGCGTGCACGCCGATCACCACCAGGCCGTGGTCGCGGTACTTGTCGTACCAGGCGCGCACGTAGGGCAGCGAGCGCAGGCAGTTGATGCAGGAGTAGGTCCAGAAGTCGACCAGCACCACCTTGCCGCGCAGCGCCTGCGCGGTGAGCGGCGCCGAGTTGAGCCAGCCGGTGGCGCCGGCCAGCGACGGCAGCTCGCCTTCCACCGGCAGCGGCGTGCCGGCACGATGCGCCGGCTGCGGTGCGGGCTTCGGGCGCACCGCGTCGACCAGCTTCTGCTCCAGCCCCCCGGTGTTCGCCAGCGCCACGCGCGTCAGCAGCCCGGTATCCAGGCCCAGCGCGATCGCCGCCACGCCGGCGAGCACCAGCGCGCCGAGCGCGCGGCGCACCCACTCGCCGGCGCCCAGCGAGCGCTTCATCAGGGTGAACACCTGGCCGCCGATCAGCAGCGCCAGCGTCAGCGAGGTGGCGGCGCCCGCGGCGTAGGTGAGCAGCAGCAGCGTGGTCTGCACGCTGGCGCCGTTGAGCGCGGCGCCGGTCAGCAGCAGGCCGAGGATCGGGCCGGCGCAGGGCGCCCACAGCAGGCCGGTGGCGACTCCCAGGCCGGCGGCCGACCATACCGAACCCTCACCCTCCGACCGTTGCGACAGGCGGTTGCCCAGCGCCACGAACGGCCGCGTCAGCCATTCGGCCAGCCGCGTGGAAAGCAGGGTCAGGCCGAGCAGCGCCAGCACCACCAGCGCGATGGCACGGCCGTACTGGTTGGCGCGCACCGCCCAGCCGCCGCCGACCGCCGCCAGCGTGGCGACCAGTGCGAAGGTGAGCGCCATGCCCAGCAGCATGGGCAGGCCGTTACGCGCGAACGGGCGGTCGGCGCGGGCGAACACGAACGGCAGCACCGGCAGGATGCAGGGGCTGAGGATGGTCAGGACGCCACCCAGGTAGGCAAGGATCAGCAGCAGCATTGGGGCGATTCCGCAGGCATGTGGCCAGGTATTCGACGCGGGATGGCCGCCGGTTACGCGGGCATGCGGGCGCGGGCGAGTTGCCGCGAGCTTGCTCCGTAACCCCGCCGCCCGATGCGGCGAATACCCGGCATGACCGACGCCGCCGCCATGCCGGGCTTGACCGCCACCGGGCCGATGGTTCTAGATGATCGCTCCTTTCCCTGGGCGAGCGTCGACCCGGCCGTGCCAGCCGAACCTGCCAGCGCCAGCGACGCACCCGAACGCCGCCGCGCGGCATGGATGGCTGCCGCACAGGCTGGCGACCGGCGGGCCTACGAGCGCGTGCTCGCCGACTCGGTGGCCCTGATCCGCACCGTCGCGCGCCGCCAGGGGGTGGCCTACGACCAGCTCGACGACGTGGTGCAGGAGACCCTGCTGACCGTGCACCGTGTGCGCCACACCTACGACCCGGCGCGTTCCTATGATGCCTGGCTGGCCGCGCTGGCGAGCCGGCGTGCGATCGACGGCCTGCGTCGCAGCGGGCGCCAGGCGCAGCGGGAGATCGGCGACGAGGTGGCGCTGGCCGCGCACGCCGAGGCCGGCGACGCCAGCACCGCAAGCGAGCGCACCCAGCAGGCGCGACGGCTGCGCGCGGCGGTCGCGGCGCTGCCGCCGGGCCAGCGCGAGGCGGTCGAGCAACTGGGGCTGAAGGAGCTGTCGCTGGACGAGGCGGCCGCCCGCACCGGCCGTTCCACGGGCGCGCTCAAGGTCAACCTGCACCGCGCGCTCAGGGCCCTGCGCGGCCATTTCCACGGAGACGACTAGACCGATGGCCGACCCGCACGCCCACGACCGCCTGATCGCCACGCTCGGCGCCGAGCTGGCGCCGGTGCGCCGGCTGTGGCCGCCGTGGCTGCGCACGCTGGGTTGGCTCGCGGTGGTGGCGGCCATCGCCCTGGCCCTGTTCGCCCGCTACGGCGCGGCACCGATGCTCGCGCGCTGGGCCGGCGCGCCGGACCTGGGCTGGGCCGGGCTCGGCGCCGTGCTCACCGCGGTGGCGGCGGCCTGGGCTGCGTTCGCGCTGGGCGTGCCCGGGCGCCGTACCGCCTGGGCGTGGCTGCCGTTGCCGCCGGCGCTGCTGTGGATCGGCGCCAGCGGCCTGGGCTGCCTGCGCCAGTGGGTCGCCCCGGCCACCCACGTGGCTACGGCGCACGAGGCCGGCGAATGCCTGTATTTCATCCTCGGCTTCTCGATCCCCCTGTCCGCGCTGCTGATCGTCCTGCTGCGCCGCGCCTGCCCGTTGCGGCCGGTGCTGACCGCCGTGCTGGTGGGCCTGGCCAGCGCGGCCGCCTCGGCCAGCCTGCTGGAGATCTGCCACGCCTTCGACGCGGCGGCCACCGACCTGCTGATGCACGCCCTGGCGGTCGGCCTGGTAGTGGCGGCCAATGCCGCGATGGGCGGCCGCCTGCTTTCGCGCGCCGCGTAACCCGCCGGTCCGGTCCGGCGAAGGAAGGGGTGGATGCGCGATGCATCCGCCCCTTTCCATTCGAGGATCAGCCCATGAACGTACGCACCCACGCCGCCCTGGCCTTCGCCGCCGCGCTCGCCCTCACCGGCCTTGCGCCGGCTTTCGCGCAGGATGCGATGCCTGCCGGTCAGGCCATGGCCACGGACGCCATGCACAAGGACGCCATGCAACCTCAGGCCATGGAGCACGGGGCCATGAAGCACGCGGCCATGAAGCAGCAGGGCATGCATCACGAAAGCATGAAGCCGGGCGAAGCGATGGCCCCCGGCAAGTCGGGCGGACACGCGGCGATGTCTGCCGGCGCCAAGGACATGCAGGACAAGACGACGGACGCCGAAGGCCACTGAGCACGCTGGGCGCGGAGGGGCCTCCCGCTCCCTCCGCGTCCTCGGGACGTCCACGCGCCATCGCGGCACAATGGCGGTCCACGCTGCCGGAGGCCGCACATGCCGTCCACCTTCCTGCACCCGCTGGGCGTCGCGCATCCGTTGATCCAGGCGCCCATGTCCGGATCGAACACCCCCGCACTGGTCGCTGCGGTGAGCGGTGCCGGTGGACTGGGGTCGCTGGGGGCCGGCTACCTCGAACCGCAGGCACTGCTCGACCAGGCCGCGCAGATCCGGGCGGCCACCGACCGGCCGTTCGCGATCAACCTGTTCGTGCTGCCGGATGCCTTCGAGGTGGACGAGGCCCGCGTGGATGCGGTCCGCGCACGCCTCGACGCGCTGATGGAACGCGAGGGCCTCGACGTGCGCACGCAGCGTCCCGCGCGCTGGGCGCCGGTGTTCTCCGAGCAGCTGGCTGCGCTGCGCGAGGCGCGCCCCGCGGTGGCGAGCTTCGCCTTCGACCTGCTGGACCGCACGCGGGTGCGCGAACTGAAGGCCCTGGGCATCCGCGTGGTGGGCACTGCCACCACCGTGGCCGAAGCGCGCGCCTGGGCCGAGCAGGGCGCCGACGCGGTATGCGTGCAGGGCGCCGAGGCGGGCGGGCACCGCGGCACCTTCCTGCACGCGCCCGAGGAGGCGCTGGTCGGCCTGTTCGCGCTGCTGCCGGCGACGGTGGCGGCGCTGGACATCCCGGTGATCGCCGCCGGCGGAATCATGGACGGCCGCGGCATGCTCGCCGCCGAAATACTGGGCGCGGATGCCAGCCAGCTCGGCACTGCCTTCCTCGCCTGTCCGGAGTCGGCCGCTGCAGAGGCCTGGAAACGTGACCTGGCGCAGGCCGAGGACCATCGCGTGGGCACTATCTACAGCTTTTCCGGGCGCGCCGCCCGCGGCCTGCGCAACCGCTTCGTGGAAGCGATGGCGCCGTTCGCGGGCGAGCTGCCGCCCTATCCGGTGCTGAACGCGCTTACCGCGCCCCTGCGCCGCGCCGCCGCGGCCGCCGGCCGCGGCGACCTGCTGTCGGAGTGGTGCGGGCAGGCCGCCGGGCGGGTGCGCCCGATGCCGGCCGCCGAGCTCGTACGCGTGCTGATGGACGAGTACGTCGAGGCCCGCCACGCGCTGGCTTGACGTGCCTTTGAGGCGAGGCGGTTATACTGCGCTGGCGCCATGTCGCGCCCTACGTCCGTCCGAGGCACTTCCACTTGAGTACGCCCCTTCGTAGTCCGTCTTCCGCCGCCGCCAGGAAAGCGGTCGATGCCAACCAACTGCGCAAGCACGTGATCGATGCGCTGGAAGAACTCAAGGCAAAGGACATCCGCGAGATCGACGTCCGCGGCAAGACCTCGGTCACCGACCTGCTGGTGATCGCCTCGGGCACCTCCGCCCGCCACGTCAAGTCGATCGCCGACGAGGTGGTGAAGTTCGCCAAGAAGGCGGGCGTGATGCCGCTGGGCGTCGAGGGCGAGCAGGAAGCCGAGTGGGTGCTGGTCGACCTGGGCGACGTGGTCGTCCACGTCATGCTGCCGCGCATCCGCGAGTTCTACGGCCTGGAGCGGCTGTGGACGGTGGGCGACCGCGAGCCGGGCATGGATGCGGCGAACGCCGGCTGACGCCCTGCGCACGCTGTTGTTCCCCTCCCTTTCGGGAGGGCCGGGTGAGGGGGGCCGTGCGATCCACTCACCACGAAGCGCGAAGCTTTGCTACCTCCCCCGGCGGGGCGAGGGGGAGGAGCCGTTCTTGCGACCTGCCCCCTACGAAGCGCGTGATGTTTGTGGAAGCATTCTCCGGATGAATCCCGCGGCGAGCCCCGCCCCTCAGCCCTTTCGCTCCCGTTCGATCAAGGACGGGGGAGAGGCGGCGAACACGGCGCTGCGCGCCGCTTCCATCGTCTGATCATGCGCGCGCGCGTGATCGCCATCGGTGAACGCATGCCCGGCTGGGTGGCCGAGGGCTTCGCCGAATACCGCAAGCGACTCGCGCACGAGCTGCCGCTGGAACTGGTCGAACTCAGGCCGGGTACACGGGGCAAGGGCCGCGACGACGCGCGCGCGATGCAGGAGGAGGGCGCGGCCATCCTCGCCGCCGTGCCGCGCGATATGCACGTGGTCGCACTGGACGGGCGCGGCAAGGTCTGGTCCAGCGAGGAGCTGGCCGGGCAACTGGCGAACTGGCGCATGGCCGGGCGCGACCTGGCCTTCCTGATCGGCGGTCCCGACGGCCACGCTCCTGAGGTGCTGGCGCGCGCCGACCAGCGCTGGTCGCTCGGCCCGCTCACGCTGCCGCACATGCTGGTGCGGCTGGTGCTGGTCGAGCAGCTCTACCGGGCCGCCGCGATCGTGGCCGGCCATCCCTATCACCGCGCCTGAGCCTGGCGTACGCTCGCCACCTGTTCCATGAACGGGAGGGTGTGCGATGGCCGGGAATCGCTTCGCGTGGGTCGTTTCGCTGCTGCTCGCTTTCGCCGGGCCCGCCGCGGCCCGGCCGGTGCACGACCGGGACGAGGCGGCGATCCGGCAGGTGCTGGCCGACCAGCAGGCCGCCTGGAACCGGGGCGACGTGGCGGCCTTCATGCGCGCGTACGCCGACTCGCCCGACACCACCTTCATCGGTTCCAGCGTACGCAAGGGCTACCGCGCCATCCTCGCCAGCTACCGCAAGCACTACGCGTCGCCGGCGCAGATGGGCCATCTCACCTATGCCGTCCTCGAGGTGCGGTTGTTGCCCGGGCATGACGGCGAGGTGCGCTACGCGGTGGTGACCGGCCGTTTCCACCTCGATCGCAAGGAACACGGCACGGCGCCAGGGGACGACGGCGTGTTCTCGCTGCTGTGGGAAAAGACGGCCGCCGGCTGGAAGATCATCCTCGACCACACCAGCTAGGTTTATCCGGCGGCACGGCGTCTCCGCGGCGGATCGCGCCCGGCGGATGCCCAGGCTGCTGCCCTGCCGCGCGCATCCGCCGACGAGTCCGTCCCTGGACGCGTTGCCGGACGGCCTACTTGGTCACGATCACCTCGCCGTGCATCCCCAGCTCCTCGTGCAGTGCGCAGACGTAGGGGTAGAGGCCCGGTTGCGTGAAGGTGACGCGGAAACGCGTGGTGCCGGGTGGCGTCTGCGCCAGCCCCGTCCGCTCCTGCGGCTCGGCCACGATGAAGCCCGAGCTCACGTTGTCCGAACGCGAATGCATTACCGCGTGCAGCGCCCCGTCCGCGTCGGTGCTCACGTTGCCGGACGGGACGGTCGGGTCGAGGGGCTCGGCGCCGAAGGTGATCGTGTGCGGGGTGGTCGGGTCGGCGTTGTCCCATTCCACGGTCTGTCCCGCGCGCACGTAGATCACCGGGTGATGGAAGCGCATGACCGCGAGGTTCACGTGGCCGCCGGGCGTCGCCCCGATCACGCCCCAGCCGGCGATCACGCGGTGCCGGAAGCCACGGGGGCTGCCGGCCTCGTGGTCGCGCATGTCGAACAGCTGCTGGGCATCCGGGTCGTTGAGGCTGCGATCCATGCCTGCGAGCAGCGCGTGGCGCATGTCGTTGGCGAGGCGGTCGTAGTACGCCTGGTCGTACGGCAGCGGCATCCCCGGAGGCAGCACGTGCACCACGCCGGTCATGTCGCTGTGCACCAGGCAGACCAGCTTGAAGTTGCCGGCGACCGGGAACCGTACGGTGTAGCTCTGGCCTGCCACCTGCGGGCCGGTGTTGACGCAGTGGGCGCCGTCGACGCTCGATCCGCTGGGGGTGATGCCCGGCGGCGGTCCCGGCGGGCAGCCGACCGGGAAGGGCGGACGCATCTGGCCGGACACCAGGAAGGTGACTGTGTGGATCTCGTTGCTGTCGAACGTCCAGGTGATCGTGTCGCCCGCATGGATCCACATCTCGTTGGGCAGGAACGCCATCGCCTGCCGTCCCATGTTCTCGCCCTGGGCCCCGACGCTGGCGCGCCAGTGCGCGCCGAAGGCCGGCATGGCCAGCGTGCTGGCGACCAGGTAAAGGAGCGTCTTTGCCAACCGTTTCATCCCCAACCTCCTCGGAAGCCCGCTGCAGGTTCCGCTGGACGCCGCGGACCTCCCGGTTCGGTGCCAGTGGGCCAGGCAGGGACGCCTCCGCACCCCGATGCGGTGGGTTGTGGGGATCGACACGGTCCCTGCGGTGGGCGGGCGATGTATCACCGCGTGCGTCCCGCCGCGATGACTGCCCCGTGACCGGGCTCCTCGACACCGAAGGCGGGAGGGGGCAGCGGAAAATACCGTGCGGCCTTGCGGGGGGCGCCTACGGGTGCACGTGCCGCCCCGCCGATTGGGCGGCCGCGTCCTGCGGGCAGCGGCCGACCACGTGGGCCAGGGTGTTGATGTTGTCCACCAGGCGGTCGGTGAGGCGGGCGACCTGGTCGGCGCCCGCCAGGTCCTCGGACATCGCCAGCAGGGTGGCGAGCGTACGCTGGAGCGTACGCAGGTCCGGCAGGCCGGCGGCGGCATGCTGCTCGCGCAGGGCACCGGCGACCGTGTGCAGCGCGGTCGCGGCGTGGTCGATGAAGGCGCTCACCTCGCTCTGCTCCGGCAGGCTGCTGCGGTCCTGCAGCAGCGCCTCCAGCGTCATCGCCGTGCGCGCGAGGCGATTGCCGTTGGCGAACAGCGCCTGCGCCAGGTCGAGCAGCGCGGGCGGCGTGGCCGGTTCCGCGCGCATGCGTTCGATCGAGGCCAGTGCATTGGTGCGCGCGGTGCGGGCGGCGGTGCGCGTTTCCCGGTGCGCGTCGCGTCGCTGTGGACGCCCGAGCGCGCGCAGGTAGTCGGCGTAGGCTTCCAGCATGTCGGCCAGCGCGGCGCGCGCGCGGCCCCGCTCCCAGGTGGGCCACAGCACGTAGGCCAGCAGCGCCATCCCGCTGCCGAGCGCCGTGTTGACCACGCGATCCATCACCGCGGCGCCCGGGTCCACGCCCTCGAACGAGAGCAGCACCACCACGGTACCGGTCAGCGCCGCCACCGCGATGCCGTAGTGCGCGGTGGCGAGGTAGCGGAACGCGAGGCACAGCACGCCCATCAGGGCGAGGTGCGCCCACGCCTGGTCGGGAATCACCCACAGCAGCGCGGTGGTGAGCAGCAGGCCGAGCACGGTACCGACCACGCGCAGCAGGCCGAAATTGAAGGTGGCCGCGAAGTCCGGCCGCAGCACGATCGCCACCGTCATCGGCAGCCAGTAGCCGTGCGGCAGGTGCAGTGCGCGCGAGAGGCCCAGCGCCAGGCTCAGCGCGATCGCCGAACGTACCGCGTGGCGGAACGCCACCGAATGCGGGGTGAGGTTGGCCAGCAGCACGGCACGCGCCGAGCTCTGCCGCAACGACGCCGGCAGCCGCAGGTCGGCCGCCTCGGCGCGCTGTTCGCCGCGCGCGCCGGCCCAGTTGGCGTTGCGCACGGCGGCGGCGAGCTGGCCGGCCAGGGCGTGGACGTGCAGCGCATGCTGCGCGTGGGCCTGTGCGGCCTGCGGCTCGGCAGCCTGCAATGCGCGCAGCGCACGCTCGGCGCCGCGCGGCGAGGAACCTTCCTCCAGCGCTTCGGCGATCTGGTCGAGCACGCGCGCGGTGCGGTTGCGGAAGCGCGGCGAGATGCCGGCGTCCGGTGCGCCGCCCGCGAGCGCAGTGAGCTCCAGCCGGATTCGTTCGGCCAGTTCCAGCAACACGCCGAACGCCTCCATGGCGCGGCCGCGGGCATGGTGGCGCCCGAGCAGGGTCTGCTGCAGGGTGGTCATCGCGCCACTCAGGGCGGGCTCGTCCTCGTCGTCCTGGCCCCGCTGGCGGGCCAGCGCGGCCAGGCCGCGGTAGACCGTGGCCAGCGCGTGCCGCTCCGGCCGGTAGCGCTGCAGCGGCCAGGCCGCCACCGAGAACAGCATCATCAGCAGGCCGCCGGCGAAGATCAGCGCCGCCCCGGCCGCAGCGCCCGCGAGCGAGGTGGGCGTGGCAGCGGTCACCACCAGCAGGATCATGCTGGTCATGCCCACGCGTGCGATGTCGGTGCCGAACACGACCAGCAGGCCGCCGCCGAAGCCTACGATCGCGCTTGCCAGCAGGATCGAGGGGAGGTGCCCGCCGATCAGGAAGCCGGTCAACGCGGCCAGGCCCGCCGCGAGCGAGGCCAGCAGCAGCTGCCACACGCGCTGGCGGTACGGGCCGGGCTGGTCCGAGAACATCGTGTCCAGCGCACCGACGGCGATGCCCAGGCCGATCGCGGTGTGGCCGCTGGCCATGCCGATCGCCAGCGGCAGCACCACCGCCAGCGTGTTGCGCAGCACCACCCTCAGCGGAACGTCCGGGCGCTTGGTCCGGGTCAGACTCTCCAGGACGTTGGCGCGTAGCGAATAGACGCTGGCGGCGGGCATGGCCGTATCGCAGGGTTGGGGAGCCGTGATTCTGCCCGAGCCCAGTTGAACGCAACGCGACGGGCCGCGTCCGCTTGCCGGTGCGCCCGCCCGAAATTTACGCCCGCTTGATCAGGCAGGACGTAGCGGCTGCCTGCCGTCGGGCGCAGGGACGCGCGTGCGGCCTCAGGCGCGGCCGGCGAACTCGCCGGTCAGGGTGTTGACCCAGACCTTTTCGTCGTTGGTGATGTACTCGGGCACCTGGATCTCGACCCCGGTGTTGAGGCGCGCCGGCTTGGTGCGCTTGGTGGCGCTCGCCCCCTTGAGCTCCGGCGCGGTGTCGACCACGGTCAGCATCACGCTGGTGGGCACCTGCAGGCCGACTGGCGCGTCGTCGATCAGCTGCACGTAGTAGCCCTCCACGCCCTCGACCACGTAGCCGGCGTTGTCGCCCACCAGCTCGGGGCCGAGCGGGTACTGGGTGTAGTCCTCGGCATCCATGAACACGAACGTCTCGCCGTCCATGTAGGAGAAGTGGGCCGCGCGACGGACCAGGTCCATCTCCTTGAGGTCGTCATCGGCGCGCAGGCTGAGATCGAACTTGCGGCCGCCCGGAATCGAATACATGGTGAAGCGGTAGGTGACGTTGCCGCCGCGCGCGGTGGGCGCGCTGCGCTCGATGTCGCGCACCTGGTAGACGGTACCGTCGTGTTCGACCACGTTGCCTTTCTTGACGTCGGAAGCTTTCATGGGGAAGTCGCCTTGGCGGCTGGATCGTTGGTGAGTAATCGGTGTTCGGCCAGGAAACGGCGCTGGCGGCGTCCGGCGTCGGCGAGTGCCTGCGGGTCCGGATCGATGTCGGCTTCCTGGCGCAGCAGATCGCGCGTCAGCAGATGGCCGAGCTTCGGATAGAGCGCCAGCCGGCAGGTGCCCCCCGCGTGGCTGGCCTTGGCGCAGAAGGCCTTGGCGGCCGCGGCGGGCGCGACGTTGTCCGCCTCGCCCTGCACCACCAGCGTCGGCGGCATCGCGCCGGCGTGCGCCAGCGGCGAGTAGGCGGCCGCCCGGGCGGGTGTGCACAGCAGCGAGGCGTAGATCGGCTGGGTCGTGTCCAGCAGCGGCGACGCCAGCAGCATCAGGTGCGGCCGCGCGGTGGAGGTGCGGCCGGGGCACAGCCCCACGCCCGCGGCGGGGACCAGCTGGCCGCCGGCCGATTCGCCGTAGCCGGCGATGCGGGACGGATCGACGCCCAGCGCGCGGGCGTGGGCCCGTGTCCAGGCGAAGGCGGCACAGGTGTGGGCCAGTGCGTCCACCGGACCGCTTCCGCCGTCGGCCAAGCGGTAATCCACGGCGACGGCGACCAGGCCGAGCGCGGCGAAGCGACGGGCCTCGTCGAACTCCCAGGCCGCCTCGCCGGCGCGCCAGCCGCCCGGGTGCAGCAGCAGCACCGCCGCGCGCGGGGCGCTGGCGGGGGAACCCGGCTGGAACACGCAGGCCTTCAACGCATGGGCCGTCACCTCGCGATAGGCATGGGCGTGCGGCATCGCGGGAGCGGCCAGGGCCAGCAGGCTGCCCAGCAGGAGCGACGTAGCCGGCATGGCGATGGCTACTTCGGCTGCAACCGCACCGCGCCGTCGAGGCGGATGGTCTCGCCGTTGATGTAGCGGTTGCCGAGGATGAAGGCGACCGTCTGCGCGAATTCCTCCGGCTTGCCCAGGCGCGAGGGGAACGGGATCGAGGCGCCGAGCGACTCCTGCACCTGTGGCGGCATGCCGTCCACCATCGGGGTCCAGAAGATGCCGGGGGCGATGGTCGCCACGCGGATGCCGAAGCGGGCCAGCTCGCGCGCCATCGGCAGGGTCATGCCGACCACGCCACCCTTGGAGGCCGAGTAGGCGGCCTGGCCGATCTGGCCCTCGTAGGCGGCGACCGAGGCGGTGTTGACGATCACGCCGCGCTCGCCGTCCTCGCCCGCCTCGTTGGACTGCATCAGCGCCGCACCGGCCTTGGCCACGTTGAAGCTGCCGACCAGGTTCACCATGACGGTGCCGGCGAAGCTGGACAGCGGCATCGGGCCTTCCTTGCCCAGCACGCGACCGGAGCCGAGGATGCCGGCGCAATTGACCACCACGTTGAGCCCGCCCATCGCCTCGCGCGCGGCAGCCACGTTGGCGACCACGCCGTCTTCCGAGGTCACGTCGGTGCGGTAGAAGCGGGCAGCGGCGCCCAGCGCCTGCGCGGCCTGCTGGCCCTTCTCCTCGTTGACGTCGAACAGCGCCACCCTGGCGCCGTGCGCGACGAGATGCTGCGCCACCGCGTGGCCGAGTCCGGAGGCGCCGCCGGTGATGACGGCCTTGACCTGGTCGAGCTGCATAGTCCTTCCCTCGAGTGCGAAGCGAAACGTCAATGGTAGCCGAGGCGTGGCCTCAGGGCGCGGGCGCGGGGCAGGCGACGGTGCCGCCGGGGGAGGGCGGTGGGGCGTCCAGGTTGCGGTGCAGCGACTGCTCCGGCGTCATCCACAGTCGCCCCTGCGCTGCGCAGGCGGCGGCGTAGTCGAACAGCGCGCGCAGGTGCTGCGGGCGGAAGTCGATGAAGCTGCCGAAGGGGTAGTCGCCCGGGATCTCGCTGATCCGCAGGCCCAGCCCGTAGCGATCGGCGAAGCCCAGCGTGAGCGCCAGCGTCTCGCGCGTCTTGTAGGTGGTCTGCGCGGAGAAGCTGCGCTCCAGGATCGCCGCCGTGCTAAGGCGCGTGGTCGCGGGCGCCGCCACCAGCTGGCCGTTGACGATCACGTACAGGTGCGCGCCGCGCAGCAGCGTGAGGTCGGCGGGCAGGATCTGCGCGATCAGCGGCACGGCGAACAGCGGCGTGGTGACGCCGCCGTCGACGTGCATCTCCTGGTAGTGGCGCGTGCCCTCGTGTACCGGGACGAGCACCGGTGGAAACACGCCCGGCACGCTGGCCGAGGCCACCAGCACGTCGCGGAACAGCTTGCGCGCCGCTTCGCTGCCCTGTTCGGCGATCGCGCCCATGTCCCACAGCACGGTCTCCTGCTTGTCCAGGTCGGTGGTGGCCACGATCAGCCGCCGGCCCCGGGCCCGCTCGCGCGCCACCGCGGCGATCATCGCGTCGCTCACGTAGCGATCGACCAGCGCGGCCAGCGGATCGTGCCGGCCGAAGCCCTGCGGGAACAGCAGGCGACTGGCCACGCTCATCAGCGGGGAGCGCTGCAGGCTGGCGCTGGCCTGGCCGGTGAAGGCGGCGGTCAGCCGGGCGTCCCAGTCCGGGCCGAGGAAGGCGAAGGGCGCGATCAGCGCGCCGGCGCTGACGCCGGTGACCAGCTCGAAGGTCGGCCGCGCATGGGCGCGGCTCAGCCCCACCAGCGCACCGGCACCGAAGGCGCCGCCCGCGCCACCGCCGGACAGCGCCAGGATGTCCAGGCTGCCGTCCGCAGCGCGCCGGATGTCGCGCAGCAGCACCGGCGATTCCTGCAGGAAATGCCGGCGGTCGATGCTGAGCAGGCGCACGTTCGTGGACAGGCCGTCCGGTACCGCCGCATCCATCAGCGCCGGCGGCGCCGGATGCCGCGGCGTGCTCACGCACCCGGTCAGCAAGGCGAGCGTGAACGGCAGCGATCGGCGGAGGCGCATGCGGGACCCTCCCTGCGTCGGAGCGGCCGGCGCGCAGGCCGGGATCCGCTCGTGCGCATTCTATCCGCGGCGCGATCGCGTGGCGGCAGAACTGCCCGTGGCCCTCGAACCACTTCCGGTGCCCGTCGTACGGGTCGAAGCGGGCATCACTCGCGATGCCCTGCTCCGGCGTGCCGTGTGCGAGCGCGAAGGCATCGCGGGCAAGTCCGCTCTACCGGGTGGAAATGGTACGAGCCATGCGGTCGAGCTATCCCGGTGGCAGGCCGCGCAGCTCGAGCCGGTCCGGCTCCACGCGCAGCACCGATCCCTGCTCGTACCAGTCGCCCAGCACGATGCGCTGTGCCGGCCGGTCGTCGAGCGCGAAGTCGTGGATGGCCGGACGGTGCGTGTGGCCGTGGATCAGGCGGGTGACCCCGGCTTCGCGCATGGCCCGGGCGACCGCCTCGGCATTGACGTCCATGATCGACTCCATGGTGCTGCCGGTATGCGCGCGGCTGTCGGCGCGTGCCTTGGCGGCGAAGGCGCGGCGGGCCTGCAGCGGCATCGCCAGGATGTTCGCCTTCCATTCCGGCGTGCGCACCTGGCGGCGCACGGCCTGGTAGGCGACGTCGTCGGTGCACAGCGTGTCGCCGTGCATCAGCAGGGTCGGCTGGCCGTACAGCTCGTGCACCACGCCGTCCTCGAGCAGGGTCAAGCGCGCGCGGGCGGCGTAGTCCTGGCCGAGCAGGAAATCGCGGTTGCCCGGCATGAAGTACACCGGCACGCCGGCCGCGCGCACGGCGCGGGTTGCGCGGGCGATGCGCGCAGGCAGTTCGGCGTCGTCGTCGTCGCCGATCCAGGCCTCGACCAGGTCGCCGAGGATGTACAGGGCATCCGCTCCACGCACCTCGTCGCCGGCCAGGTAGCGCTCGAACAGGTCGGTGATGTGCGGACGGCTGTCGTCCAGGTGCAGATCGGCGATGAACAGGCTGGCCATCATCCGCCCTTGGCGCGGACGGCCGGCTTCGTCGCGCTGCCGGCCTTGGCCGGCCTGGCCGAGCCGGCGGGCGCCGGGGCGGCCGTGCTGGCCGCGGTGGCGGGCGTCTCCTCGCCGATCACGCGGGCACTCTCGATCACCGGCAGCGGGTTGGGTACGTCGGCCGCGAACGGGCCCTGCGCACGGGTCGGAAGCGCGGCGATCTTGTCGACCACGTCCATGCCGTCGACCACCTTGCCGAACACCGCGTAGCCCCAGGTCAGCCCGCTCTGGCTGCCGGCGTAGTCGAGACGGCGGTTGTCGACCAGGTTGATGAAGAACTGCGCCGTACCCGAATTCGGGTCCGCGCCCCGCGCCACCGCCACGGTGCCGCGCAGGTTGGACAGGCCGTTGTCCGCCTCGCTGGCGATCGCCGGGTGCGTGCGCCGCGGCTGCAGGTCGCGCGTGTACAGGCCGCCCTGCACCAGGTAGCCGGGAATCGCGCGGTGGAACACCGTGCCGTCGTAGAAGCCCTCGCGCACATACTGCAGGAAATTCTCCACGCTCTTGGGTGCCTTGTCCGGATACAGCTCGAGCGTGATGTCCCCCAAGCTCGTGTGCAGCAGCACCTTCGGCCCCGGCGCGGGCGGCGTTCCGGCGGCACTCGACGGCGCTGCCGCCTGGGCCGCGGCGCCGAGCGGCAGGAGGAGCAGGAGGGCCAGCAGGAATCGGGGCATGGGGCGGTCCTGGTCGGATGTCTCTTAATGATACGCGGGGCGCGTGTGAGTTGTGGCCCCGGGTGGTGCGAGGCGGCTTCCAGGTTTGGCCTGCGGCGGGCTTCGTCCACTCCGGTGGTTTCGCGATGCTTTGCCATCGTGCTCGCCGCACGCCGTGCCGTAGGAGCGAGCTTGCTCGCGATGCTCGTGGCTTTGCGCTTCGCTTCTTTGCGCTTCGCTGGAGGCTTGCTTGCGGGCGTTTCGTTCTTGTGGGGCGCTTGCGCGAGCGGGCTCGCCTGCGGCGGGCTTTCGTCACCAGGAGAGACGGCCTGGGTGAGCCCGGGGTGAGGCAAAAGCTAGAGGCCGTCGGGGCCAGCAAGGTGCGCCCGGCTCTCAGAGGAGCTATAGCGGCTACACCGCGGGCGCTCGGGAACCGGGGCCAGGGTGGCGCCCTGCCGCGTGGAGGCTGAGGGTGGGCGAGGCGCAGCGAGCCGGTCCATGGCCTCGGTTCCCGAGCGCTCGCGGGGGCGCGGCTAGCTCCTCTTGAAGCGACCGGCATGCCCGGCAAGGCGCAGGCGCGATGCGCAGCGAGCCGGTCCATGGCCTCGGTCATCGAGCGCTCGCGGGTCGCCGCGGTAGCTCCTCTGGAAGCGACCGCCTCGCCCGGCAAGGCGCACGGGTACCTAGCTCGTGTCCCCCATCGAGTTGCCCCAGGCCATTTCTCTTGGTGACTTCTCCTTGGGCCCGCAAGAGAAGTGACCCGCCGGCCGGCAGGCCGGCGGAAGCCCGCCGCAGGCGAGCCCGGTCGCGGAGAGGCCACGGAAGAACGACACGCCCCATCAAGCGCCCTAGCGGAGCGAAAAGAGCAAGCGCATCGCGAGCAAGCTCGCTCCTGCCGAGCACGCGGTGGCGACAGCCACCGGGCCAGCCCGGTTGCGGCAGCCCACACGAGAACGGTAAGCCCACAAGCGAGCACTGCGAGAACTGCTCGCCAGGGCATCCACCGCCCCTCGGTGCGCCGACAGGCGAAACCCTCACACGCGCTGGATCTCCAGCGTCAACCCCAGTTCCGCCATCGGCCCCTGTTCCTGTTCCAGGTCCGCCTCGGTGAGCGGATGCTGGTCCAGCCAGGCGGCGGGAACGGCCAGGCGCAGGCGGTGGCTGGTGGCGCCGAGTTTCAGGGGTGGCAGCGACTCGGCACGGCGCCCGCGGCGGAACAGCACGCCCAGGCGGAGCAGGGCGGTGATGTAGCGGGCGAGCGCGCGGTAGCGTTGCGGCAGCACCGAGATCAGCGCCTTGGCGGGCTTGCGCCGGTGCGCCTCGATCACCGCGGCCAGCAGTTGCTGTTCCTGCCGCGAGAAGCCCGCCAGGTCCGCGTGGCGCAGGATATAGGCGCCGTGATGGTGGTGCTGGCTGTGCGCGATTGCCAGGCCGATCTCGTGTACGCGCGCGGCCCAGGACAGCCATTCGCGCGCTTCGGCGTCGAGCTTCCATGCGCGGGCGACCTGGTCGAACAGCAGCAGCGCGGTCTGCTCGACGCGGCGCGCCTGGGCGCGGTCGACGCCGTAGCGGGTGGCCAGCGCGTCGATGCTGTCGGTGCGCGGGTCGCTGCCGCCGGCGCGGCCGAGCAGGTCCCACAGCAGGCCTTCGCGCATCGAGCTTTCGCACACCCGCATGTGGTCGATGCCGAGTGCCTCGAACACCGCCTCGAAGATCACCACGGCACCGGCGAACACTGGCGTGCGCTCCTCGGTGAGGCCGGGCAGGCGCAGCAGGTCGATCTGCCCCTGTTCGAGGATCGTCTCGCGCAGTTCGGCCAGGGCGTCGGAGGTGACGCCGTCGTCGGTCAGGCTCATCGCCTGCACCACCGCGTCGATGGCCTTGGCGCTGCCGGAGGAGCCGTACACCTCCTGCCAGCCGGATTCGCGGAAGTCCTCGGCGAACTGCTGCAGCAGCACGCCCACTTCGCTGCGTGCGCGCTGCCAGCGCTTGGGCGTGAGCCGTCCGCCGGGGAAGAAGCGCAGCGTGGAGGCGATGCAGCCGGCCTGCACGCTTTCGGTATGCAGCGGTGCCAGGCCCCGGCCGATGATGAATTCGGTGCTGCCGCCGCCCACGTCGATCACCAGCCGCGGCTCGCGCGAGGCCGGCAGGTCGTGGGCGACGCCGAGGAAGATCAGGCGGCCTTCCTCGCGGCCGGAGACGATCTCCACCGGATGGCCGAGCGCCGCCTCGGCCGCACCCAGGAAGCTGTGCGGCGAAGCCAGGCGCCGCACGGTGTTGGTGGCCACCGCGCGCACGTTGCTCGACGGCAGGCCCTCGATGCGCTGGCCGAACCGCGCCAGGCAGGCCAGCGCGCGTGCACGGTGGGCGGCATCCAGCGTGCCGTCCGAGCGCAGGCCGGCGGCCAGGCGCACGCTGTCCCGGAGGCGGTCGATCACGCGCGGTTCGCCGTGCTCCATGCGCGCGACCACCATGTGGAAGCTGTTCGAGCCCAGGTCGACGGCCGCGATCAGTTCGCCATCCTTGATCGGTACGGGCTCGGCAGTCACGCGGGGCTTCCAGGCAGGCGGGCGGCGATTCTGCCACGGGCGGCGCCCTGCCTGCCGCAGGACGGAGCGCGGACGCGGGCGGCTGCGTGGCAGGAACGGAGGCGGAGGGAGCGCATCAGCCGCAGATCTTCCGGAGCAGGGTCTGCTGCGCGCTGTGCGGCGGGCGCTCGCCGGGCGTGGCGCGGGTGTAGCGCCCGTCGCCGCCGAGCAGCCAGGCCTCGGTGTTGTCTTCCAGGCCGTTGGCCAGCGTCTCGTCGAACACCCGCCGGGCCAGCGCCGGGTCGAGGATGGGGAAGGCGACCTCCACGCGGCGCATCAGGTTGCGTTCCATCCAGTCCGCGCTGGCGCAGTAGGTCTCCGGCTGGCCGTCATTGGCGAACCAGTACACCCGGCTGTGCTCGAGGAAACGGCCCACGATCGAGCGCACGCGGATGCGCTCGGAGATGCCGGGCAGGCCGGGGCGCAGCGTGCAGGCGCCGCGCACGATCAGGTCGATTTCCACGCCGGCCTGCGAGGCGCGGTACAGCGCCTCGATCACGTGCGCCTCGTTCAGCGCGTTGAGCTTGGCGACGATGCGCGCGGGCTTGCCGGCCAGCGCATGTGCCGTCTCGCGCTCGATCTTGGCGACCACGCTCCTGTACAGCGTGAAGGGCGAATGCAGCAGGCGCTTGAGGTTGATCACCGAGCCCAGGCCGGAAAGCTGCTGGAACACCTTGTGCAGGTCCTCGCCGATCTCCGGGTTGGCGGTCATCAGGCCGATGTCGGTGTACATCCGGCTGTTGGCCTGGTGGTAGTTGCCGGTGGACAGGTGCACGTAGCGGCGCAGCGCACCCGCTTCGCGGCGCACGATCAGCATCATCTTGGCGTGGGTCTTGTAGCCGACCACGCCGTAGACCACCTGCACGCCGGCCTCCTGCAGCTTGGTGGCCAGGCGGATGTTGGCCGCCTCGTCGAAGCGCGCGCGCAGCTCGATCACCACGGTGACGTCCTTGCCGTTGCGCGCGGCCTCCACCAGCAGGTCGACCAGCGGGGTGTCCTCGCCGGCGCGGTAGAGCGTCTGCTTGATCGCCAGCACGCCCGGATCGGCCGCCGCCTGGCGCAGCAGGTCGACCACCGCGGCGAAGCTCTCGTAGGGATGGTGCAGCAGCACGTCGTGCTCGCCGATCACCTCGAACAGGTTGGTGCCGGGGCCGATCGCGGCGGGCAGGCAGGGCACGAAGCGCGCGAACTTGAGTTCCGGGCGGTCGACCTGGTCGTAGATGCTGCCGGCGCGGATGATGTTGACCGGGCCGTCGCAGCGGTAGACGTCCGATTCCTCCAGTTCGAAGTTGGCCACCAGCATGGCGGTGATCGCCTTCGGGCAGTCGTTGGCGATCTCCAGCCGTACCGGCCGCGCGTAGCCGCGGCCGAGCAGTTCCTCGCTGAGCGCGCGGGCGAGGTTCTCCACCTCGGCCTCCTCCACGATCAGCTCGCTGTTGCGGGTGACCCGGAACTGGTAGGAGCCGGCCACCTTGAAGCCGGGGAACATCAGGTCGACGAAGGCCTGCAGCAGCTCGGCCAGGAACACGAAGTTGTGGCCGTCGCCGCCGACCTCGTCCGGCAGGCGCACGATGCGCGGCAGCGAGCGCGGCGCGCGCACCAGCGCCATGTGGCCCTCGTGGCCGAACGCGTCGCGGCCCTGCAGCACCACGGCGATATTGAGCGTCTTGTTGAGGATGCGCGGGAACGGGTGCGCCGGGTCCAGCCCCAGCGGCGAAAGCACTGGCAGCACCTCGTGCTCGAAGTAGCCTTGCAGCCAGTGCCGCTGCACCGCGTTCCACTGGTGGCGGGTGAGGAAGCGGATGCCCTCGGCGTCCAGCTGCGGCTTGAGCTGCTCCTGCCAGGTGGCGTACTGCTCGGCGACCAGGTCCAGCACGCGGGCGCGGATGCGGGTGAGCACCTCGCCTGAAGGCAGGCCGTCCGGACCCGGTGCGGCCGAGCCGTAGCTGTGGTGGTGCTTGAGCATTGCCACGCGCACCTCGAAGAACTCGTCGAGGTTGTTGGCCACGATGCTCAGGTAGCGCAACCGCTCCAGCAACGGCACCCGGGCGTCGCGCGCCATGGCGAGCACGCGGAAGTTGAACTCCAGTGCGGCCAGCTCGCGGTTGAGGTACAGCTCCGGCGCGGACAGGTCGGCGATCGCGGTGGCGGGAAGCGGCAGTTTGCGGGCCATGGCTCCATTCTGGCCGATGCGGCGGCGGAGTACAGCGGGGAGGGTCGCACGCGGGTCGGGTCCGCTTCAGCCCCGGTCCGCCGCCCGCGGGCCGCACGCGGGGCGGGAAAGGCGGGCGGCGGGGCCGGGGAGCGCCTAGTTCTCGGGTGCCAGCAGCCGTTCCGGCCCGAAATGGCAGGCGAAGGTGGAACCCCGGCCGGGGGTGCTTTCGACGCTCAGGCGGGCCTGGTGCAGGTTGAGCACGTGCTTGACGATGGACAGGCCCAGCCCGGTGCCGCCGGTCTCGCGCGAGCGGCTGGAGGAGACCCGGTAGAACCGCTCGGTCAGCCGTGCCAGGTGATTGGCGGGGATGCCGTAGCCGGTGTCGCTGACCGCGTAGGTGGCGCCCTCGGGGCTGCGTTGCCAGCGGATGGTGATGCTGCCGCCGGTTGGGGTGTAGCGCACGGCGTTGCTGACCAGGTTGGACAGGGCGCTGTGCAGGTCCTTCGGCGAGCCGAGCAGGTCCAGCCCGGCGGTGGCTTCCAGCGTGATGCGGTGGCGGCCCTGGCTGAGCGCCTCGGCCTCCTTGCGCAGGGTGGCCAGCAGGCCGGCCATCGGCACGCGCTCGTCGACCACGTGCTCCTGCGTCTCCAGGCGCGACAGGGTCAGCAGGTCCTCCACGATCTGCCCCATGCGCTTGGACTGCGCGCGCATCTCGCCGAGCACCGGCGCCAGCGCCGGCACGTCCTCCGGGTCGAGCAGCTCGAGGTAGCCGTGGATCACGGTCAGCGGCGTGCGCAACTCGTGCGACACGTTCGCCACGAAGTCGCGGCGGATCTGCTCGAGCCGGGTCAGCGGGCTGATGTCGTGCGCCAGCAGCAGCCGCTGGCGCCAGCCGAAGGGTTGCAGCGAGACGTCGAGGCGGCCGTCCGGCTGGCCGGGCGCCGGGATGTCGCGCAACGGTGCGCGTGCGCCGCTGCGCAGCCAGCCGGCGAGTTCCGAGCCCTGCAGGCGGTCCACCAGCAGCACGCCGCGGTCCCGTGGCCGACGCAGCCCCAGCAGCGCCTCGGCGGCGCGGTTGAACCAGCGTACCCGCCAGCTCTCGTCCAGCAGCACGACCGCGTCGGGCAGGCTGTCCGCGGCGGCACGCAGGTCGAGCAGGACGTGGGCGAGGCGGCGGGCGCGGTTCATGCGGTCGATCCGGACGGCGGAGCGCTGAGGATGGCGCGGCGAGGTGACGCCGTCGAGTCGCCTCACACGCTCGTCGAGAAACGGTAGCCCGAGCCGCGCACCGTCTGCACCATGCCGTCCAGCTGCCACGGTTCCAGGGTCTTGCGCAGGCGGCGGATGTGCACGTCCACCGTGCGCTCCTCCACGTACACGCTGCCGCCCCATACGTGGTCGAGCAACTGCGCGCGGGTATAGACGCGCTCGGGATGGGTCATGAAGAAATACAGCAGGCGGTATTCGGTGGGGCCGATCGGCACCGCTTCGTCGCCGGCGAACACGCGGTGCGCGGGGCCGTCGATGCGCAGGCCGCCCAGCTCGACCACGCCGGTACCGTCGTCACCCTGGCTGCGCCGCAGCACCGCCTTGATCCGCGCGATCAGCTCGCGGGTGGAGAAGGGCTTGACCACGTAGTCGTCCACGCCGGCTTCCAGGCCGTTGACCCGGTCCATCTCCTCGCCACGGGCGGTGAGCATGATGATCGGGATCTCGCGGCTGAGCTCTTCCTTGCGCAGGCGCCGCGCCAGTTCCAGGCCGCTGGTGCCCGGCAGCATCCAGTCCAGCAGGATCAGGTCCGGTACCTGTTCGGCGATCGCGATCTGCGCGGCGCGGGCGTCGGCCGCCGGGACCGCCTCCATGTCCGCCTTGCGCAGCGCGAAGGCGACCATGTCGCGGATGGAAGCTTCGTCTTCGACGATGAGGATGCGCTTTTGCACGCGTTTGCGCCTGGCCTGTGACGGGCGTATTGCAGCGGGGCAATGTTACGTCTGGATGACACTCGGCGCCGCGCGTCCGGCCTAGCCCGTCCGAGCCGGCCGGTCGACGCGCGGGATCCGCTCGCTACCGGCCCTTCCGGTCCGCTGCCGGCATCCGGTGGCCCGGCTACTGGCTGCGTCCGTCCGGATTGTCGGCGGTCTGCACCTTGCGCTTGCGCAGTTCCAGCACCAGCGGGGTGAGGTCGGCGATGCGCGCCTGGATGCGGGCGCGGGCGTAGTAGTCCAGGTCGTCGCGCCTGAGCAGGCGCTTGAGCTGCTCCATCGCATCGAACGGACGGCCGGAGAGGTAGCTGGCATCCGCATAGGCCTCGCCCGCGCGGACGCTGTCGCCGGCCTTGTCGCTGGCGCGGGCGTAGCTGCGGTAGATGTCCGGCTCGTCGGCCTTGTCCAGCAACGGGCGCAGCAGGCCGGCGGCGGCGATCGCCTGGTCCTTGTCGCCGCCGGCGGTGAGCGCCTTGGCGTAGGCCAGGGCCACCGCGCGGTTGCCCGGCGAGCGGGCGTTGAGCGCGGCGTAGCGGGCCAGGGCCGCGGGGCGCTGGCCGTCCTGCAGCTGCGCGTCGGCCATTGCCAGGCCGAGGACCAGATTGTCCGGATGCGCGGCGAGCAGGGGCTTGAGCTGTTCGATCGCCTGCGCGCCGAAGCCGCTGCGGGTGAGCGCCAGGGCGTAGCCGTAACGGGTCGCGGGCGTGTCGAAGCCGGGCGTGCCGAAGCTGGCGCTGTAGAAGTGCGCCAGCTTGGACGGGTCCCCGGCCAGCACGCGGGTGCGTTCGCGCATCAGCGCGTAGGTGTCGAGGCCGCCCTGCACCTGCGTGCCCAGCAGGGCGGTCGGGTCCTTGACGTAGGGGATCGGCGCGGTGGTCTTTTCCCACTGGCTGCGCACCAGGGTGGAGCCGCTCGGGCGCAGCTTCTGCGCCTCCAGCAGGGCATCCGCGCGCGATTTGGCGTCGCTGATGCGCGAGAGCGTCACCGGGTGGGTCTGCAGCAGCTCGGGCACGTCGGTGCCGCCGGCGCCCGCGCGCAGCGTGTCCTGCATGCGCTCGAAGAAGCTGGCCATGGCGCGCGGGTCGAAACCGGCGTTGGCCAGGGTCTGGATGCCGACACGGTCGGCCTCGACCTCGTCCTTGCGGGTGAAGTTGATCGAGCGCTGCGCGATCAGGCCCTGGCCGGCAGCCAGCACCGCCATCGGCGAGTCGCCGCTGTGCGAGCCCGCACCGGCGGCGATGGCGCCCAGCAGCACCAGCGCCATCAGCGGGGCGTCCTTCTTGGAGTCCTCGAACGCGCGCTGCAGGTGGTTCTGCGTGATGTGGCCGATCTCGTGGGCGATCACGCCCGCCAGCTCGCTCTCGCTGCGAGTGATGGCGATAAGGCCGGAGTTGACCGCGATGTAGCCGCCGGGCGCGGCGAAGGCGTTGATCTCGTCGTCCTTCACCACGAAGAAGGCGAAATGGTCCTTCGGACGGTCGCTGCCCGCGACCAGACGGTAGCCTAGGTCGTTCAGGTAGTCGTCCAGCAGGGGATCGTCCACCACCATGTCCATCGAGCGCATCTGGCGCAGCATGGCGGCGCCGTAGTCCTGGGCATCCTGCGGCGAGATCAGCGCGTCGGCCGAGCTGCCCAGGTCGGGCAGGCGGATGTCCTCCTGCGCGCCGGCGCCGAAGGCGAGGCTGGCGGCGAGCAGTGCGGTCAGCAGGCGGGGGGCGGGTCGTGGTGCCATGGCCATAGGTGGGCGACAATACATCAGTGAGGACCGCCGGCGGCGACGTCGGTTCATCGTCCGTTGGCTTGCAATGGGGCCGCGGGCGCCCATCTCACCGGCCATCCTTGAGGTTTTCCGGAGTACCAGCAATGCCCAAGATCGAGGTCTATTCCACGGCGGTGTGTCCCTACTGCGTGGCGGCGAAGAACCTGCTCAAATCCAAGGGCTTGCAGTGGAACGAGGTTCGCGTGGATGCCGATCCGGCGCAGCGCGACCTGATGCTCCGCCGCAGCGGCGGTCGCCGCACCGTGCCGCAGATCTTCATCAACGACCAGCACGTGGGCGGCTACGACGACCTGGTCGCCGCCGACCGCAGCGGCAAGCTGAAGCAACTGCTGGGCGAGCCGGCATGAGCGACGCGACCGGGAGCAAGGACCGCGTGGCGGAGTTCACCGCGTTCCGCCAGCGCATGAACGAGCGCATCCTGGCCGAGGACAACCAGGTCGTGCGGCGCTTCTTCGCGCTGGACACGCAGACCTACAAGCCCGGCGCGCTGGACGTGAAGACCAAGGAGCTGCTCGGCCTGGTCGCCTCGATGGTGCTGCGCTGCGACGACTGCATCAGCTACCACGTGGCGCAGTGCAAGGAAGCCGGCGTCACCCGCGAGGAATTCTTCGAGACCTTCAGCGTGGGCCTGGTGGTCGGCGGCTCGATCGTGATCCCGCACCTGCGCCGCGCGGTCGACTTTCTGGACCAGCTGGAGGGCGGCCAGGCCGGCGGCACTGCCTGCACCGACCACGCCTGACCTGGCGCCCCCTGTGGGAGCGGGCTTGCTCGCGATGCTCCTGGCTCAGCCGCGCTCCGGAGCGAAAGGCATCGCGAGCATGCTCGCTCCTACAGCGTTCCACCGGAGTCCTCCGGCATGGTCGGTGCGAAGATCCGCAACGCTCCGTGCGACGATTTGCAACGCCCGGCGCATGCCGCCTGCTGCGGGTCGGTGGCCGCATCGGCGATAATGGCGCTCTTTGGCGTGCGCCCGCCCCCGCCGCACGCGCGACCAGTCCCCAAGGAGCTTTACATGAGCAACACCATCGCCGTGATCCCGGGTGACGGCATCGGCCCGGAAATCATGACCGCCACGCTGCGCGTGCTCGACGCGCTGGACTGCGGCCTGACTTACGACTTCGTCGACGCGGGCATGGTGGCGCTGGAGAAGCACGGCGACCTGCTGCCCAAGGCCACGCTCGACAGGATCGCCGAGCACAAGGTCGCGCTCAAGGGCCCGCTCACCACGCCGATCGGCGGCGGCTTCACCTCGATCAACGTCACCCTGCGCCGGCATTTCGACCTGTACGCCAACGTGCGCCCGGCGCACAGCTTCCCGGGCACCAAGGCGCGTTACCAGGACATCGACATCATCACGGTGCGCGAGAACACCGAGGGTGCCTATCTTGCCGAGGGCCAGAGCGTGTCCGAGGACGGCGAGACGGCGACCTCCATGATCCGCGTGACCCGCAAGGGCAGCGCGCGCATCGTGCGCTATGCCTTCGAGATGGCCGTGAAGAAGGGCCGCAAGAAGGTCACCGCCGTGCACAAGGCGAACATCATCAAGACGGCCTCGGGCATGTTCCTCAACGTGGCGCGCGAGATCGCCAAGGACTACCCGCAGATCGAGTTCAACGAGATGATCGTGGACAACGCCTGCATGCAGCTGGTGATGCGCCCCGAGCAGTTCGACGTGATCGTGACCACCAACCTGTTCGGGGACATCCTGTCGGACCTGTGCGCCGGCCTGGTCGGCGGCCTGGGTCTGGCCCCGGGCGACAACATCGGCGAGCACGCGGCCATCTTCGAGGCCGTGCACGGCTCGGCGCCGGACATCGCCGGCAAGGGCATCGCCAATCCCTGCGCGCTGCTGCTGGCCGCCGCCGACATGCTCGACCACCTGGGCATGGTCGAGAAGGGCACCCGCCTGCGCAACGCCATCCGCGAGACGATGGCCCACGACCATGATCACGTCACGCCGGATCTGGGCGGCAAGGGCAACACGCAGAGCTTCGGCGAGGCGATCGCGCGCCGCGTGAAGGGGTAATTCACCCTTCGCTTTTGCGCACGACACTTGACAGCTCCCCCGAGCGGCGTTGAACTCGCGTTATCCGCCGCGCAACGCGGCGGCCTTTGGGGAACAGGGATATGTCGCGTTTGCCACAGGGACGGTGGGTCCCACTGTGTGTGTTTTGCCTGGATCGTACTTGGCATCGGCATTCTGCATGCCACCGATATGCCAGAAGACGAATACAGGAAGCTCATCCACGTCAATGAGGACATCCAACCTCTTGGCGAGCATCCCTTTGGCGAAAACATCAGTCTGTACGACGGCTCCCTGTCCTTTACGCAGACTGACATCAGCCTGCCGGGCAATGGTCCGCTGCTGCAGTTGGTGCGTCAGTTCAACGCCGATGGCAACCGACCGGTCATTCCCCATGCGGAAGGAGTGTTTGCCGACTGGGAGCTGCTCGTTCCGCATTTGGAAAGTTTCACGGCGGGAACCCCTCCGACGGCCACTGATCCGGGCGTATCGATGTGGTACTACAACGAGGTTACCGGACATGTGCAGGCGGTCAATGGATGGCAGATCGATCCTTTAGCGCAAGGCATCGACCCTTACGCCGACGTAAATACCCGGTGCTCGAATTTCACTGCACCGCCGACCGTTATCAGACACCTTGGCGATCCGGCGCTCGTGGAATGGGATCCCAGCGAGTGGTGGAAGGGATACCACTTGGTGCTTCCCGGTGAAGGGAGCCAGGACCTGCTCGCCAGCGTCGATGCCGGCACCAAAAGCACTTATCCGGTAGTCACCAAGAGCCACTGGCGGTTCAGTTGCCTTCCGAGTACGGCGAACGGCCAGCCGGGCGAGGGCTTCCTGGGCGAGTCGCCCGACGGTACGAAGTACTGGTTCAACGAGCTGGTCTATCGCCCTGCACCGGAAATGGCCCGGCATCTGTATGACGGTACCGCGAGCGTGAGGCGCTCTTCTGACACCCAAATGGCGCGCTTGGATGAGGTTATCGAGACGCTCATCACTGTCCTGACGGGTTCGAATACCGCGCATGCTGCAACCACCACGGATGTCATGGTTCGAAGCCTGGGCGTGTTGTTGGTGACTAAAGTCCAGGATCGGTTCGGCAATACGCTCAACTACAGCTACGACGCCGACGGATACTTGACCGCCATCACTGCCAGTGATGGGCGCGCGTTGAGCCTTACGTACGTCGCGGGTACCCACCGAGTCCAGAGCGTGACCCTGCAGCCGGCCTCGGGCTCACCACGGACCTGGACTTATGCCTACAGCAGCGACAATACGACTCTCACCGCTGTCGTGCTGCCGGATTCCAGCCAGTGGCGTTTCGACTTCGCCTTGCTCGATCGGGCATCGTTGAGCGGAGATGCGGGGAGTTCGAGCTGCCTGAGGCCGACGGTACCCGGCGTTCTAAGCCCGGTTAGCGGCACGATCATCCACCCCTCCGGCTTGACAGGAACATTCACGGTCCAACCAACCCGGCACGCGCGTTCCTATGTGCCGCTGGCATGCAGTGGCGCCCTAAACAATGACCCCAGCACTCCGGGCAGTTATGCGGGCATTCCATACTTGTGGTGGGGCCTCTCCATTACACAGGAAACGGTGTCCGGTGCGGGCACGCCGACGCGGACGTGGTCCTATGGCTACTCACCGACACAGGAAGGCTGGGTTGATTGTTTTTCGGTTGGTTGCGTAGGTACGGTCTATACGGATGTGGCCAACCCTGACGGGAGCACGCAACGCTACACCTTTAGTAACAAGTTCGACTACACCGAAAGCCAGCTGGTGCGCACGGACTACTACACAGGCGCGGTTGGTTCGACGCTTCTGCGATCCGAGATCAGCGGCTATGCGCCGCCGAATACCTCACCCTTGCCTATCGCTGGTACAAACCTGCAGGGAGCGATAGTCAATCCTGATCAGAACACGAAATACTCGCCGCTTAACAAGCGCCAGATTCTCCAAGATGGCGACACCTATTCATGGCTGGCGGAAGCGTTCAACAGTTATGCGCAGGTGACCCGGGCCAAGCGCTACAGCTCCATTGCCGGGCAAGGTGCGGTCGAGGAGCAGACCGACTACCTCAACGACCCCACGCTGTGGGTGCTGGGCCTACCGACCCAGGTGACCAACCTCACCACCGGCGAGGTGGTGGACAAGAACGTCTACAACACGACCAACGATACGTTGGCCGAGCGCTGGCACTTCGGCCAGAAGCTCATGAGCTACAGCTTCAACGCGCAAGGGCAATTGGCCAGCTTCACCGACGGCAATGGCCACACCACCACCCTGGGTAGCTACAAGCGCGGCATCCCGCAGGCGATCGGCTATCCCGATGGCCGGTCGCAAAGCCTGGTGGTGGACGATTTCGGCCAGATCGCGAGCATCACCGACCAAGCCGGTGCGACCACCGCCTACAGCTACGATGGGGTGGGCCGCCTGACCCGCATCACCTATCCCAGCGGCGACGAGCAGGCCTGGTATCCGAAGACCTTCAGCTACGACTTCGTGACCGGTGCCGAGCGTGGCGTGGGCGCCAACCACTGGCGGCGCACGATCGCCAAGGGTGACCAGCGTCAGGTGACCTATTTCAACGCCGAGCTGCAGCCGGTGCTCACCGACACCTACATCAACGGGGATGCCGCCTCGCACAGCAACGTGCGCAGCGATTACGACTTCCGAGGCCTGACCACCTTCAGTTCCTACCCGGTGGCCGGGAGCCCGGACCTGAGTGCGATCACGGCCGGCGCCACCCACACCTACGACGTCCTGGGCCGCCTGACACGCACGCAGCAAACCTCCGAACTGGGCACCCTCACGACCACGACCAGCTACTTGTCCGGTGCCCGCAAGCAGGTGACCGACCCCAAGGGCAAGGTCACGACCACCAGCTACCAGGTGTTCGACCAGCCGGCTTACGAGGCGGTGATCCAGGTCCAGGCGCCCGCCGGGGTCACCCAGACGATCGCCCGCGACCTCTACGGCAACCCGACCGCGATCCACCAGTACGGTTCGTTCAATGGGCTGAGCGGCGACGTCACCAAGACGCTGGTCTATGACAGCTACCACCGGTTGTGTCGCACCACGGAGCCGGAAAGCGGCAGCGAGGTGATGGCCTACGACGGCGCCAACAACCTGGCCTGGAGTGCCGCGGGCCTGAGCCTCACGGGGACGGGCTGCGGCCTGGAGCAGGTGGCCGATGCCGGCAAGACCGTGCGCAGTTACGACGCCATGAACCGGCTGCTCACGCTGACCCCGCCCTCGGGCACGCAGAGCACCACCTATGGCTACGACGCGCTGGGCAACCTCAAGAGCGCGGTGTCGGGCATCAGCACCTGGAGCGCCACGCGCAACAAGCTCGGCCAGCTGACCGGCGAGACCCTGCAGCTGACCGGCCAGAACGCCTGGACGGTCGGCTACGCCCACGATGCCTACGGCAGCCTGGCGAGCCTGACCTACCCCGATGGCACCGCGGTCGCCTACGCCCCCGATGCGCTGGGCCGTGCCACCCGGGTGGGCGCCTTCGCCAGCGGCATCGATTACTTCCCCAACGGCGAAGTGGCGTCCTTCAGCTACGGCAATGGCGCCACGTACCTGGCCGAACAGAACGCCCGTCAGTTGCTGAGCAACTTCAGCTATGGCCTGGGCAGCACGCTCAACCTCAGCGAGGATTTTGCCTACGACGCCAACGGCAACATCACCGGCGTCACCGACCTGGTCGACGGGCACCGCACCAAGAGCTTCGGCTACGACGACCTCAACCGGCTGACCAGCGCCACGGCCAGCAACCTGTGGGGCACCGAGAGCTACAGCTACGACCCGCTCAACAATATCAAGAGCCGCATCGGCAACGGCGCGACCTTCACCTACAACTACGACGCGCTCAATCGCCTGGCCAGCATTACCGGCGCGGGCAGCAGCAGCTTCGGCTACGACAACCGCGGCAACGTCACCAGCAAGAACGGCAGCACACTGCAGTTCGACCAGAAGAACCAGCTGACCCAGATCGATGGGCTGGCCAGCTACAGCTACGACGCAGCCGGCCGGCGGGTGATGAAGTCGCCGGCCAGCGGTGGCCCGACCTACTACTTCTACACCCAGGCTGGGCAGTTGCTGTACCAGATCGACACTGGGGCGTACGCCGCGACCGATTTCATCTACCTCGGCCGCAAGCTCATCGCCAAGAACGTGCGGGACACCCGGATTCTTCTGCCTTCCGAAGTGAACGTAACCCTGCGCTTGGTAGCAGGACCCACGCTCTCGGCCGATGCTCAGGCCATCGAGGCAACCGTTGAGATCACCAACCAGGGCACGGTGACGCTTACCTCGTCCGGATCGTATCCGGTCCATCTTGGTGACCACCTGGTCGACGCATCCGGCAAGATCGTCACGAACGACCTGACGCGCGCCGCGATACCGGATATTCCGCCCGGTGGCAGTGCGGCGGTGGCCATCGCGGTCCCCGCCAATGCCGTATTGGGCACGGGCTTGCGGGTGCAGTATCTGCCTGTCCAAGAAGGCGTGGCGTGGTTTGACCGTTTCGGCACCATCCCCGTTACCACTGGCGCCTTCGCCACGCCGACCGCTCCGGCGACGAGCACCAGCGGAAGCTACGCCGTAAGCTGGACGGGTATCAGTGGGGCGACCAGCTACACCCTGCAGGAACAGCTCAACGGGGGCGCTTGGAGCACCGTGCAAACGAGCGCCAGCCTGAGCTGGGCGGCCAGCGGCAAGGGCAACGGCACGTACGGCCACCGCGTGCAGGCATGCAACGGTGGCGGTTGTGGGCCGTGGAGTGTCACGAGCACGACGGTGGTGACCCTCCCACCCACTAGCGCCCCCACCGTCAGCGTGCCCGCCAGCAGCAATACGGGTGGCTACACGGTCAGCTGGACGGCGGTGGCCACCGCCACGAGCTACACCCTACAGGAGCAAATCAACGGGGGCGCCTGGACGACGATCCAGACCGGCAGCGCCACCAGCCGTGCGGTCAGTGGCAAGGGCAATGGCACCTATGGCTATAGGGCGCAGGGATGCAACAGCATTGGCTGTGGGCCCTGGAGCGCGACGAGTGTCACGGTGGTGACGTATCCGCCAGCCAGTGCCCCGACAATCAGCGCACCGGCCAGTAGCACCGGCAGCTACACGGTGAGCTGGACGACCGTGAGCACAGCCACCAGCTATACGCTACAGGAGCAGGTCAACGGCGGCACCTGGGCGACGATCCAGGCCGGTAGCGCGACCAGCCGTGCGCTCAGCGGCAAGACCGATGCGACCTACGGCTACCGCGTGCAGGCCTGCAATGTGGGCGGCTGTGGTCCCTGGAGCGCGACAGTTGCCACGGTGGTAGCCCTCCCGCCTACCAGTGCCCCCACCGTCAGCGTACCCGCTAGCAGCAATACGGGGAGCTACACAGTCAGCTGGACGGCGGTGAGCACGGCCACCAGCTACACCCTGCAGGAGCAGGTCAATGGTGGCGCCTGGGCCACGATCCAGACCGGTGGCGCGACCAGCCGTGCGATCAGCGGCAAGGGCAACGGGACGTATGGCTACCGAGCGCAAGCCTGCAATGCGGGCGGTTGCGGCTCGTGGAGTACCAACGGTACCGTCGTGGTAAATCTCCCACCAGCTACCGCGCCCAGCGTAAGTGCGCCATCCAGCAGCACCACCGGCAGCTACACGGTGAGCTGGACGGCCGTGAGCACGGCCACCAGCTACACCCTGCAGGAGCAGATCAATGGTGGCGCCTGGGCCACGATCCACACCGGCAGCGCCACCAGTCGGGCGATCAGCGGCAAGGGCAACGGCACCTACGGCTACCACGTGCAGGCCTGCAACGTCGGTGGCTGCAGCGGCTGGAGCACCACAGGCAGCGTCAACGTGCTCCATATCCCCCCGACGCCAACGGGATTGTCTGCCACCATTTACGAAACATACGACCCTGACATCCGCCCTCCCTACTCATACGAGTTGGATGCGTCGTGGTCAGCGTCGTCGGGAGCGGCAGCTACGACTTTCAGTACTGCCTGAGTGGCTCTACCTGCACGGTAGTGAATACGGCATCCACTTCGATAGTGATCACTGCCCATGGAACGAGCTATACGACCAACGTGCGTGCATGCAACGCCTCGGGCTGTTCTGCCTGCGACGTTCCCCCACTTTTGAGTAGCACCGCGGTTTGGAGTCCAATCCCCCATCCGAAGGAGATTGGACGTGAAGAAGCGGTTTTCCGAAGAACAGATCATCGGCTT